>JABSOU010000186.1 GCA_013215215.1 Cognatishimia sp. | reverse complement strand
TGGCTCAGATCTACCCAGGTAGGCAGATTGAAACGGCGATTTTGTGGACGAAATCAACCGAACTCATGCTTTTGCCTCAAGAATTGGTGAATGACGCACTCCTTAGGGCGCTAGCTGCTTGACGCCCCAGCATCTCGTACCTAGGTTCTTAGCCAACTCACTTCCCTCTTTAGGAGAATATCATGGCAACCGTCGCTGTCACCGATGCCACTTTTGACGCCGAAGTCAAAAATTCCTCAATCCCAGTCGTCGTCGATTTCTGGGCGGAATGGTGTGGCCCATGTAAACAAATTGGCCCAGCTCTCGAAGAGCTGTCTTCCGAGATGGAAGGCAAGGTCAAGATCGCCAAAGTCGATGTCGACAGCAACCCGAACGCGGCTGCCTCCATGGGCGTGCGCGGCATTCCGGCGCTGTTCATCTTTAAGGACGGTCAGGTGATCTCGAACCGTGCGGGCGCGGCCCCGAAAGCGGCGCTGCAAAGCTGGATCGAAGACTCGCTCTGAGCGGATCTGAGAGATTTCTAGAAAAGGCGCTCCATCGGGGCGCCTTTTTCGTTAGAGCGGCCAACCGAATTTGCGCAGTCGCGCGCGGATGCGGTCATCGGCATTTGCCTTGCGCAGATTGATCGCGTGTTTCTGCCAGAACCACCAAATGTAAGCCGCGTAGTCTGGCTGATGCGTCTCGACTTGCGTGAACGCCTCGGCCGCATCGCCTTGGGTCGCGTCCAAGGCGATGTGGTGAAAGTCGATCTTGCCAAACAAAACCGAGGGTTTCGCAAAGAAATTTGCCAAGAAGGCGACGGACGAATTCTGGGTCACCACGAAATCGCAGGTTCGTAGGAGTTCAAAGGACTTGGCTTGGCTGAGATCCACGTTTGGATATTCAGTCTGAAGGTCGCTCAACGCTTGTAGTTCGCTCTCTTTATAAACCTCGCGCGGATGTAGGGTGACGTGGATCTTGCGATCTGGGAAATGCGCCGCAGTCTGCGCAATCATCTCAATGGGGCTGCAGGCTTGAAAGCTTCTTTGGCGGGTGAGCTTGCCCTGCAGAGGGATCAATACAGATCCATCACGCGTGGTGTGATCCGGGGCGTCGCCAAACAGATGCGCCTGCCAATAGCGATAGAATTTCCGAGCGCGCGCATGATCCACGCTATCCGCATCAAGCCGCCGCTTGGCGACGTCCCAAAGCCATCGCTTCTTCTCCACTTCGATGCGGTAAAACGACGGGTGATAGGCCTCGCGTATCGTGACAGACCTCTCGGCATTCGCGGGTTCCATTGCAAAGACGGAATAGCCTTCGAAAGAGCTCCGAGCCGTTTCTGTCGGGTGGATTTCAACCGAAAACCCGTCCTCGTCCAGGACCCTCATCATGCGAGAGATCATGCGATCCTTGCCGCTTTGAACTTTCTTGATGCGGGTGGCCGGTAAATAAAATCGCGTAAGGCGTGGAGCGGGCATAGGGCGTCACGAAAAAATGGGTCAACGCCGATTTGATACCCTAGAGCGGGCAAAGAAAAAACCGCCTGACAGGGTCAGACGGCTTTTTGGGGAGGGTACTTTAGAGTGCGGGGATTAGAAATCGCCGCGGGACAGACCAATGTCATCCAGCTGAGCGTCGCTCAGGCTGGAAAGAACACGCAGGTCATTGCGTTTTTCGTTCCATGCGACGACAGCCGCGACTGCGGTGCCTACAAAAGCAAAGATGGAGCCAGCTGCCTTGAAAGGCGCTTGTGCGGTCAAAGCGATAGTTGCCATTTCAGTATTCCTTTGAATGGGACAGCCGACCCTGTGTCGGTTGTTGTGCGCAAATAACAGGCAGTTTGAGAACTTTACAAATGCCAGTTCGACAGCCCCGCATTGCGCGCGCTGCATAGCTTGTCGTAACGGCAGAGATTCGGTGATTTCGCGCAATTTTGCCCGCGGGCTTGTGTCTTTTTGGGGGGCGTCCCATATAAGAACACCGAATGCAGGAGGCCACTATGGCAGAGGACACTTTCCCCGGTTGGCATGGAACAACCATCATTGGCGTCAAAAAGGGCGGCGAGGTCGTGATTGCTGGCGACGGGCAGGTCAGCCTTGGTCAAACTGTGATCAAAGGCACCGCGCGCAAAGTGCGCCGGCTGAAACCCGGTGGACATGAAGTCGTGGCCGGGTTTGCTGGGTCTACGGCAGACGCGTTTACTTTGCTGGAAAGGCTTGAAGCGAAACTTGAGGCAACGCCGGGCCAATTGGCGCGGGCCTCGGTCGAGCTCGCCAAAGACTGGCGGACCGACAAGTATCTGCAAAAGCTCGAAGCGATGTTGATTGTGACGGATGGAGCGGATCTTTTCGTGATCACCGGGGCAGGGGACGTTCTGGAGCCCGAGCATGACGTGACCGCGATCGGCTCTGGCGGCAATTTCGCACTGGCGGCGGCGCGTGGCATGATGGACAGCGACAAATCCGCCGAAGACATCGCGCGGGCTGCGATGGCGATTGCGGCGGATATTTGCGTTTACACGAATGGCCGGCTGACGGTGGAGACGATCCGTGGGTGAGGAAAGCACCCTCTGGCAAATCCTCGCGACATTTTTCGCGGGGAGTTTCTTTGGCACGCTCCTTGGGCCCATCTTGCTGGATGAATACCGAGGGTTCCGTCGCTGGCTGTCCTGGGGCAACCAACGGCAAAAATTGCTGAAGAAACGGCTGGAAAACGCCAAAGGCGACGGCTGGGTCGGCATCGACAAACTGGCCCGCCTGATTGGCGAATCTGAAGAAGACACTCGCGCACTTTTAATTACGATCAAAGCGCGCGGTGGTACGATGAGATCAGGAAATGAAGCCTGGGCGTTGATCAAGCGTCAGCCCCTTCAGAACCCTGGCAAAGACGTAGAGGAAGACTAGAGTGACCGACCTAACCCCCCGCGAGATTGTCTCGGAGCTGGACCGTTTCATTATCGGCCAGAAGGACGCGAAACGTGCTGTTGCCGTGGCGCTGCGCAACCGTTGGCGGCGCAAGCAGCTCTCTGATGATCTGCGCGACGAAGTCTATCCAAAGAACATCCTGATGATCGGCCCCACCGGCGTCGGCAAAACCGAGATTTCACGACGTCTGGCGAAACTGGCGAAGGCGCCGTTTCTGAAGGTCGAAGCTACGAAGTTCACCGAAGTTGGCTATGTCGGTCGCGACGTGGAACAGATCGTGCGCGATCTGGTGGATGCTGCGATCTTGCAGACCCGCGAACACATGCGTGATGAGGTTAAGGCGAACGCGCGCTCGGCCGCTGAGGAACGGGTGATCACCGCGATTGCTGGCGATGACGCCCGCGAGGGCACCCGCGAGATGTTTCGCAAGAAACTCTTGGCCGGAGAGCTTGACGACACGGTGATCGAGCTTGAGGTTGCAGATACCTCAAACCCCATGGGAGGGATGTTTGATATTCCGGGTCAGCCCGGCAGCCAGATGGGCATGATGAACCTTGGCGATATCTTTGGCAAAGCCATGGGCGGGCGCACCACCCGCAAAAAGTTGACTGTGGCGGAAAGCTATGAGGTTCTGATCGGCGAAGAAGCGGACAAGCTGCTGGATGACGAGACCGTCACCCGCAATGCGCTAAGTTCGGTTGAAGAAAACGGCATCGTGTTCTTGGACGAGATCGACAAGGTCTGCGCCCGTTCCGATGCGCGGGGTGGCGACGTGAGCCGCGAAGGGGTGCAGCGCGACCTGCTGCCTTTGATCGAGGGCACGACCGTCAGCACCAAGCACGGTCCTGTGAAAACCGACCACATCCTTTTCATCGCGTCCGGCGCGTTCCATATCGCGAAGCCGTCGGATCTCTTGCCCGAGTTGCAGGGCCGTCTGCCGATCCGTGTCGAGCTGCGTGCGCTGACCGAAGACGACTTCGTGCGCATTTTGACCGAAACCGACAACGCTCTGACCCGCCAATACACGGCGCTGATGGCGACCGAAGAGGTTAAGGTCACCTTCACCGATGAGGGCATCGCCGAGCTGGCGAAGATCGCGGCGGATGTGAACCAATCGGTCGAAAACATCGGCGCGCGGCGGCTCTACACCGTCATGGAACGTGTCTTTGAGGAACTGTCCTTCAACGCACCGGACCAGGGCGGCCAAGAGATCACAGTCGACGCCGCGTTCGTTGAAAAGAACCTCGGCGAGCTGACGAAATCCGCGGATGTCTCCCGCTACGTTCTATAAAGCATGGGCTTTGCCCGTTTCCTGATCGACAATGCGCGCTGGCTGGCGGCTGG
>JABSOU010000018.1:1002-1675 GCA_013215215.1 Cognatishimia sp. | reverse complement strand
AGGGCATTCTTGGCTATGAGAGCCGCCCTCTGGTCAGTTGCGATTTCACCGACGATGATCGCTCGACCATTGTGGATGGGCCGTCGACCATGGTGGTGAACAAGCGCCAAGTGAAGATCTATGCTTGGTATGACAATGAATGGGGCTATGTCTGCCGCTTGGCCGACATCACTAAAATGGTCGCCCAGAGCCTCTAGGGGCTCGGAATTTTGAAAAATTCCGACGTCGCATTCTTTCAAAGAATGCGCGTCGCGAGAGGGTAAAATGAGCCAGAACACGGGCCTAGCCGCCTATATCACTGTGACCGCCGCCTATTGGGCTTTTATGCTCACGGATGGCGCATTGCGGATGTTGGTGCTTTTGCATTTTCACACGCTGGGGTTCTCGCCGGTGCAATTGGCCTATCTGTTCCTGCTCTATGAATTCATGGGAATGGTCACAAACGTCTCGGCAGGCTGGATCGCCGCGCGGTTTGGGTTGACCCTGACGCTTTATTTGGGGCTCGGGATTCAGGTGGTGGCGCTTGTGGCGCTGTCACAACTCGATCCCGCCTGGAGCATTGCAGCCTCAGTGGGCTTTGTGATGTGCGTGCAAGGCTTGTCGGGCGTCGCGAAAGACCTGTCCAAAATGTCCGCGAAGTCAGCCGTCAAAGTCCTTGCCCCCAAAGAAGGAG
>JABSOU010000018.1:0-902 GCA_013215215.1 Cognatishimia sp. | reverse complement strand
GGGCCGGGCGCTGGACTAGATCGAAAACGCAGCAGTGCCACAGGCGATGAAAACTATGCTGCGGCCGCAAAATCTGTCTTTCCCTATTCCTCAAACCATGTTCAAACACCCTCAAATCCGCAGCCCTGATTCCCCGTGATTCTCCGGCAACCCCCGCGTGACCCACCGAAACCACGCCGGAAACCACGAAAATCACCCGCGAAACCACCCCGTCGCGCGATTTTCACCTTCAATCCCCCAAGCCAGCCGAGACGCTCAGGAAATCCGAGTTATCCACAGGAAATCCACAAGCGAACTCAAAGACTTACCCCCAAGAAATTAGCATAAAACAAAATATTTCCCTTGCCGGATCGCCGATCCAAATGCCAACGTTAATCCAACGCAAGGGATCGCAAGATCCGGAGCGGGACGCGAAAGTCTCTTAAGGGGGACGCGGGGCGAGGGAGGCAACGACCTTAAACCACGGATGACTTAGGACGCTGGCCGAAACAGAGATGGGATCTTAGGATGCCAAGGATGGGAAGGCGGTGGAATGGCAGTCGCGGGCTGATCAGAGGCTTCGGCCAAAGATCGGCTGGGGGGATGAGCCCTTGGTATGTGCCGCAAGGTGTGTATCGCGTGCGGATCGTCAGATCGGTATCGATGGGTTTTCCCGCAGCGCTGACCTGCAAAGGTTAGGGCGAAACGGATGAACGGGCTTTGTTCAGAGATCCTCGTGGGTTGAGGGCGAAGTCAGGACATTCATGGAAGGCGTCAGGATTGTGCGCCCAAGAGGGCAACCTCACGGAGCATACTACGAGGACCGCGTCTGAGTACCTGACGTCGTCTTCCATGCTGAAACGCAAAAGGGGTCGTTGCCATTGGCAGCGACCCCTTGCGTCAGAACTACATACCGCGTCTAT
>JABSOU010000185.1 GCA_013215215.1 Cognatishimia sp. | reverse complement strand
CATTTCCGAAAAACAAGAAACCCCAGCGGAAATCGCCGGGGTTTTCAGTGACTTGATTTAAGTGGAAATCAACTCTCCGGCTGACCCACGATCACGAAATGCAGATCCTCAGGCCGCATAAGCCGCGCCGCGGCTCGTTTCACGTCCTCTAATGTCACAGCCCGCACCTTGTCATTGCGGCCTGCGATATAGTCGATACCGAGGTCATCCATCTGCATGCCAACCAGAATATTCGCAATCGCCGCGTTGCCGTCGAACCGCAAAGGATACGCCCCAGTCAGATAGGCTTTGGCGGCGTCCAACTCTTCGACGCTGGGCCCTTCCGAGGCCATCCGCGCCCATTCGGATCTCACCACATCCACCGCTTGCATCACGCGATCATTTGCGGACGCCACAGAGCCCAAATAAAGCTCGGCTTGATCCATCGCGATCAGATAGGTGCCGATGCCATAGGTCAGGCCTCGTTTCACGCGCACCTCTTCCATCAGGCGATTGTCAAAGCCACTGCTGCCCATGATCGTGTTGAGCAGGAAGGCCGCAAAGAAATCTGGATCATCGCGTTCGATCCCTTCGTGACCAAAAAGCGCCACGGACTGAGGGGTCGCGAAATCGACGATGGTCTGGCCACCGGCAAGGCTGAACTCTGCCGGTCCGGCAAATGCTGCGCCTGTTTCGGGGAGGCCCATCAGCAACTCGTCCAGCATCACGCCGAGCTCTTCGGCGGTGATGTCACCCACAGCGGACACATAGATCCGGTCCAAGGCCAAGGCGCCTTGATGCGCCGCGATGATGTCTTCGCGGGTCAACCCGAGAACACTGGCTTCGGTGCCGTCCATGGACGAGCCATAGGGGTGATCGCCAAAGGCCAAAGCGTCAAATTTGGCCGAGGCAATCCGGTTCGGGTCTTTGGCGTCGGATCTGATACCGCTCAGCACCTGCTCGCGGACGCGATCCAGAGAAACCTGATCAAACCGTGGCTCAACAACTGATTTGCGAAACAGGGCAATCGCCTCGTCGCGATTTTCCGTTAGGAATTTGGCCGATAGCGCGATGGATTCATCATAAGCACGATAGCCAAATTGCGCGGCCAGTTCTTCGGTCGCTTTGGCAAAATCGCGCGCGTCCATGTCGCCCGTACCTTCCTCAAGAAGGCCCACCATCAAGTTTGTTGCGCCGCGTTTGCCCGGCAGGTCAAGCGTTCCGCCACCGCGGAATCGCAGTTCTAGCGCCACGAAGGGAATCGAAGGTTCTTCGACAAGCCAAGCGGTGATCCCGCCGGGGCTGGTCACCTCTTTGATGTCGATTTCAGCCCGCGCAGGCAGAGCCGCAAAGATCATCACAACGCCTAGGACAAAACGGATCATTGGGTCACCTCCTCAGCAGGTTTACGCAACCAGCCGGTCACAGAGTTCTCGATTTTGAACACGCGCTCTGCTGCCGCCACGATCTCTTCGCCGGTGATCGACTGAAGGATATCGGGCCACTCCTGCACGTCCTGAATGGTCAACCCGCTGGTCAAAGCACGTCCATAGCGGTTGCCGACTGCATCCGCGTCATCCCGCGCGTAGATCTGGGCCGCACGAAGCTGCATCTTGATGCGCTTGAGGTGATCTTCATCCACGCCATCTTTGATGAACTGACGCACCGAAGCATCCATCGCGTCCTCGGCCTCTTGCAAGCCCACACCTTCAGACGGCACGATCACCAAACCAAAGGTCGTGTCATCCAGCGACATGCCACCGTAAAACGCCGTTGTGTAGACCGCTTGCTTGCTGCCGAATTGCAGATCTCGGGGCAGAACCGCCGTCGGGCCATCGCCCAGGATCGCGGCCAGCAAGGTCAGTGCCGCCGCCTCTCGCTGATCGCCGGCATCCCGTTCAGGCGCGAGATAGCTGCGGGTCACATATTCTTGCGCCACCCGCGCGTCGCGATAGACCATGCGACGTGCCGACAATTGCGGAGGCTCTTGCGTCCTGGCACGTGGTTTCAAATCCGGATTGGCAGGAATCACGCCGTAGTATTTATCCGCCAGCGCGCGCACGTCGTCGGGTTCAACGTCACCAGCTACGATCAGGATCGCATTATTCGGCGCATAGAACTCTTCATAGAAGGCCAGCGCGTCGGCCATATCCAGCGTTTCCATCTCGTGACGCCAGCCGATGATCGGCACGCCGTAGCGATGGTTCATATATTGCGCGGCCATGCGTTGTTCGCGGAACAGAGCGCCTGCGCTGTTTTCCGTGCGTTGGTTGCGCTCTTCGATGATCACATCGCGCTCAGTCAGGATATCCTCTTCGGTCAGACGCAGATTGACCATCCGATCGCTCTCCATCTGCATCATCAGCTCCAGCCGATCCGCCGCGACACGTTGGTAGTAGGCCGTATAGTCAAAGCTGGTGAAAGCGTTGTCCTGACCGCCTTGCGCGGTCACGGTCTCGGAAAACTCACCTGGAGCGAGGTTTTCTGTTTGTTTGAACATCAGATGTTCCAGAAAATGCGCGATCCCCGAAGTGCCTGCAGGTTCATCCGCAGAGCCTGCCTTATACCAGACCATATGCATGACAACCGGAGCTCGGTGATCTTCAACCACCACGACCTGCATGCCATTGTCCAAGGTGAAATCTGTCACCGCTTCTTGCGCGCGGGCCGGAAGCGTCGCCGCAATGGCAAGCCCAGCCAGCAAGATCATGCGCCGCATGGCACTCTCCTCTGTCGTTTGAACAGATAGTTACGCCGCGCGGGGCGCGCTTCAACCGGTTTTACGCGATTGTGAGCGAAGATTACTGAGGTGGTGTAGGGGCCGTCGGCGTTTTCACGCCGGCACGACGCCAGCGGGCGAGCTCGCGATAGGCGTTTAGGTGATAGCGGCGGTAGATCTCGTTGTAGCGGTCGTTAGACCCAAGGCGCCAAGATACAAAGCGGTTGAATTGGCCACGGACGGCCTCGTCATCCTGTGCCAGCTGCTCGCGAATATTCGGTGTGGTCCCGTTGCGCGATGCGTAGCTGACCAGCGCGCTGTCCGTTGCGGGGAAGGACGAGCCAGCCGAGGCTGTGGTGCGATTGCCGCCCAAGGCCGCTGCGCCTTCTGCCAATGGATCAACGTCTGCAAGGTTGGTGCCACCCGGCGTTGGTTCCGGCAGGCTGGAATAGCTTGCTGGCGCCGCAAGTTCCTTGGTCGGCATGATCGCGAATTCATCCGGGCCTTCGTCGCCAGAAGACAGCACACGGATGCCTTTCTCGTTGGCACAACCGGCCAAGACCAGAACCATTCCCAAGATGACTGCGCGCATACCGCCCATTCAGACGTCTCCTGTCGTTTCGCCTATGCTTAACGGATCGGATCCGATCCGTCACGCCTGCTTTTGAGCCCCGCCCCAAAAAGCCAACCCAAGTGCGCCCATGAACACAGAGATATCCGCCACGTTGAAGGCATATGGGTTGTTGAACCCACAGCAGCTCATGTTCAGAAAATCCGCCACGGCGCCGTAGATGAAGCGGTCCACGACGTTGCCCAAAGCGCCGCCAATCAGCAAACCCGCCGAGATCAGCCCTTTCAGTTGCGGCCGATCTCGCCAGATCCAATAGATCACAAAGGTGCAGATCGTTAGAGCGACAAAGATCAGCGCCCAGCGCGCGACGTCGCTGTTCCCGGCCAAAAGGCCGAAATTCACGCCGGTGTTCCAGGCCATATGGAGGTTCAGGAAAGGCGGCCAGACCTCGATCCGCGTGACGCGGTCCAATTCCAGCATATGGACGACATAGAATTTGGACGCCTGATCTAGCAGGAAAATCCAAAATCCGATCCAAAATACCAGCCGCATCTGCCGCCCCTTAACCTATGCCTCGCCCTTAGTGGCGGAAGTGACGCATGCCTGTAAAGACCATTGCGAGTCCGGCCTCATCAGCGGCGGCAATCACCTCATTGTCGCGCATGGACCCGCCCGGCTGGATGACACAGGTGCCACCCGCTGCAGCGGCCTCGAGTAGACCGTCGGCAAATGGGAAGAAGGCGTCAGAGGCCACGGCAGAGCCTTTCGCGAGGCTTTCGTCCAGACCCAGCTCCGCCGCCATGCGTTCCGCCTTGGCGGCGGCGACATTCGCGCTGTCCACGCGGCTCATCTGGCCTGCGCCAACGCCCACGGTTGCGCCGTCTTTGACATAGACGATGGCATTTGATTTCACGTGTTTCGCGACTTTCCACGCAAACTGCAGATCCGCCAACTGCGCCTCTGTCGGCGCTTTCTTGGTGACGACTTTCAGCTCGTCTGCGGCAACAGAACC
>JABSOU010000184.1 GCA_013215215.1 Cognatishimia sp. | reverse complement strand
CGATTGGGCGATACGAGAACAAAGGGGCGCAGGTCCACGTGTCGTGGCGCAAGCCCCGCTTTGGTCAGGATGGGCACTGTCGACAACGACAGCGTCGGCTGGGCAATGTAATTGGCAGGCCGCGCACGGAGTTTGCGCTCAAAAGCCGCGATCTCTTTCTTTGAGGCCGCGGGACCGACCAGCATGCCGTAGCCGCCAGACCCATGCACTTCTTTGACCACTAGATCGGCGAGGTTGTCCAAGACGTATTTCAGGCTGTCTTCTTCGGAGCAGCGCCAGGTCGGCACGTTCTTTAGGATCGCCTGCTCGCCGGTATAGAATTCGACGATATCGGGCATGTAGGAATAGAGCGCTTTGTCGTCAGCAATCCCCGTACCCGGTGCGTTTGCGATGGTGATGTTGCCCGCGCGATAGACATCCATGATCCCCGGCACGCCCAGCATACTGTCTGGATTGAAGGTCAGCGGATCAAGATAGTCATCGTCCACACGGCGATAGAGCACATCAATCGGCTGATAGCCCCGCGTCGTCCGCATCGAGACAAAGCCGTCTTCGACCCGCAGATCGGTGGATTCAACCAACTCGACCCCCATTTGATCCGCAAGGAAGGCATGTTCGAAATAGGCCGAGTTGTGGATCCCCGGCGTCAGCACCGCCACCACGGGTTTCGCGTTGGGTGAATTGTCGGGGCAACTGTCAGCCAGAGAGCGGCGCAACAGCTGTGGGTAAGCAGAGACCGGACGCACTTTGAGCTGGGTGAAAAGCTCTGGAAACATCTGCAACATGGTCTCGCGGTTCTCGAGCATATAGCTCACACCGGATGGGGTGCGGGCGTTGTCCTCAAGCACGTAGAACTCGTTTTCACCGGTGCGCACGAGGTCGGTGCCGACGATATGGGTATAGACGCCTCCGGGTGGTTTCATCCCGACCATCTCCGAGAGGAACGCCTCGTTGCCCGCGATGATTTCCTTGGGAATCCGCCCGGCGCGCAGGATTTCCTGACGATGGTAGATGTCGTGCAAAAACGCATTGATCGCGCGGACGCGCTGTTCGATCCCGCGTTCCAGCGTGCGCCACTCTTTGGCGGAAATCACGCGCGGGACGATGTCAAAAGGGATCAGACGTTCGTCGGCCTCATCCTGACCATAGACGTTGAACGTAATACCAATCCGGCGAAAGAAACTTTCGGCCTCTGCGGATTTGCGCCTCAGCGTTTTGAGGTCTTCATTCTTAAACCAATTGAAGTAGGCTTCATAAGGTTGCCGAGGCAAACCCGCCTCTCGCAACATTTCATCGAAATACTGATTACTCTCGGTCATAAAATTACGTTCGCATAAAGAAACCTGAGCGCAAGCAGATAATTTTAGGGACTGAAATAGGTCCGTGTTTTAGGGGGTTACGTGTGGAGGTGCTGAAAATTTAGGCGAATCCACAGGGTGTTTGATCGGGTGATTTAGCCGTCAAAAGTCCAACGATAGCCCGGCGGGGTTGGACCCTTGTTGCGCCCGCCTTGTTGGGTTTGCTCCCAAGCATGGGCGAGGATGCCTACAGAGCGGGACAAGCAAAACAAGCCACGGGCCAGAGGCGGTGCAAAGCCGAGTTCCGCATAGATCACCGCTGTTGCGCCGTCGATGTTCATCGGAACGGGTTTGCCGGTGCGGCTCAGCAACTCCTGTTCGACTTGCACCGCAATCTCCGCGAAAGCACCGTCGCAGACACCCGCCTCAACGCTTTCATTCACAAGTTCCAAAAGCCGAGGCGCACGAGGGTCGGTCGGGGTGTGAAAGCGGTGCCCAAAGCCGGGGACGATCTTACCGCGTGCTGCGCACCAGTCATCCAAGGCGTCAGACAAAGGCGCGCCAGCCCTCGCCAGGAAATGATAGAGCTCCACCGCCTGCTCTCCAGCCCCGCCATGCACATCGCCCAACATATTCACGGCACTCGCCATAGCGTTGTTCAGCGGCAGCCCGCAAGTGACAGACATACGCGCGGCGGCGATAGACGGCGCTTGCGGACCGTGATCCACCGCCGACACCAGCGCTGCTTCAAAGAGCTTTGCTTGCCCCTCAGACGGGCGATCTCCGCGCACCATAAGCCAGATCATTTCGGGAAAACTGACACTCCCGATCAGCTCCTCAATCGGATGCCCGCGCAGCTCGATACGCCCGGGTTCCATGTCGATGATCGAAGTGCGCCACCAGTCTGCAACGTCGCTCATAAGATACCTTCTGCCGTTAGCGCGTCTATCTCGGCGGCCGAAAGACCAAGCTCTGCCCAGATTTCTGCATTATGCGCTCCGAGTTCTGGCGGCGCGTCTTTTGGTGACGGGCGTTCGCCATCCATAACCACGGGGCTTGCCGTCACTTGGATCGTGTCGTCTCCCTCAACCAAAGACGCAACCATGCCTCGATCCACCAGCTGCGGGTCTTCCAGAACCTGTGGGACCGTCATAACAGGACCGGTCGGCACGCCGAGCTTGTTGAGCTCTGCCACCCAATTCTCCGATGGACGCGTCGTCAGAACGGCCTCTATCTCGGCACGCAATGCATGCCGATTGCGCTTGCGATCCTCGCGGGTTTGATAGTCGGGATGGGTCAGCAAATCAGACTTCCCGATATGGCGGGCCAAAGCCTCCCATTGTTCATCTCGATTGGCCGCGATGTTGATCGGCTGGTCTTTGGTCGCGAATGTGCCTGACGGAGCTGAAGTCGTATTTTCATTGCCATGGGCGGCGGGCATCACGCCTCCGATCAGGTAATTGGACACGACCCAACCCATCGAAGAAATCACCGAGTCCGTCATGGAAACATCCAGAAACGCACCCCTCGGACGCGCGTTGAGGGCCGCGCAAATGGACATCGCGGCCGCCATGCCCCCGTTGGTGTCAGCCAAGGGATAGCCCACACGATACGGAGCCGTATTCGGTGCGCCTGTGATCGACATTACACCCGACACACCCTGCACGATCTGATCATAGGCGGGATCGTTCTGACGCGGTCCGGTCTGCCCAAAACCTGAAATGGCGCAGTAGATCAGGTGCGGGCTCTCGGCCTTCAGCACCTCATAGTCCAACCCCAACCGCGCCATGACGCCCGGACGGAAATTCTCAACCAGCACATCTGCGGTCTTCACGAGCTCTTTCAAAAGCTCTTTGCCCCGCGCGGATTTCATATCCAACGTAACAGACCTTTTCCCCGCGTTCTGCGCGAGGAAGCTGATGCCCATGCCGGCTGAATTACGCTTTGGATCGGCCCCAAGCACACGGGCCAGATCCCCAGACCCGGGTCGTTCCACCTTGATGACATCGGCACCCATCATTGCCAATTGATAGCAACAATAGGGGCCGGCCAAGACGTTGGTCAGGTCTAAAACCCGAACACCGTTCAAAGGTTTAGTCGCCATCAGCGATCCCAGCCGCCCGCGCTTTGGCGCGCCGTGCACGATAGCTTGGGAAGACCACCAGCAAGACCGAGATCACCAACAGACCCAGCGTCATTGGACGATCCCAGACAAAGCTTGCGCCATCATACAGGTTCATCGAGCGCGCGAAGTTGTCCTCGAGCATGGTGCCCAGAATGAAGCCAATGAGCAGCGGTGCCAGCGGGTAATCCGCGAACTTGAAGATCGTCGCGCAAATTCCAAAGGCCACAAGGATCAACAGCTCGGTCGCGTTGTTCTGCCCGATATAGGCCCCCATCAAGGTAAAGAAGAGGATAAACGGGATCAGGAAATTCCGCGGCACGGCCAGGATCTTGGCGATGTAAGGGATCAGCGGCAGGTTCAGGATCAACAGAACCACGTTGCCGATATACATCGAGATGATGACGGACCAGAAAATCTGCGGATCATCCACCATCAGGCGCGGACCCGGGGTGACGTTCAGAGCAATCAAAGCGCCCAGCAAAATCGCAGTCGTCCCCGAGCCCGGAATGCCGAGCGTCAGCAAAGGCACAAACGAACCTGTGCAAGCCGCGTTGTTGGCGGTTTCTGGTGCCGCAAGGCCTTTGACAGAGCCGTCGCCGAACTCTTTCTGCTCTTCAGCAGGCGCGATATTGCGTTCCACCGCGTAGCCGAGGAAAGACGCAATCGTGGCCCCCGCTCCGGGCAGAACGCCGATAAAGAAACCTTGGATCGACTGGCGGCCAATGACCGGCGTGATCTTTTTCGCCTCATCGCGCGTGATGCGCAGGTCTTTGATCTCTCCGCTGCTGCCTTGATCAGATCGCGAGGGTTTCAGCACGAGATAAAGCGCTTCTGGCAGAGCAAACATCGCCATGGCCAAAGTGATAAAGCCAAAGCCTGATTGCAGATCCATCAACCCCATTGTGAAGCG
>JABSOU010000183.1 GCA_013215215.1 Cognatishimia sp. | reverse complement strand
TCCGCCACAGCCCCTCGCCCGTAAAAGTATCAAACTTCGGCGAGGGACGCAGGTGCGATTGGCTCGGTTTTTCAGATTTGACAGCAAGGCCTTAGCGATGTTGCTTGCCTTGGCCATCGGCCCAGTGCAGGCCGATAGCATGGCGCCGAGTGCGCTCAGCGCGATTGAGGACGTGGATATCTCGGCGACGGACAGAGTGACCTGGCTAGGCTTTCGCGTGTTTGACATCACAGTCTTCACTCAAGGTGGCGCGCGCTATGATTCTGTCAAACAGGCCGCGTTAGAGCTGCGTTACGCGCGCAGGTTCTCTAAAAAGAGCCTAACGACAGCGACGATGGAAGAGCTTGACCGCCTAGAAGGCACCCAGCCTGACCACCCGGAAATCGCGCGCAAGCTACAAGACTGTTTTGCAGATGTCGGGCCGGGGGATCGTTTTCTTGCTGTCGGAGCTTCAAAGGATCAGGTGACGCTCTATCGCAACGACGCAAAGACCTGTCGCCTAAACCATCCAAATATCCGCGCACGGTTTCTGGATATCTGGCTCTCGCTGGACAGCCGCTTTCCTGCGGTGTCACGTAGGCTCCGGGGGCTGTGATGCGCGCCCTGCCCATTGGTCTCTTCGCCATGGCTTTGGCGGCTGCGGGCCTGCCGCTCTACATTCACCTGCCGCGCTATGCAGAAGTGAACCTGGGTCTCAGCCTGTCGACAGTCGGCGCGATCCTGCTTGGCATTCGCGTTCTGGATTTTGTGCAGGATCCGGCGCTTGGCTGGATGGTGGACCGATATCCGAACCGACGCCGAATGTTTGTGGGCGTGGCGGTCGTGGGTCTGGCCATTGGCTTTCTGTGTCTATTCACGATTGTGCCCCCAACTGAACCGATCCTTTGGTTGGTGCTGGTGCTCGCGTTGGTCTTTACGGCCTTTAGCCTCGCCACGATCCTCTTTTACGGCCAGACCCGCGCGTTGAGCGTTGGGGACACAACCCATGCGATGATCGACGTTGCGAAGTGGCGCGAAAGTGGCAGTTTGATCGGGATCATCCTTGCGGCCTCGTTGCCGATTTGGTTGGGCTATACAGGCTTTGGCGTCGTTCTGATGGCTCTGATCTTAGGCGTTGGCTGGTTAAGCCGCCCGCTTTGGACCGGCGTCCCGCTCAAGGAGGACAAGCTTGATCTCAAGGCGCTGATTTCCTCAGGCGGCGGCAATCTTTTGGTGCTGACCTGTGTGAATACATTGCCTGTCGCCATCACCTCGACACTCTTTGTGTTCTTTGTCGAAGATCGACTGATGCTTACGGAAGCGGCTGGCCCGTTTCTGATCCTGTTTTTCCTCGCCGCCGCGGTGTCCATTCCGATTTGGACGAAGGTCGCAGGCAGCATCGGCACGCGTGCCACATTGGTCCTTGCCATGGGGCTGGCCATCGCCAGTTTCGGCTGGGCCGCAACGCTTGGGGGCGGCGAAGCCACCGCCTTTGCCATCATCTGCATCGGATCGGGCTTTGCGGCCGGGGCTGATATGTTGATCCTGCCTGCCTTGTTTTCCGCAACACTCGCGAAGGCTGGACTACAGACCGGACAGGCCTTTGGGTTCTGGTCCTTTGCTAATAAAATGACGCTCGCGCTGGCCGCTGGGCTCGTTCTACCCATTTTGGATCGCCAAGGGTTTCAATCTGCCTCAGAGAACTCCCCCGAAGCGCTTGCCAGCCTGACCCTGCTCTACGCGCTGATCCCCTGCGGGCTAAAGGCCGTCGCGATCTTGATTACGCTCACCCTGCCGAAAAAGACCTTTCAGACATGACGAAACTCGCAAAAACCTATTGGATCATCGGCGCCTCCGAAGGCCTTGGGCGGTCCCTGGCCGAAAAGCTCGCGGCCGAGGGCTGTGGGCTCGTACTCTCTGCCCGATCTGCGGAGCGATTGGAAAATATCGACGTCAAAAACGCCCAGATCCTGCCGATGGACGTGACCGACCAGACGTCCGTGGACGCAGCCCTTGCCGCCCTGCCAGAGATCGACGGCGTGATCTATTGCGCGGGGGCCTATGACCCGATGTCAGCGCAAGGTTGGGACCGCGATAAGGGTCTCTTCATGATGGATGTGAATGTGCTTGGTGCGATGCGTGTTTTGCCAGTAGTGGTGTCGCGGTTTGTTGCCAAGGACGCGGGGCATATTGTTTTGATCGGCTCGCTTGCCGCCTATCACGGCTTGCCCGGCGCGGTCGGCTATAGCACCAGCAAAGCCGCGCTGATGCATTTGGCCGAGAACCTTTATCTAGATTTGAGATCCACGAATGTTCGGGTGCAAGTCACCAACCCGGGCTTTATCGAGACCCGCCTTACGCAGAAAAACAGCTTTCAGATGACGCAGCTTATGACGCCAGACGTGGCCGCCGACCATGTGATCCGCAACATGAAACGTGGCAAATTCCGCACGGCCTTTCCCTATCCCTTTGCAGGCGTCTTTCGCCTTCTGCGCCTACTCCCTGACAGTTGGGTGCGCCGGTTCTTTTAACCCAATTGCGCGACCGCTTTCGCCGCTTCGGAAATCGCATGTGAGGTCAGCTCCATGTCCGCATCCGTCAAGGCCAAGGACGGATAGGTCTTGCCCGGAGATTTAAAGATCCCATGCGCGCGCAAGGTATCGTTCCACGCTTTGCCGGCCCCAGCATCGCCCGCAAGCACATCGCGATAAGTGCGCGGCTTGGCGTCTGTGAACACGATTTCAAACAGGGTGGGATCGCCGACGATACGATACCCGATGCCCACCGGATCAAGCGCTTTACGGATCATGTCCTGAACCTGATGGCCATACCCGCGCAGCTTCTCATACTGCCCATCGCGTCGCAGGATCTCGAGGCTCTTGATCCCCGCGATCGCCGCCACCGGATTGCCCGAGAGCGTGCCAAGCTGCATGAGCCAGCCGTCGGCACCAACCACCGCCTTATCAAAATGCGCCATGATGTCCGCGCGCCCAACAATGGCGGCCAACGGAAAGCCTCCGCCAATCACCTTACCCAAGGTGCAGAGATCTGGCGTCACGCCGTAAAGTTCCTGCGCCCCGCCATAGGCAAAACGAAAGCCCGTCACCACCTCGTCGAAAATCAGGACGATACCGTATTTGTCAGCCTCCTCACGCAAGAGCTGCAGGAAACCCGGTTCTGGTGGGATGATCCTTTGGAGAGGCTCCACGATGATGCCCGCCACCTGCCCCTCATATTCCGCCAAAAGAGAGCGGATGTAGTCGGGGTCATTAAACGGCGCGATCAGCATTTCATCGGCGACACTCTGAGGAATCCCGGCACTGTCGGGGATCGCCTGAGGAAAGTTCACCTGCTTCACAGGCGCAAGGCTCATCTGCGCCTCTGCGCTCATGCCGTGATAGCCGCCTTCGAACTTCACGATCTTGTCGCGCCCGGTGAAGGCCCGCGCGAGGCGCATGGCGTACATATCCGCTTCTCCACCCGAGGACACATAGCGCAGCTGTTCCCCACACGGCATCGCGTTGACGATATCCTCAGCCAGCTCCACGCCCAGCGCGTTGTTGGCAAAAAAGGTCTGACCCTTTGGGAGCTGCTCCAGAACGGCTTCCAAAACCTCCGGATGACCATGGCCCAAGAGCATCGGGCCAGAGCCAATCAGATAGTCAACATATTCATTGCCATCCTCATCCCAGACCCGCGATCCGCGACCCTCTTTGATGAACATAGACGGGTCAAAATTTCCGAAACCGCCGGCCGGCAAAACCGCTTTCGCACGCGTGGCCCATTCCGCTTGGGTGGTTAATTTCTGCATGGCTTACTCCACAGTCAGATCAGCAGCGCCCAGCGCCTGCGCGTCCACGGTGATCCCAAGACCTGCGCCTTCTGGCGGGGCAATGCGACCGTTCGCGCGCTCCGGCGCTGTTGGCGCGAGGCGGGGGGATACATAAGACGACAGATCACAGGTGTTCAGCACCCGCGACGGATCTGTCGAGGCCGCGAGATGCAAGAGCGCAGCCGTTGTGATATCGCTGCCCCAAGTGTCCTCAACACACATCTTTGCGCCGAGATAGAGACACATATCCCGTGCGCGGCGGGTGGCGGACAGGCCTCCGTATTTCGAAAGCTTCAGGGCGACGGCATCCATGCACCCGCGCTCATGCGCCTCGAGCATCGAGGGGATGTCATGGGCGTTTTCGTCCAGTTTCATCGGCAGGCCCGTGGCCTCGCGCACTCGCGCGCAATCGGCAATTGTCGGGCAAGGTTGTTCAAGCATGATGTCCATATGCGCCACCGCGCGCCCGACCCGCGTGGCGTCCAAAGAGGTCGCTCCGCAGTTCCAATCTCCATAGACCAGTGGCCCGTCTCCGACGGCCTCGCGCACTTTGGTCAGACGCTCGACG
>JABSOU010000182.1 GCA_013215215.1 Cognatishimia sp. | reverse complement strand
TTTGATCCACGCCGGTGTCGCGGACGTAAATTCCGAAAGCAAAGCCGGAGCTTACATGTCTTTTGATATCCCAACGACCCTTCGCCAGCGTATCGCTATTGTCGGGGGTGGCATTTCTGGAATGGCTGCGGCCTACCAATTGGCCGACCAGTTTCACGTGACCCTTTTTGAGGGCGAGAAATCCCTTGGGGGGCATGCACGAACCGTCGTCGCCGGTCTGCATGGCGATCAACCTGTCGATACAGGGTTTATCGTCTTTAACTACGTGAACTACCCTAATCTGACGCGCATGTTTCAGGATCTGGATGTGCCAGTCGAGAAATCAGACATGAGCTTTGGGGCCACGATTGACGGCGGTCGCATCGAATATGGGTTGCGCAGCCTGAACGCGCTGGCCGCGCAGAAACAGAACCTGGCCCGCCCGTCCTACTACCGCATGGTGCGCGACATCTTTAAGTTCAACGCACAGGCAGCGGCTCTGGCTAAATCGGACGATGTAACGATTGGTGATCTGATCAAAGAGATGCGTTTGGGCGACTGGTTCCGTCGGTACTACTTGATGCCGATTTGCGGTGCGATCTGGTCGACGCCTGCGACGGAAATCGATGCTTTCCCAGCAAAGTCCTTGGTGCAGTTCTTTAAAAACCATGCCCTGCTGAGTCACAAAGGCCAGCATCAATGGTGGACCGTGTCTGGCGGTTCCGTGTCCTATGTCAGCCGCCTTCGGGAAAACCTGCGCCTGCGCGGTGTCGAAATTCGCGAAGGTGCGCCTGTTGAAGCTGTCAAACGCGCGCCCGGCAGCGCGATTGTGTCTGCCAAAGGCTGTGAAGCCGAAAGTTTCGATCAGGTCATTATGGCCTGCCACAGCGATGATGCGTTGCGTCTTCTGACAGATGCCTCTGTCGATGAGCGCACGGCTTTGTCAAACCTGCGGTATCAGGACAACCATATGGTTCTGCACCGCGACGTGGATCAAATGCCAAAGCGGCGCGCGTGCTGGTCGTCTTGGGTCTATAAAGCGGATCTGAAGGACGATCGCCCCGAGATCGGCGTGACCTATTGGATGAATAGACTGCAGAATATCCGCGAAGACGACCCGATGTTCGTATCGCTCAATCCGGCTACTCCGGTGCGCGATGTGATGATCTATGATCAGAAAATGTTCCGCCACCCGGTGTTTGATGGCGCAGCCCTCAAGGCGCAGCGCGCCATTGCTGACATGCAGGGCATGCGCAACACATGGTTTGCGGGCGCCTATCTGCGGCATGGCTTCCACGAGGATGGGTTTGCCAGCGCGATGCGCGTGGCCCGGGCGATCTCTTCGCAGAAACTTGCGATGGCCGCATGAGCCATTGGCCCGAACATATCGCGGCACGCACCGTGCATCGGCGTAAGGGATCTGGCGCGCGCACGTTCAGCTATAACGTCGACTTTGTGCTGATTGATCCGCAGGCGACGAAGGGGCCAGCGTTGTTCTCGCGCAACCGCTTCAATCTATTGTCCGTATGGGATCGCGACCACGGCGGTCAACGAGGGTCTGGCAGCGGCCTTGCTTGGGCTGAGCAGGTATTTGATGACCACGGCGTGCGGGCTGAGCAGATCCTTTTGCTCACGCAACCGCGCTTCTTGTGGGTGGGGTTCAACCCAGTGAGTTTCTGGCTTGCGATGCGCGATGGCGCGCTTGTTGGCGCGATTGCCGAGGTCAACAACACCTTTGGAGACCGGCACAACTATCTTTGCGTGCCTGAGGGTCAGGTGATTTCGCCTGACGCCACCTTGTCTGCCAAGAAACAAATGCATGTCTCGCCGTTTCAAGAGGTGTCCGGAGAGTATCTCTTCAATTTCAACATCTTGACCGAAAAGCTCTCGATCAAAATCAACTTGTCCGAAGAGGGGGCTGGGTTCTTTGCAAACCTCACAGGACATCGCCAACCGCTGAGATCGCGCACCATCCTTGGCATGCTGTTCAAGCGCCCATTTGGGGCTTTGCGCACAATTGTGCTTATCTATTGGCAGGCTTTGAAGCTTAAGTTTCAGGGCGAAACCTACCGACCGCGCCCTGCGCCGCCCCAAGAGGAGATCTCGTAATGCCAATTTTGAAATCGGCGATTCAGAATGAGTTCTTAGCGACCTGTGAGAAACTGGAATACGGCCGGCTGCGCCTGAAGACGCCAGAAGGTGCGTTTTTCAACTTCGGGGACAGCGGGCCTGAGGCAGAGATGCACATCCACGACTGGTCTGTGGTGACCTCACTCGCCGCGCGCGGAGATGTGGGCATGGGCGAGACCTACATCGCGGGTCTCTGGGACACGCCGTCGATCGAGACGTTGGTGTCTGTTGCGATCAAGAACATGGAACTGTTTCGCAATTTTGCCTATCCGACGTCCTTCAACCGCATCAAATTCCTGATCGTCGACCGCATCCTGCGCGCCAATTCCCGCATCGGCGCAGCGCGCAATATCAAAGCGCACTACGATGTTGGCAACGAGTTCTATCAGCTTTGGCTCGATCCCAGCATGACCTATTCGTCAGCCATTTTTGACGGTGGCGACAACGATCTGGAAACCGGGCAGAAGAAAAAATACGACCGCGTATTGTCCAAACTCAGCTCTGGCGAACGGGTGCTGGAAATCGGGTGCGGCTGGGGTGGTTTTGCCGAACGCGCCGCCGATCAGGGTCGCTTTGTCACGGGTCTGACCATTTCGCCCAGCCAACATGGGTTTGCCGACGCACGTCTCGATGGGCGGGCGCAAATCAATCTGCAGGACTATCGTGAGACGCAAGGCACCTTCGACAACATCGTGTCCATCGAGATGATTGAGGCTGTGGGCGAGCGCTATTGGCCGAGCTATTTCGCGACGCTCAAACGCAGCCTGTCGGAGTCGGGCAAGGCCGTCGTTCAGGCCATCACGGTGCCGGACCACTATTTTGACCTCTATCGCAGCGGCAGCGACTTTATTCGCCAATATACCTTCCCCGGAGGCATGTTGCTGTCGGACGCCGTGATCTCGGATCAGGCGCGCCAGGCTGGGCTGAAGGTCACCGACAACTTCGCCTTTGGCCAGAGCTATGCAGAGACCTGCCGGCAATGGGCCCAAAGGCTGCGTGCACAAACCGAGCGCATCATCGGTTTGGGGCACAATGATGCGTTTATTCGCAACTGGATGTTTTACCTAGAAATCTGCGCCGCGTCCTTTGCCGTTGGTCAAACGGACGTCGTGCAAGTGGAGATTGAGCATGCTTAGACTGCCTGGTTTCAAGTCCCAGTCCATCACGGATTACACGGGCACCACGCCGGTGTTTGACATTCGCACGCATCTGAACGGACCGCTTATCTCGGAAGGGATGATCTATGGTCCAACGGGCAAGGTGATCTCGCGCTTTGTGGCGGACATGCACGGGAGCTGGTCCGGTGCGACGGGTCTTTTGCAAGAGAAATTCGTCTACGCAAGCGGTTTGCGTCAGGATCGCGAGTGGCGACTGACGGAAAGCAACGATGGCAGCATCGTTGCGGATGCCGATGATCTGGTGGGCAAAGGTTATGGGCGTGCCGAGGGATGTGCGTTTCAGATGAAATACAAAATACGGCTGCCCGAAGACGCTGGGGGTCATGTTCTAAGCGTTGTGGACTGGATGTATCTGGTCGAGAACGGCACCATTTTGAACCGCTCGCAAATGCGGAAGTTCGGCGTGAAGGTGGCCGAGCTCGTCGCCACCATGCGCCCGGCGCAGTCGGATCAGATCGCGGCCTAGTCTATTCCTGAAGGATCGCGCGTTCCCACTCGCGGATGAAGCTCTTGTTCTTGAACTGATCAAGATAGACCAATAGCCCTGGACCCAAAGCGATGCGGTGCAGGGCGTTTTCATTCGCCTCCGCCAGCATTTCAGATTGCAGCAAAGGGGATGTGCCTTTGGGGAAGGTCTGGCCCAGCACAAAATCCAGAAAGGCTTCGGCGAGGTCGGGGTTGGTCGAGGTCGTTGGGATCAGCATGGTGCGCAGCATTACAATCGAGAAGTCCGACGGCAGAATGATAGTGAAGGCATCGGAATCCGCGCGTTTTTCTGCATAGCTGGCAAGGACGTTATAGGCGATGGCGAGTTCTCCGCTGACCACAGCGTCGATCATATTTGAGGTGCAGCAATAGAGTTTGGGATCCAGCGCGCCCATCACTTCGGTCAGCCGCCAATAGGTGTCAGAGGCGCGCGCGTCCTGGGTGGCGAAAAGATATCCCGCGCCAGACTGACGAATGTCATAAGTGCCCACGCGGCTGGCAAAAATATCGGGGTTCTGGCGCAGGGTGTTGATTAGGTCCTGACGATCTTTTGGCTGCGCAAGGCCCTCGAAGGCTTTGTTGGAGATCACAAAGGCCGCGGGTTCCTGCGT
>JABSOU010000181.1 GCA_013215215.1 Cognatishimia sp. | reverse complement strand
AACGCGGCCACCGCTTCAACTCCTCTCAGCCGCAAAAAACGTTAACCCAGCTTTAACCTCGTTTCATAAATCCGTCATATTCGGCGCAATTTTCCGCCCCTGCTTTGAGCAAACCTCGGCTTGTGGGGGCGTGATATATGCTAACCAAAGGTGACAAGATGCAGAAAGCACATACACGTCAGGCCTATGAACCAGCTGGCGCATTCCAGAAGTTCATTGCCGCGCAGAAAGCGGAAACTCCAAGCGTTGTTCGTTTGATCAACGGAATGGGCGACTCCACTCTGTTCAAATCTTTCCAGTACTGATTGAACGCACAAAAGCAAAACAGCGGCGGGACCCCTCGCCGCTGTTTGCGTTTTTAAGTCCAGTTGAGGACGACCTTACCTGACCGACCCGACAGCATCGCCTCAAACCCGTCCTTGAACTGATCCACCGTAAACTCATGGGTGATCACGCGGCTGACGTCCAAGCCGTTTTCCAGCATGGCGATCATCTTGTACCAGGTCTCAAACATCTCGCGGCCATAGACGCCTTTGATGGTGATGGCTTTGAACACGATGCGGCTCCAATCCACCGGAGATTTGCCCGGCGGGATGCCCAAAAGCGCGATCTTGCCGCCCATCACAAGGCTCTCGACCATCTGATCCAGAGCAACCTGATTGCCGGACATCTCAAGGCCCACGTCAAAGCCCTCTTTCATGCCCAGCTCGTGGATCACGTCCTCAAGCGCTTCGCTGCGCACATCGACTGCGCGCAGCGTTGGCACCACATGTTGGGCGAGTTTTAGGCGGTCAGGGTTGATGTCTGTGATCACCACATTGCGCGCACGTGCGTGACGCGCGACCGCTGCGGCCATGATGCCAATAGGGCCAGCGCCTGTGATCAGAACGTCTTCGCCCAAGAGATCGAAACTGAGGGCCGTGTGGACCGCGTTGCCGAGTGGGTCGAGGATCGCGCCGATTTCGTCAGGTATGCTTTCAGGCAGAGGCACAACGTTGAAGGCCGGCAGGCGCAAATACTGCGCAAAGGCACCTTGCTCATTTACGCCAATCCCACGGGTGCCGGGGTCGAGATGGAATTTACCCGCTCGGCTTTGACGGCTGTCTGTGCCAATGAGGTGACCTTCGCCGGAACAGCGCTGACCAATCGCAAGGCCCGTCACATCGCGACCGATCTCCACGATCTCGCCTACAAACTCATGTCCGGTGATCATCGGGGTTGGCACAGTGGCAGACGCCCAGTCGTCCCAATTCCAGATGTGAATATCCGTGCCACAGATCCCGGTTTTCTTGACCTTGATCAGCACCTCATCCGGCCCAATTTCCGGCACAGGGGCCTGCACCATCCAGAGGCCTGTTTCGGGGCGGGACTTCTCTAGCGCTTTCATTGTGTTGGGGAGCGTCATGAGATCACCCCCAAATCCCGGCCGACCTTGCCAAAACCCGCCAAGGCACGGTCGAGTTCGTCGCGCGTGAGGCGCGCGTTCATCTGTGTACGGATCCGAGCTTGTCCTTGAGGGACGACTGGGAAGAAGAACCCAGATACATAGACGCCTTCGTCAAACAGCCGCCGCGCCATCTCTTGCGCCAGAGGGGCATCTCCCAGCATCACCGGAATGATTGGATGCGCACCTGGCAGCAGGGTGAACCCAAGTTCCGTCAGACCCTCACGCCAGTAGTCGGCGTTTCTGAACAATTGCGCGCGCAGGTCCACGCCGTCTTCGACCAAGCGGATCGCTTCAAGGCCAGCTGCCACGATGGAAGGGGGCAGCGAGTTGGAAAACAGATAAGGCCGCGCGCGTTGCCGCAATAAGTCAATCACCGGCTGAGGCCCCGCGATATAGCCGCCAATCGCGCCGCCCAGAGCTTTGCCCAGAGTGCCGGTCAGGATATCCACGTCGACGCCAAAATGATCGGGCGTCCCAGCCCCATTCGGCCCCATGAACCCAGTTGCGTGACAATCATCCACCATCACCACAGCGTCATAGGCTTTCGCGATCCGCGTGATCTCGGGCAGGTTCGCAAGGTAGCCGTCCATCGAGAACACCCCGTCCGTGGCCACCATGATGTGACGCGCGCCAGCGGCCCGCGCCTCTTTTAACTTGGCCTCAAGATCCGCCATATCGTTGTTGGCATAGCGATAGCGCTGGGCCTTGCACAGGCGGATGCCGTCGATGATCGAGGCATGGTTCAGACTGTCCGAAACAATCGCATCCTCTGGTCCCAAAAGCGGCTCGAAAAGGCCGCCATTCGCATCAAAACAGGCGGCAAAGAGGATCGCGTCGTCTTTGTTCAAGAACCCAGCGAGGCGCTGCTCTAACTCTCGGTGGATATCCTGCGTACCGCAGATAAAGCGTACGGATGCCATACCGAACCCTTTCGGATCCATCGCCTCCCGAGCCGCCTTGATCAGATCCGGATGATCCGCCAACCCAAGATAATTGTTGGCGCAAAGGTTAATCACCGAGCGCCCGCCGACCGAGATCTCTCCGCCCTGTGGAGAGGTGATCATGCGTTCCATCTTCATCAGCCCCTCAGCTTCGATCTGGTCCAGAGTGGCAGACACATGGGTCAGGAAGTCGGTCGTCATTTGATCTCTCCAATAGCGGAATCGCGGCAGGAAAATCTGCCATATCGGAGAAATATCCAAAATACAGGAATATGCCAAGAAAAATCCGAGATCCCGGACGTTCTCAGCCCTTAGTCGCCAGAAGGAAAACTCCAAAGCGCACACGACATTTCGGGGCCTGCTCACGTCAAGAAGGGCCTGAAACGTTTAAAATTGGTTGGTTTAGGTGGTTTGAACGACCAGCAAGGCGCGTGCCACGCCGATGGCTTCGATGGTGTGATCGACATCCGCCTGATAGCGCGCGGTATCACCCGCCGCGACCTCTTCAGTGGCTGAGCCAGAACTCACCCGAACACGGCCTTCAATCACCGTCAGATGCTCGCGCGTGCCACGCCCATGCGGGCCACTCACCAGTTTGCCCCCGCTGGAAAACATCAGATCATAAAGCTCGTGTTTACCGGCATCTTCGGGTGCGCTGAGGATACGAATGTTACAGCCTTCGCCGCGGTTCTCAATTGTTGGCACATTGGCAGCTCGTAGAACTTCGACGCGGTCGGTCAGCTCTTGGCGGTCCAAAAGTCCGGTGAAATCCACTTGCAACGCGCGCGTCAGGTTCCACAGGGTGGCTATCGTTGGGCTGCTTTCTCCACGTTCGATCTGGCTCACCATCGAGCGCGATACGCCTGAGAGTTTCGCTACTGCGTCCAATGACAGCCCTTGCGCCCGGCGCGCATCCTTGAGCCGCGCGGGCAGAAGGTCGAGAATTTCCGTATCGGTGTTCATCTGTCTGACCTGCACGTCAAAGCGGGTTCTGTCAATGGAGTTGCACGCCGCCGATCCAGATCTCTATGCGGTCCGCGTGGCCATTCGCATCCACAACAGAAATCCGCGACGCGCCTTCGCCAAGGTCCGGCAGGCTTAGTTCACGGGTATGCTGCTCTTGAAGGATCACGCGGTCGTTGGCCAGAATGGAAAACGGGGGGATCCCGTGGCGTAGCTTGACGGTCACCCCTTCGCGAGACGGAGCAAGACGCGCGCCATTAGGGGGGAAGATCAGCTGCGGCCCGTCGCTGTCTTCAAATAGCGCCTGACGCCCGCGAAACACGCGCAGGGGCGGGGGTAAGGCGGCGTGGCTCAGCAGAAGGGTTTCGGGCGGCGGGGGCGGAAAGGCTTCAAGGTCAGGCTTGATTAGCCCAAAGACGTCAAACAACACCGGCGCTGCGAGTTCGCCGCCAAACGCTCCCGGTACAGGCGTGCCGTCCGGACGCCCCATCCAAACACCGACAACGTGGCGCGCATCATAGCCGATGGCCCAAGCGTCGCGGTGCCCATAGCTTGTGCCGGTCTTATAGGCCAAGTGCCCACGGGGCGCCCCAACCGGCGGCGGGATGTTGGACAGGATATGGCTGACCTGCCAGGCCGCAGAGCGGCTGAGGATCTGAGGTCCGGGATCTGTGTCCCGTTGCCAGTGATGCAGGCTCACCTTTTGTCCGTCGTTGGCGAGGCTCGCGTAAAGTCCGACCAGATCATGCAGACTCACGCCAACTCCACCCAAGGCCATGGCCAAGCCGGCTTTCCCGGCGGGCAATCGCGCGTCCATACCCGTCGCCGTCATCTTGGCCAGAAGTTGGGCGGGGCCGAGGTCTTCGGTCAAAAGGACGACGGGGATATTCAGCGACTGCGTCAGCGCGTCTTCAACGGAAATCTGCCCTCGGAAGCGGCCATCAAAGTTCTGAGGCGCATAGGTACCGAAGGCCACAGGGCGATCATCGATGAGCGTTTTGGGGTGAATGAGACCCTGATCAAACCCCATGCCATAGACCAACGGCTTGAGCGTCGA
>JABSOU010000180.1 GCA_013215215.1 Cognatishimia sp. | reverse complement strand
CTCTCTTCACGCCCTCTACCCTGACTCATTTTAATGTTGCAATTCATGCGGTTGCACGAGAAGGTGAGGGTGCACGTCATCGCAAGTCGGCGTCTGTGGGGGGAAATCGACTGAAATTTGAACGCATCACGCCCGGCGCTGGCCTGGGTAGAACGCGTTTTGAAAGTGGGCCTCGCCCACCGCGGTGACCTACGATTTTGGCCGTCTGAAACCACTGGGTTTCACGCACGGTCGTCGCCAGAAGTGGTCAAAAGACGACCTCTGGAGATCAACAGAACTTGAATCGCTTCAAGGCGGTTTTTGGTCAAAACTATAACCATTGGGGCAAAAACGCCCCGCACACAGGGAGACTATAGATGGAATTTCTGACACGCACCGGCAAGCCTCTGCCTAAAGAGATTGTCGATTCTGCCAAGAAAGTGGGTAACGACGAAGTATCTCGTCGCGAGTTCCTCGCGATTGCTTCTGCATTTGGCGCAACCGCGGCGACCGCATACTCCATGCTTGGCATGGCGGCACCTGCACAAGCGGCTGGCCACGCGAAAATGGGCGGCACCGTTCGCCTCCAGACTGAAGTGCGCGCGCTGAAAGACCCACGCACATATGACTGGTCCCAGATCGCAAACTTCTCTCGCGGTTGGCTCGAGTATCTCGTGTCCTATGAGAACGACGGTACCTTCACACCAACCCTGCTGGAAAGCTGGGAAGTGTCTGCAGACGCGAAGACCTACACTCTGAACGTACGTAAAGGCGTTAAGTGGAACAACGGCGACGACTTCACCGCAGAAGACGTAGCGCGCAACATCACTGGCTGGTGTGACAAGTCCGTTGAAGGTAACTCCATGGCGGGCCGTATGGCGTCTCTGATCGACGCTGACTCTGGCAAAGCCATCGACGGTGCAATCGTTGTTGTAGACAGCCACACTGTCCAGCTGAACCTGCCAAACTCTGACATCTCGATCATCCCGGGTATGGCAGACTATCCAGCGGCGATCGTTCACAGCAGCCACAACGACGCGGACATGCTGACCAACCCAATCGGCACTGGCCCTTACCTGCCAGAGTCTCTGGAAGTCGGCGTCAAAGCAGTTCTGGTTCGCAACGAGAACCACACCTGGTGGAACGCCGGTAACGGCGCATGGATCGACCGTTTCGAGTATGTCGACTACGGCACCGACCCAGCAGCTTGGGTTGCAGCAGCAGAAGCAGATGAATACGACGTTAACTACTCTGTTGATGGCGACTTCATCGATCTGATCTCGTCTCTGGACGGCTGGAACACCAACGAAGTTGTCACCATGGCGACCATCGTTATCCGTCCAAACCAGCTTGCAGAAGTTGATGGCATGCAGCCTTACGCTGACAAGCGTGTACGTCAGGCTCTGGCGATGGCGGTTGACAACAACGTTCTATTGGAACTGGGTTACGGCGGCCGCGGTATTCCAGCGCAAAACCACCACGTTGGTCCAGCGCACCCAGAATTTGCTGACATTGGCGCACCAAAGCACGACCCAGCGGGCGCGCTTGCTCTGATGAAAGAAGCGGGCATGGGCGACTATGAGCACGAGCTGCTCTCGATCGACGATGCATGGCGGAAAAACACCACCGACGCCGTTGCGGCTCAGCTGCGCGACGCGGGCATCAAGGTCAAGCGGACCGTTCTGCCTGGTTCCACTTTCTGGAACGACTGGGCGAAATATCCATTCTCCTCCACCAACTGGAACCACCGTCCTCTCGGTGTTCAGATCTGGGGTCTGGCGTATCGCTCCGGCGAAGCATGGAACGAGTTCGGCTGGTCCAATGCAGAGTTTGACGGCATCCTGGCAGAAGCTCTGGCGACTGCTGATGTGGAAGCGCGTCGTGCTCTGATGGCGAAAGGTGAAGAGATCATCCGCGAGGAAGGCGTCACCATCCAGCCATACTGGCGTTCGCTCTACAACCACGCGAAAGAAGGTCTGGAAGGCGCTGGCCACCACATCACCTTCGAATTCCGCCCAGCTCAGGTTCACTGGACCTAAGTCTGACGGACATATCCAAAGAAAGGGTCGCCTTCGGGCGGCCCTTTTTCGTCGGTGCCTGTCCTGTGGTGGGCTGTGCACTGGGCACAAAAAAGCCCCGGACAGAAACCTCCGCCCGGGGCTGATTTAGAAAGTCGCGTAGGGCTTACTTAATGCAGCCTTCAATCGAGTCCGCGATGTTCTGCAGCAGGACGGTGTAGAGGCCCGCGCCCAGATCAAGTCCGACACCCAGTGGATCCAGTGAGGTCGAAGAGACCTGACCATTGGTGACGGATTTCACAAGCGCATCACTGAACTGAGGCTCGGAGAAGACACAGGTGATGCTGTGCTCTTGGATTTCGGCTTGGATTTCTGCCAGACGGGCCGCACTTGGAGGGGTTGCGTCAGAAACCTGCAACGCGCCGGTGGCCTTCAGCCCGGTAGCGTCTTCGAAATACTGATAAGCGTCGTGGAACACGATGAACTTAGCGCCGCTGTATGGTGCCAGCTGTGCCGCCAGAGCGCCTTCCAGCGCTTCAAGTTCTTCGGCAGCCGCAGCGGCGTTTGCTTCATAGGTGGCCGCGTTCTCTGGGTCTAACTCAGCGAGATGTTCCGCGATCTCGCCAACCCAAGTGGCCGCATTGTGCGGGTTCAGCCACGCATGCGGGTCTGCGCCGTCGTGGTCATGGCCGTGGTGATCATGGTGACCTTCTTCAGCGTGCTCGTCATGACCTTCTTCGTCGTGATCATCATGCCCATGCTCGTCCTTGTGGTCGTCATGGTCATCATGGTCGTCGTGATGTTCATCTTCGTGATCATCGTGGCCATGGCCCTCATCGGCATGCTCTTCATGATCATCGTGATGTTCGTCACCATGCTCGTCCTTGTGATCGTCATGATCATCGTGGTCGTCATGATGCTCGTCTTTGTGGTCATCATGATCGTCGTGATCATCATGATGTTCGTCGTGGTCGTCTCCAGCGAAAATCGGCGTTTCGCGGAAGTTCAGAACCTCGGTGCCATGCGCATGAAGCAGCTCAAGCGACTCAGCCTCTGGTGCCAGATTTTCGATCGAAGACTCGAGCCACGGCGTCAGATCTTCACCAATCCAAACCACGAGATCTGAGTTCTGCAGAGCGCGCGCCTCAGATGGGCGCATGGAATAGCCATGAGGCGATGCGCCTTGTTTCATCAGCAGCTCAGGCGTGCCCAAGTCACCCATGACTTGAGACACCAGCGAGTGAACCGCAGGAATGTCAGTTACAACATTTGGAACGTCCGCATTTGCGGCCGTGGTCGTCAGCAAAAGAGCAGATAAAGCGCGTAATTTCATGGGTTTCTCGTGTTATGGTATAACGTCATAGGGTTGCCTATATGAACTGTTATAGTATATCAAGCCCTCAGATACCCTTGGAGCAGTCATGCCAAGCCACGAATTTCAGTCACATGACCATTCTCACTGCGTTTCAGATGCAATGAACGCAGCACTCTTACATTGCGAAAAGAACAGTCTCAAATTCACGCCAGTAAGACAGCGTGTGTTCGAGATCCTGCTGAGTGAGCATAAGGCAATGGGCGCCTATGATATCCTTGAGATCCTGGCTAAAGAGGGCATGGGCAGTCAGCCCCCCGTGGTCTATCGCGCGTTGGATTTTCTGGGCACGCATGGATTTGTGCATAAAATCGAAAAGCTTAATGCCTTTGTCGCCTGCGAACATCCCGGATCTGATCACGACCCGGCCTTCATGATCTGTCGCAGCTGCACCAAAGTCGTCGAGATGGAAGGGTCTCCGAACTCTGAAATTTCGACCGCGGCGAAAAGCATGGGCTTTGAAGTCGAAGCGATTGTTGTCGAAGCAGAAGGTCTCTGCCCGACGTGCCAGGATACGGAATGACGCTCGTAGACATCGATGCCATGACCGTCCAAATGGGCGGCACAACGGCATTAAGAAACGTAGATTTTTCTATTTCTAAAGGTGAGATCGTAACCGTCGTCGGGCCCAACGGCTCCGGCAAATCCACGCTGATGCGCGCCATTATTGGAGCGATTGCGCCCACCAAGGGCCGAATCACGCGATCAGAGGGTTTGCGCATCGGCTATGTGCCCCAGAGCCTGCATATCGACCCAACGCTCCCGATCACCGTGCGCCGGTTTCTGTCTTTGCCGAACCGCAAGTCTAAGGAAGAGATCGAATCCGCGATGGCGCGGGTTGGTGCGGACAATCTGCTGGACAAACAGATGTTCACCCTGTCCGGTGGGCAGTTTCAGCGGACACTTTTGGCGCGTGCCTTGCTGGAAAAACCGGACCTTCTGATTCTGGACGAGCCTACGACCGGTTTGGATCAACCCGGTTCTGCGGCCTTTTATCGCCTGATCGAAGACATTCGCACAGAGTTGGGCACGGCCGTTCTGATGGTCTCACATGAGCTGCA
>JABSOU010000179.1 GCA_013215215.1 Cognatishimia sp. | reverse complement strand
TCCGCGAAGTGCCGAGACGCCGACCGAAGGAGCCATCTGTGGTCGGGCAGGGGCGCGGGCACAGATGCCATGAAGCGCTCGGTCATCGGGCTAAACCTTCAGTCTAGCAAACAGGAGGCCTAGATGACCCCGACGACCGAGCCGATGAACGTTAACGCCGCGCAGCCCTGCCTGTACATGGCCATGGAACTTGGAAGCACGAAGTGGGTGTTGGCGTTCTGCCGCGCGGACGCGCAGACGATTCGCCGCCGCACGATCTCCGCCCGCGACCTCGCGGCCCTGGACGTCGAACTCGCGAGCGCTCGGTCGAAGCTGGGGCTGCCGTCGAAGTGCCCGGTGTACGCCTGCCACGAGGCAGGCCGCGACGGCTTCTGGGTGCACCGCGAGCTCGCGAAGCGAGGCATCGAGAACGTCGTCGTGGACGCGTCGAGCATGGAGCGCGCTCCGGGGCGTCGGGCCAAGACGGACCGCATCGACGTCGCTCGTCTCCTCCGCAATCTGCTCCGCCATCGGCGAGGCGAGCGGGTCTGGAGCACATGCCGGGTACCGAGCGCCGAGCAAGAAGACGAGCGGCGCAACGAGCGTGAGATAGCGCGGCTCAAGCGGGAGCGCTCGTCGCTGGTGAACGTGATCAAGGCAGGGCTCGCACTGCACGGCGTGCAGTGGGGGAGAGGCAAGCTGCCGGCGAACTTCGACGAGACACGGTGTCCGAACGGAGAGCCGCTTCCCCCCTTTCATCGGAGAGAGCTGAACCGCTCGCTCGCACGGATGCGCGTGATCGAAGCCGACATCGAGGCCGTGCGGGCGGAACGCGATCTCTGGCTCGAGGAGGGCGGCTCTGTGCGTCCGCTGAAGATCGCGACCGCCCTGATGCTGCTCAAGGGAATCGGCGAGAACTTCGCCTGGACCATGACCCTCGAGCTCCTGGGGTGGCGGCGCTTCGAGCGGCCGAAGGAGGTGGGCGCCGCGGTCGGCTTGGTCCCAACGCCGTTCCGCAGCGACCAGTCCGTGGACAAAGAGCTGGGCGTCTCCAAGCGCGGCATGCCGCGGCTCCGGGCGATGCTGGTGGAGATCGCCTGGCTCTGGCTGCGCTACCAGCCGGAGACGAAGCTCGCCCGATGGTTCGAGGAACGCTTCGGCGCGTCGGGCAAGCGGTCACGACGGATCGGCATCGTCGCACTCGCCCGCCGGCTCGCCATCGCGCTCTGGAACTACGCCGAGAACGGCGTGTGCCCCGAAGGCGCCGTCTTCAAGGAGCGCGGCCCCGCCGCCGACGCCTATCGCCGCCTGATGGCGGCCTGATCGGGGAGAGGCCCGAAGAAGAAACCGAAGACGATCGATCCGCACCCGCTGGAGAGGTGGCCGTGCCACGCCCGGGGCCCGCCTCGCGAGCCCGTCTCACAGATGGAGCCATCTCCCAGCGGTTCACCAACGCTTGTGCGAAGAAGGCAGCTGGTGAGGCCCCGAGCGGGCCCACGGATAGGAGGCGGTGACCGAGTGATCTCGGAGCACCTCACAAGAACCGCCCAGCGGGTGCGCGTCGATCGAGACGGAGTCCCAAACAGAAAACGAGAAACCCAAAATCGAAGGTCCGCCCTTGACCCGCCTCATAGGGGGCGTGGGCACGGTCAGCAGGGTGCTTTTCAGCGCCCTGCTAGTGCCCTGAATTCGGATTCCGCCAGAAAACCCGGTGCGGGCGGAATTTCGACGCGGCAAGCTGCGTTGGGTCGGTATGACACGCAAGAACAAGGGCGGTCGGCCCAAGGCTCCTCTGGCACTCGACGACGACACACGTGAGCACCTCGAGCGAATCGTGCGCGCACCGACGAGCGCTCAGCGCGATGTTCTACGCGCGCGGATGATCCTTCTGAGCGCGCAGGGTCTGACGAACCAGGCCGTCGGCGCGAGTGTCGGAGTGACCGGGCAGACGGTCGGCAAGTGGCGACGTCGCTTCATCGAGTTCGGAGTCGCGGGCCTCACTGACGCGCCTCGTCCCAAGGAGTCGCTACGCCTGTCGGACCGGAAGGTCACCGAGATCGTGCGAGCGACGTTGGAAACGAAGCCACGCGGAGCGACGCACTGGAGCACTCGTCTGATGGCGAAGCACGCCGGTGTCAGCCAGTCGTCGGTGTCGAAGATCTGGCGTGCGTTCCACCTCAAGCCGCACCGAACGAGCACGTTCTCGCTGAGCAATGATCCGAACTTCGCAGCGAAGGTGCGTGACGTCGTGGGGCTCTACATGAACCCGCCCGACCATGCGGTCGTGTTGTGCGTGGACGAGAAGTCGCAGATCCAGGCGCTCGAGCGGGGTCAGCTCGTGCTTCCTATGACGATCGGCCATAGCGAGAAGGCGACGCCAACCTACATGCGCCACGGCACGACGTCCCTGTTCGCGGCGCTCGACGTCGCAACCGGCCACGTCATCGGCAAGTGCTACCAGCAGCATCGCAGCGAGGAGTTCCTGAAGTTCTTGAAGCTCATCGATCGTGAGGTGCCGAAGGACCTCGAAGTCCACCTCGTGCTCGACAATCTCTCGACGCACAACACGCCCGCGGTCCTTCGGTGGCGGCGCCGCCACTCGCGCTTCCACTTCCACTTCACGCCGACTTACTCGAGCTGGCTCAACCTCGTGGAGCGCTGGTTCGGGTTACTCACGGAGCGGCAGCTCAAGCGGGGCGTGCATCGGAGCACAGTGGCGCTCGAGCGCGCGATTCGTGAGTTCATCGACGCTCACAACGAGGACCCGAAGCCCTTCATCTGGACCAAGACCGCCGACCAAATCCTCGCGAGCGTCAGCCGCCTATGCGAACAGCTCCTCGAACGGAAGGATATGCAGCGAAAAGCAGACTCAGGACACTAGCAGGGCGCTGAAAAGCACCCTGCTGACCTTGCCCTCGCCCGTGCCCTCGCCCCTGCCCGTCGGTGCGAGGCAATACATCGGTAACAGGTCGATGCCCGAGGGGACACTAGCGACCCTGGCTGTTTGGGGTTTTCAGGCGGCCCGTTCCGGGAGCTCGATGGCCCCGAGGTTCAGGTCGTAGAAGCGAATGTGAATGCGGTTGGCCTCGCGAAGCAAGCCCACTTTGAAGCCTGCGAGTGCCTTGGAGATGCGAATCTGGTGGCCTTCGAAGTGGCAGCACCCGTTCGCCGAGACCTGCCGCGTCTGGAAGTGGTCGGGGTACACCATGCGGCGGGAACCTTGGTAACGCCTGGGTGAGGAGCGATAGACCTCGGCGGGGCAACGCATGCCGAGGGACTCGTGGGGACGGACCTCGTTGAAGGTCTTTCGCCACTCATCCAGCAAGGCCTGCTCCTCGACGAGTGTCGGGGCGGGGTTGGACTCGATCTCCTTCGCTAGGTCGGAGTGCATGCGCTCGTGCCCCCCATTGTCCTGAGGGTGAGCCGGGCGACTGCGGTGGAAGGTGATGCCGAGTGAGATCCACCACGCGCTCAACTGCGACAGCCCCCCTCGGGCACGTGTGCAAGCGAAGGGCGAGCCGTTGTCGACGAGGATGGCCCGCGGCAGTCCATGAAGCTGGAACAGCCTCTCGCTGACGCGGCGCACGTCCATCTGCCGCGGGCGGGCGAAGGCATCGATGGCCAGGAGGTAGCGCGAGGCAGCGTCCCGGACGGTCAGCGGCTCACACCGCGTCCCGTCCCCCGTCGTCCACCACCCCTTGAAGTCGAATGTCCAGAGGTCGTTCGGCTCCTTCACGACGGGCTGCGGCGCCGACCGGTCGGTGGTCACCAGCGCGGAGCTCCGTCGACGACCGCGAACCATTCCGGCGCGCTTCAGCATGCGAGCGATGCTGCGCACGGACGGCACGTCCTTCGGCGACGCTGTGCGAAGCGCCACCGCCCGGAGCTTCTTCGGCCCCCATGTCGGGTGCTCCTGCCTCAGCTCGAGCAGCTGGAGCACCATCTCCCCGCTGCAGGCCACACGGCGCTCGTGAGGGCAGCGGGAGCGATCCTCCAGGCCAGCCAACCCGCCGTCGCGGAACCGGTTCAGCCACTTGTAGAGCGTCTTGCGGCTGATGCCGTGCTCCCTCGCTAGCTCTGATTTGTTTGCGTCGGGCTCAAGAGCCCTCAGCACGACTTCACGTTTGATGTCCAATGGTGATGCTTCCCGCCAGGGCATCCTCGAGTGTCACCTATGTCGTGGCATCAATCCGTTACCCATGTCGTGGCACCACACCCGTTCACGCTCGTTGGGTCGACGTCTTGATGAGCCGGACGAGCATCGCGACCACAGGTTCGAGCCTGGCGAGGGCGTGGTCGATCATCGGCAGGGGTGCGTCTCCCCGGCGGGCGATGATGTCGAGCCAAGCGGCGACCTCGATCGCGGAGCGGCGTGCCATCCGGTAGAAGCGCGCCTTCTCCTTGGATGCGCATCGAGCAGGTGTTCGGCTGGCTCAAGACCGTGGGCGGTCTCCGCCGCACCCGGTTTCGAGGCAGACGCAAGACACAGTTTGCGGCCTACCTCGCCGGGGCCGCCTACAACCT
>JABSOU010000178.1 GCA_013215215.1 Cognatishimia sp. | reverse complement strand
TTCGATATGGTCGCCCGTTTCATGAGACATTTGCTGCCGGACGCAGAAGGCTCGATCTATGTTTATTCGAACTCTCGCGATGTTCTGGATGGCAGTGCGGCCTGGAACGGCGGCGTCTACAAGCCACATATCCACCCAGAGGATTGTTGGGGTCTGCGTCGTGGGCGCACCTATGAGTATGGTCGCCACGAGGTGAATTTCTGCTGCGAACATGCGGAGCCGCATGATGGGCGTCCCTATTACTGTTTCCCGATCCTCGCCCATGGGGAAACCGTTGGTCTGATGCATCTGAGGCGCTGTGAGGCCGCCAGCAACAAGGAATTCTACAAGTGTAAGAAACTGGCACAGATGTGTGCCGAACAGATTTCGATGGCGATTGCTAATGTGCGCATGCGTGATCAGCTTCAAGAGCAGTCGACGCGTGATCCTCTGACCGGTCTGTTCAATCGCCGCTATATGCTGGACCGCCTCCGCCGTTTGCTGAACGCGGCCAAAGCAAAAGGCGAAAAGGTCTATATGATCTATCTGGACGTGGATCACTTTAAGAAGTTCAACGATAACCACGGCCAAGATGCCGGAGACAATGTCCTGAGCGAAGTGGCAAACTGCCTGCAGGATGCCTGCGATGGCGAGGATGTGGCCTGCCGTATGGGCGGCGAAGAGTCTATGCTGATCTGGCCGGGCGCCGATCTCAAAACCGTCGAGACCCGCGCGAACAAGCTGCGCGAAAAAGTCGAAGAAATGCGCGTGCTCTATCAAGAGAAGCATTTGCCGACTGTGACGATCTCTGCCGGGGTCGCCTGTTACCCTGACGATGAGCGCGACATTCAAGCCTTGCTGCGCCAAGCGGACGAAGCGCTTTATGCCGCGAAGGACGGAGGCCGCAACCAAGTGCGCATCTTCGGCGCGAAACAAGCCAAGCTGCCCGCGGCCAAACCAAAGCCCTTGCCCCCGTCTTCCTCCATGGCCGCGGAGTGATCCTAAACTCTCTCCAAATTGCTGCAGGCGCAAAGTTGCGACTCAGAGATTTCGTTGCGCTCGCAATGGATTTTGGGGAAATTTTTCCTTGCGAAAGCAACGAACTAACAAGATCCTGAACTTTTTTCTGGGATTGCGGATAAATCGCCAATTTATTCGGCGATATCTTCATAAATCCGTCGTATTGGGTATTGCCTCACCGGATTTCACTCCCTAACCCTTTCGCAAGTGCAGAAACTGGTACCAAGGGAGAGGGTCCGATATGACAGAATTTAAGAAAATTCTCGTCGCCAACCGAGGTGAAATCGCAATCCGCGTCATGCGCGCTGCCAATGAAATGGGCAAGCAAACGGTTGCGGTTTTCGCCGAAGAGGACAAGCTGGGCCTGCATCGATTTAAAGCCGACGAAGCCTATCGCATCGGCGAAGGAATGGGGCCTGTGGCGGCCTATCTCTCGATTGACGAAATCATCCGTGTGGCACGCGAAAGTGGCGCGGATGCGATCCACCCGGGCTATGGCCTGCTGTCGGAAAACCCGGATTTCGTGGACGCCTGTGCCGCCAATGGCATCACCTTCATTGGCCCCAAAGCGGAAACCATGCGCGCGCTTGGCGACAAAGCCAGCGCGCGTCGCGTGGCGATCGAAGCTGGCGTTCCAGTCATCCCGGCAACCGACGTTTTGGGCGACGACATGGACGCGATCAAAGCTGAGGCGAAAGAGGTGGGCTATCCTTTGATGCTCAAGGCATCTTGGGGTGGTGGCGGTCGCGGCATGCGCCCGATTTTCGGCGAAGATGAGGTCGAAGAAAAAGTCCTTGAGGGGCGCCGTGAGGCCGAAGCGGCCTTTGGTAACGGCGAGGGTTACCTGGAAAAGATGATCACCCGCGCGCGCCACGTCGAGGTGCAGATCCTTGGTGACAAACACGGCGGTATGTACCATCTGTTTGAACGCGATTGCTCGGTGCAGCGGCGAAACCAAAAGGTCGTGGAACGCGCCCCTGCCCCTTACTTGACGGACGCTCAGCGCCAGGAGATCTGCGAGCTGGGTTACAAGATCTGTAAGCACGTGAATTACGAATGTGCGGGCACGGTCGAATTCCTGATGGATATGGAAAGCGGCAAGTTCTACTTCATCGAAGTTAACCCCCGCGTGCAGGTGGAACATACGGTGACCGAAGAGGTCACGGGTATCGACATCGTGCAGTCTCAGATCCTCATTGCCGAGGGCAAGACGATTGCCGAGGCTACAGGCAAATCGGCACAGGACGAGGTTCGCTTGAATGGTCATGCGCTGCAAACGCGGGTGACCACAGAGGATCCTCTGAACAACTTTATCCCCGACTATGGCCGTATCACGGCCTACCGCTCGGCGACTGGCATGGGTATCCGGCTGGACGGCGGCACGGCTTATGCGGGCGGCGTCATCACGCGGTATTACGATTCACTTTTGACCAAAGTCACCGCCTGGGCACCAACGCCTGAAAAGGCCATTGCGCGAATGGACCGTGCCTTGCGCGAATTCCGTGTGCGCGGCGTGTCCACGAACATCGCTTTTGTCGAAAACCTGCTCAAACACCCGACCTTCCTGTCCAATGAATACACCACCAAGTTCATTGACGAGACCGAGGATCTGTTCCGCTTCAAGAAACGTCGGGATCGCGGCACCAAGGTCCTGACCTATATCGCGGATATTTCGGTCAATGGGCATCCCGAAACCGAGGGTCGTGCGGCGCCTGCAGCGGATCTAAAACCTGCCGTTGCCCCCGCCAAACGCGCAGAGCCCGCGATGGGCACACGCAATCTNCTTGAGCAAAAGGGCGCGCAGGCGGTTGCGGATTGGATGAAAAAGCAGAAGCAACTTCTGCTGACCGACACCACGATGCGCGACGGGCACCAATCACTGCTGGCGACCCGCATGCGCTCGATTGACATGCTGAAAGTCGCGCCGACCTATGCCGCTAACCTGCCGCAGCTCTTCTCGATGGAATGCTGGGGTGGTGCGACCTTTGACGTGGCTTATCGCTTCTTGCAGGAATGCCCATGGCAGCGCCTGCGCGATCTGCGCGAAGCCATGCCGAACCTGATGACCCAGATGCTTCTGCGTGCTTCCAATGGCGTTGGATACACCAACTATCCAGACAACGTCGTTCAAAGCTTTGTCGCCGAGGCCGCGAAAGGCATCGACGTCTTCCGCGTCTTTGACAGCCTCAACTGGGTTGAAAACATGCGTGTCGCCATGGATGCGGTCGTGGAAAGTGGCAAGATCTGTGAGGGCACAGTCTGCTACACAGGCGATATCCTCGACCCGAACCGTGCGAAATACGATATCAAATACTACGTCGGCATGGCCAAAGAACTTGAGGCCGCTGGTGCTCATGTTCTGGGCCTCAAAGACATGGCGGGCCTGTTGAAACCGGCCTCTGCGCGCCTGTTGATCCGCGCTTTGAAAGAGGAAACCGGCTTGCCGATCCACTTCCACACCCATGACACCTCGGGCATCGCGGGCGCGACTATTCTGGCTGCGGCCGATGCGGGCGTGGATGCGGTAGATGCGGCGATGGATGCGTTTTCTGGCGGCACCTCGCAGCCTTGCATGGGCTCGATCGTTGAAGCCCTGCGCAACACGGATCGCGACACGGGTCTTGACATCAAAGCTGTCCGCGAGATCAGCGACTATTGGGAAGCCGTGCGCGGCCAGTACACCGCCTTTGAAAGCGGCCTTGCGGCCCCGGCCTCCGAGGTCTACCTGCACGAAATGCCAGGCGGCCAGTTCACCAATCTCAAAGCACAGGCCCGCAGCCTAGGCCTTGAGGAACGCTGGCACGAGGTTGCCCAGACCTATGCTGATGTGAACCAGATGTTTGGCGATATCGTCAAAGTGACGCCGTCCTCCAAGGTCGTCGGCGACATGGCGTTGATGATGGTGAGTCAAGGCCTAACCCGCGAAGAGGTCGAGGATCCAAGCCGCGATGTGGCCTTCCCTGACTCGGTTGTCGACATGATGCGCGGCAACCTGGGTCAGCCTCCGGGCGGTTTCCCTGAGAGCATTGTGGACAAGGTTCTGAAAGGCGAGCAGCCGAATGTAGAACGCCCCGGCGCGCATCTGGCGCCCGTGGATATCGAGGCCACCCGCGCCGAGCTGTCCAAAGAGCTCGAAGGCTTCAGCGTCGATGACGAGGATCTTAACGGCTATCTGATGTATCCGAAGGTCTTTAAGGACTACATGGGGCGTCACCGCCAGTATGGCCCCGTGCGGACCCTGCCGACGCGGACATTCTTCTATGGCATGGAGCCGGGCGAGGAGATCACCGCCGAGATCGACCCGGGCAAGACGCTGGAAATTCGTCTGCAAGCCGTGGGCGA
>JABSOU010000177.1 GCA_013215215.1 Cognatishimia sp. | reverse complement strand
CCGACGCCTTTGATCTTTTTCAGATCATCCGCGACGCCGCCTTTTGGTCCATCCAGAACTTCTGGGCTATCGCTTGCCTCAGCAGGCGCTTCCGCCGCAGGTTCCGGCGCTGGCTCAGGTTCAGCCTCGGCCGCAGGTTCAGGTGCCGCCTCTGGCGCCGCAGTTGCTTCTGGCTCGGGCGCAGGTTCGGGAGCCGTTTCAGGCTCAGGCGCGGCTTCCGCGACAGGTTCAGCTGCAGGGGCTGGCGTAGGTGCCGGATCTGCCGAAGGGGCAGAATCTGCTGCAGGGGCAGAAGTCGCCGCTGGCGCATCATCGCCGCCCAGCAAGAAACCGATCAGCCAATAAGCGATGAAACCGGCGATCAAACCTAGGATCACGGCCAAAAGCCAAGCCATCGCATCATTCGCGACAAAGTAGACGATCAAGAACACACCGATGGCGATGACCCACCTCAGTATGCTGTGCGTTGTATTTCCATTAGCCATAATAAACTCCTGTTAACTGACGTGATCGCTACTTAGTTTGTGTCACCTTTAGCTACTTTACGAGAGAATTCGGTCTCTCCACCTTCGGCCAAAATCTTGGCCTGTTCGATCCACCCATCGCGGGTGATGCGCCCTTTAAACTTCAAGCGCGTGTCTACCCACGCCACTTCGGCCTCGGTCCATTTTGCAATTTGGTCAAAGTGATAGAAGCCAAGCTCGTTGAGCGTCTGCTCAAGCTTTGGTCCCACACCTTTCAACTGTTTCAGATCATCCGCACCGGCTTTGCGCGCAGCTTTCATGCGGCGCGGCGCTTTTTCCTTAACCTCGGCAGCCCCTGCGGCGGCTTTCTCGGGTTTCGGCGCCGCTTTCTTTGCAGGCGCTTTCTTGGCAGGCTTTTTGGCCTGCTGCGCGGCTGATTTCGGACGTTCTGCCGCCGCAGGCGTTGGATCAGCCGCATCGCGCCCCGCGACTTTGCCATCTTTACCGATCCAAGGCGTAGTCAAAGGCACCTCGGTGCCGTCGATCCGTTTGATGCTGTCACCCAAATCCGTCGCGAGTTGTGCAGACGCATTGTATTTGGTTTTGCCCGAGTCAAACTCACCCAAAGAGGTCAGCCCACTCAGAGGCTCTGCCGCATAACGGCCATTCTGAGGCCCCGGTACAGGCACTTCGCCACGCGCCATCTCATCAATCATCTCGCCAAGACGGGCGGCGGTCAGGTCTTCGTAATAATCCTTGCCGATCTGCGCCATTGGGGCGTTTGCACAGGCCCCGAGGCACTCAACCTCTTCCCATGAAAACTTGCCATCAGCGGACAGTTCATGCGGGCGCTCGGCGATCTTTTCTTTGCAGACTGCAATCAGATCCTCGGCCCCGCAGATCATGCAGGACGTGGTGCCGCAAATCTGCAAATGCGCAACAGAACCAACAGGTTGCAGCTGGAACATAAAGTAGAAAGACGCGACCTCAAGCACACGGATATAGGCCATACCCAAGAGATCCGCGACCGCCTCGATGGCAGGCTTGCTGAGCCAGCCCTCTTGCTCCTGCGCTCGCCACAACAGCGGGATCACGGCAGAGGCCTGGCGACCCTCAGGATATTTGGTCATCTGCGCTTCGGCCCAGGCCTGATTGGCGGCTGTAAAGGCAAAGCTTTCAGGTTGTTCGTGATAAAGACGACGCAGCATTAACGGTCAATCTCCCCAAAAACGATATCCATGGTGCCGATGATCGCGGCCACATCGGCCAGCTGGTGCCCTTTGGACAGGTGGTCACAGGCCTGCAAATGCGCATATCCCGGCGCGCGGATCTTGGCGCGATAGGGCTGATTTGTTCCGTCAGCGACCAGATAAACGCCAAACTCGCCCTTCGGTGCCTCGACCGCGGCATAGACCTCGCCCGCGGGGACGTGGAAGCCTTCGGTATAAAGCTTGAAGTGGTGGATGAGGCTCTCCATCGAGGTCTTCATATCCGACCGCTTAGGCGGCGTTAGCTTGCCACGCGCCAGCACGTCGCCGGTGGCTTCGCGCAGTTTGACGATGGCTTGGCGGATGATCGACACCGACTGGCGCATTTCTTCCATGCGCATCAGGTAACGGTCATAGCAGTCGCCGTTTTTGCCCACAGGAATCTGGAACTCGAACTCGTCGTAGCACTCGTAAGGCTGCGCGCGACGCAGGTCCCACGCGAGGCCTGCCGAGCGCGCCATCACGCCAGAGAAGCCATATTGAAGCACGGTTTCCTGATCGACCACAGCGATATCAACGTTACGCTGCTTAAAGATCCGGTTTTCGGTCAAAAGCCCGTCGATATTGTCCAGACGTGCGGGGAATGTGATCGCCCATTCCTCGATATCGTCCAAGAGTTTATCTGTGATGTCCTGATGTACCCCGCCCGGACGGAAGTAGTTCGCGTGCAGACGCGCGCCACAGGCCCGTTCATAAAAGATCATCAGCTCTTCGCGGTCTTCAAAGCCCCAGAGCGGTGGGGTCAGCGCGCCGACGTCCATCGCTTGGGTGGTGACGTTCATCAAGTGGTTGAGAACACGACCGATTTCACAGAACAAGACGCGGATCAGCTGGGCGCGACGTGGCACCTCGGTGCCGGTCAGCTTTTCGATGGCCAAGCACCAGGCGTGTTCCTGGTTCATCGGAGCCACATAGTCCAGCCGGTCAAAATACGGCAGGTTCTGCAGGTAAGTGCGGCTTTCCATCAGCTTTTCCGTGCCACGGTGCAGCAGGCCAACATGGGGGTCGCAGCGCTCTACGATCTCGCCATCCAGTTCCAGAACCAGACGCAACACGCCGTGCGCCGCAGGGTGCTGCGGGCCGAAGTTGATGTTAAAGTTGCGGATTTTCTGTTCGCCCTGCAGCGCATCCACGCTGCCGTCGTCAAACTTGGAGCCGTCCATCATTGAACTTCCCTCCGAGTAACTTCACGAGGTTGCGAAATTCGCAACATTGNAGGTTTTTTTAAAATNGGCATTGCCGCCGCCAGCACCACAGCCGCCGTCGCCANTTCCAGNATTTCCACCAGAAGAGTCATCATTTCGCCTCCTCCTGCTTTTCATCNCCCGGCAGGATGTAATTCGCGCCCTCCCATGGGGACATGAAATCAAACTGACGGTATTCTTGCGTCAGGCTCACCGGTTCATAGACAACGCGCTTGAGCTCTTCGTCGTAACGCACTTCGGTGTAGCCGGTCGTCGGGAAGTCCTTGCGCAGCGGGTGGCCGCGGAAACCATAGTCGGTCAGCAAACGGCGCAGGTCTGGGTGATCTGTGAAGATAATCCCAAACATATCAAAGACTTCGCGCTCAAACCAATTCGCGCCTGCATGGACAGGCACGATAGACGGCACCATATCCTCTTCGCGGATCGAGACCCGCAGGCGCACGCGTTGGTTCTGATGCATCGACAGGAAGTGATAGACCACGTCAAAGCGTTTCGACCGCTCTGGATAATCCACAGCGGTGATGTCGATCAGCGTCGAGAACTTGCAGGTTGGCTCGGTCTTGAGGAACTCGACAAAGGCCAAGAGGTTGCTTGGGGCTACGTCGATGTTCAACTCGCCGAAGGTCACGTCCCAGGCCAGGACGCAATCCACACGTTTGGCCTCGATCAGAGCGCCCAGTTCGTTCAGTGCTTCACTCATCGTACCAAGGTCCCCGTGCGGCGGATCTTGCGCTGCAATTGCAGGATCCCGTAAAGCAGCGCTTCCGCTGTCGGAGGACAGCCCGGCACATAGACATCCACAGGCACCACGCGGTCACAGCCACGCACAACGGAATAGGAATAGTGGTAGTAACCGCCACCATTCGCGCAGGATCCCATAGAAATCACGTAGCGCGGCTCTGGCATCTGGTCATAGACCTTGCGCAGCGCTGGGGCCATTTTGTTGGTCAAGGTTCCGGCCACGATCATCAGGTCGGACTGACGCGGAGACGCGCGCGGCGCCGTGCCAAAGCGTTCAAGATCATAACGCGGCATCGAGAGCTGGATCATCTCAACCGCGCAACACGCCAGACCAAAGGTCATCCAGTGCAGCGAACCGGTCCGGGCCCAGTTGATAATATCCTCGGTCGAGGTCAGCAGAAAGCCTTTGTCCTGCAGCTCGGCATTCAGAGCCTGCGTCGCGACCTCTTTGTCAGCGCCCGCAGAGTTCACCCCCGTCACTACTCCCATTCCAAGGCCCCCTTCTTCCATTCATAGGCAAAGCCAATGGTCAGAACGCCCAGGAACACCATCATCGACCAGAAACCGACCATCGAGATGTCCTTAAAGGCAACCGCCCAAGGGAAGAGCATCGCGATCTCGAGATCGAAGATGATGAAGAGGATCGAGACCAGATAAAAACGGACGTCGAACTTCATCCGCGCATCGTCAAACGCGTTGAAACCACACTCGTAAGCGCTGACTTTTTCAGGGTCGGG
>JABSOU010000176.1 GCA_013215215.1 Cognatishimia sp. | reverse complement strand
CCTGATAGGTCATTTGCGAAAGAAGGGCAGCGCCAGAACCCATCCGAGTTTCGCAGGGCGTTCATCCTGCCATTGCAGGCCGACCGTCATGTCGTCATGCCCGGCCTCTGGCTGCGCGATATAGGTGCCAAAAAGCCGGTCCCACAGAGACAGAGAAAACCCGTAGTTGCTGTCATGCTCATGGCGGTGAACCGAGTGGTGCACGCGATGCATATCCGGCGTCACGAGGACCGTACGCAGCACACGATCAAACCCCAGCGGCAGGCGCAGGTTGGAATGGTTGAACATCGCCGTGCCATTGAGAAGGATCTCAAACACAACGATTGCCAGAACCGAAGGCCCAATCAAATAGACCAAGCCGATCTTCAACAGCATCGAGAGGGCGATTTCCACAGGATGAAACCGGATCGCCGTCGTCACATCCATATCCCGATCCGCATGATGAACGCGGTGCAAACGCCACAAGATCGGTATCTTATGAGTAATCAGATGCTGCGCCCAGATCGCGAAATCAAAGATCAGAACCGCCAAAACGAACTCGACCCACAAAGGCCAGCCCAGAGCGTTAAACAGACCCCAGCCTTGAACGCTCGCATCCAACGCAGCTCCAGCCGCCAAAGCCGGCAAAACCAAAGCCACCAAACGCAAGGTCGCTGTGTCTATCAACACAAGACCCCAATTGGCGATCCAACGCCCTTGACGTTTTTGCTTGCGTGGGCGACGCGGAAACAGGGTTTCGGCGCTCGCCAAGGCGATGAAAAGGCCTAGAAATACTGACAGGCGTATAAGGGCTTCGTTTTCCATGGAGAGACCATGAAAGCCGTGCGCGGGGCTGTCAATTCTGACAGCGACACATTTGCGTTAAGCGCGAATGAGCGAGCCTGCGCCGTGGTCTGTGAAGAGCTCGAGCAGGCAAGCATTCGGGGCACGCCCGTCCAGAATGACCACCGCGCGCACGCCGTCTTTGATTGCGTCGAGCGCGGTCTCGGTTTTGGGGATCATGCCGCCTGCGATGGTGCCGTCTTCGATGAAATCACGGATCATTTGCGCGGACAGTTCGGTGATGACCTCACCGCCCTTGTTTTTCACGCCAGAAACATCGGTCAACAGCAACAGGCGATCGGCTTTCAAAGCCCCCGCGATGGCGCCAGCCGCGGTGTCTCCGTTGACGTTAAACGTCTCGCCATTGCGGCCCGCGCCCAAAGGCGCAATCACCGGGATCGTGCCGTTTGCGGCCATATCCTGCAGAACGGTCGGATTCATGTAAGAGGGCGTGCCGACGAAACCCAAATCCGGATTGGTCTGGTCGCAAATCATGAGGTTTGCGTCTTTGCCCGACAGACCCACGGCCTTGCCGCCCGCCATATTGATCGCCTGAACGATACGCTTGTTGACGGTGCCAGAGAGCACCATTTCGACGACCTCAACCGTGGCTTTGTCGGTCACGCGTTTGCCGTTCACGAACTCGGATTTGATCTCGAGCTTATCCAGCATCGCATTGATCATCGGCCCGCCGCCATGCACGACAACGGGTTGAATGCCCACCATTTGCATCAGAACCACATCGCGCGCGAATTCCTCCATCGCCTCGTCAGAGCCCATGGCGTGACCGCCGAGCTTAATGACGACGGTCGCCCCGGTATAGCGCTGCATATAGGGCAGGGCGGATGACAGGGTGCGGGCGGTGGCGATCCAATCGCGGTTCATGTTTTGCGTTCTCATGCGTAGGTCCTCTGACGGACGGGTTTAGCGGGTTCGGGGCTGGGGGCCAAGCGTTAGATCAGGTTGGCGATCAGGGCGCGCAGGGTCGGGATGCCGTCGCCTTTTTCCGAGCTGGTCAGGACGATTTCAGGAAAAGCCGCCGGATGTTTGGACAGTTTGCTGCGCACTTGGTCCATAATCTCGGCGCGGTCCTTTTCTTTGACCTTGTCGGCCTTGGTCATGACGACCTGAAACGTAACCGCGGCGCTGTCGAGCAAGGACATGATCTCCTCGTCCACGTCTTTCACACCATGACGGCTGTCAATCAGCACAAAGGCGCGGCGCAGGCCGACACGACCCTGTAGATATTGCTTGAGCAGGCGCTGCCATTTTTCCACCACCGCCAGAGGCGCATTGGCAAAGCCATAGCCCGGCAGGTCGACCANATAGTGGCTCTCGGTCAGGGTAAAGAAGTTGATTTCCTGCGTGCGGCCTGGCGTGTTGGACGNTCGCGCGAGTCCCTTGCGTCCTGTCAACGCATTGATCAGGCTGGATTTTCCTACATTGGAGCGGCCCGCGAAACAGACCTCAATCCGGTCATCCGCCGGAAGGCCATTCATGGCCACAACGCCCTTCAGAAAGTCAGCATTGCTACCAACAAAGAGCTTACGGCCCTTTTCGCGGCTGATCTCATCAGGTTCTTCGACAATAGGGAAAGGCAGTTGCATCAGATCAGTTCCAACTTGTCGCCAACGCGGACGAGGCCGCCTTGGGTGACGGCGATTTTGACGGCGAAATCTTTGTGCCCGAATGTCTGCAAAGCACCCAAAGTGTCTGCATCGCGCTCGCCAGTGTCAGGGTTTGATGTGGTCGCCATGCACCGTTCGGTGCGTTCGCGGACTGACACAACAGCCGCACCGAGACGCAGATCGCGGCCGACCCAGTCGAGCTCTTCCCACGCAGGCAAACCCTCAAACCAAATATTGCCGCGCCAACGATGGATCGACAGATCCTTGCCCAACTGCGCTTCTACCTCTTTGTGAGACGCATGGTTGCAGAGCGTCAATGAGGGCCAACTACTGTCGGTGAACCCTTGTTCTGAGGCTTCGATCAGTTTCACAGGCTTGGCGCGCCCCTCTGGCATCAAGGGCATCACCCAGTCGATAAACGCCGCCTGATCCGCGTTCGGATCAATGACCAGATCGTCCAGATCAGGATGGCTGAGGCGCAGTTGATGTGCCTCGGTCTTGCAGGTGATCGCCATCAATTTCGGAGATCCCGCCGCGCGCGTGAAATTGCGACAGCTCACCCACTGAGTCCCGTCCAACTTCGCGGCCTCATGGGCGACGGCCCAAAGACGATCCCCGGGCATGCTCTGCCCGGGGACCAATGCGACTTCACTTACTTCTTCCCGCCCATGCGCCTTAATCGGGTGGCGCCAGAGCGAAGTGACGGTCAGTGTCATTTCTCTTCCTTCGGCTTGCGCTTGAAGCCCGATTTGATGTTGCCAAACACATCAGGCTTATAGCCGTGGATCCGCATGATGGAATATTGCTGGATGAAGGTGATCAGGTTGTTCGCGATCCAGTAGACCACCAGACCCGAGGCAAAGCTGCCCAGCATGAACATGAAGACCCAAGGCATCCAGGCAAAGATCATCTGCTGGGTCGGATCTGTGGGCGCTGGGTTCAGCTTTTGCTGCAGCCACATCGAGACACCCAGGATGATCGGCAGAACACCAAGGCTGAAGATAAAGAAGAAGCTATCGGGGCTTGGCGTTGCGTAGTTGAGCAAACCAAACAGGTTCAGGATCGAGCTTGGATCAGGTGCCGAGAGGTCGGTGATCCAGCCCACCCACGGCGCGTGACGCAATTCGAGCGTTACGAAAATCACCTTATAGAGCGAGAAGAAGATCGGGATCTGCAGAAGGATCGGCAGACAGCCTGCGGCCGGGTTTACCTTTTCCTTCTTGTAGAGTTCCATCATGGATTGCTGCATTTTCTGACGGTCGTCGCCGGCCGCTTCTTTCAGCTTTTCCATCTGCGGTTGCAGTTCCTTCATCTTGGCCATGGACGCATAAGAGCGATAGGCCAGAGGGAAGAGCACGATCTTGATGATCACGGTCAGACCAATGATCGCCCAGCCCATATTGCCGATCAGCTCGTTCAGGTAATGCAGAAGGGCAAAGATCGGCTTCGTCAGGAAGAAGAACCAACCCCAATCGATGGAGTCGAGGAACCCGGTGATGCCGCCCTCACGCTCGTAGGCGCGGATGGTGGCCCATTCTTTGGCACCGGCGAACAGCTGGCTGTCGACATTGATGGTTTGGCCCGCAGCAATGGTTTGCGTCGGCATAACGGCCTCGGCCTGATAGATGCCGCGACGGTCATCGTATTTGCCCACTGCTTTAAAGCCAGAATTCTGCGATGGGATCAGCGTCGCCATCCAGTAATGGTCGGTAAAGCCGATCCAGCCATTTTCCGCCACGGAAATGGATTCTGCCTTCGCGCCTTCGGTCTGGTTGAACTCAAAGTCGACCATATTGTCATAGCTGGTCTCGGTGAGCTCGCTGTCGGTCATGGAGATCAGACCTTCGTGCAGGATGAAGAAGTTCTTTAGATCCACAGGTTCGCCGTGACGGGCGAGGATGCCGTAAGGCGCCAAAGACACGGTGCCCGCGCCGGTGTTTTCAACGGTCTGCTTGACCGAGAACATGTAGTTTGCGTCGACCGAGACTTCGCGGCGGAAGGTCA
>JABSOU010000175.1 GCA_013215215.1 Cognatishimia sp. | reverse complement strand
TCCTCTCGTCACGAAACAGCCTTTACCGTGTCTATTGAGGCGCGCGAGGGTGTCTCGACGGGCATTTCCGCGGCTGATCGCGCTTTGACCGTCGCAACCGCGATCAATGAACAATGCGGTCCTGCTGATATCGCGACGCCGGGACATGTGTTCCCACTGCGCGCGCGCAAGGGCGGGGTTCTGGTCCGGGCAGGGCATACCGAAGCGGGCTGTGACATCAGCCGCCTTGCAGGGCATTATCCAGCCTCGGTGATTTGCGAGATCATGCGCGAAGATGGCACGATGGCGCGTCTGCCGGATCTTGTTGAATTTGCTGAAAAACATGAGCTCAAGATCGGTACGATTTCGGACCTGATTTCCTATCGTTCCCGAAATGACAATCTTGTCGAATTAACTGACCGCCGCATGGTGGATTCAGAATTCGGCGGCAAATGGGACATGCATATTTTCACCGATCAGACCCATGGCGTGGAACATGTGGCCTTGGTGAAAGGCGATATCACGACGGATGAGCCGGTTCTGGTCCGAACCCACGCGCTGAAAGTCGAAAAAGACATGCTTGGCCTTGGCGCCAAACGCGCCGATGAGATGCGCTCTGCGATGGAAGCGGTGGACCGCGAGGGGCGGGGGGTAGTCTGCCTCTTCCGCTCGCCGAAAAACCGTCTGTTCGTCGAAGAGGACGAAGGCCCGCGCACGGTCAAACAAATCGGCATCGGCGCGCAGATCCTGTCAAAACTCGGTCTTAACAAACTGGTCTTGCTGACAAATTCGCCTCAGGCCGTCTATCTGGGTCTTGAGGCCTATGGGCTGGAAATCACCGACACCCGCCCGATCGAAGTGGAGTAAATCATGGCCGGATCTGAACAACATTACATCATGCCGCGTGCGGAATTCGACCGTCCGGTGAAGATCCTTATCGTCGTCTCGCCTTACTACAAGGACATCGCCGACAATATGGTCGCAGGCGCCGTGGCGGAAATCGAAGCCTGCGGCGGCACCTATGAGATCGTCGAAGTCCCCGGAGCGTTGGAAATCCCAACCGCCATCGGCATGGCGGGTCGCATGTCGAATTTCGATGGGTTTGTGGCTTTGGGCTGCGTGATCCGTGGCGAGACCACCCATTATGATACGGTCTGTAATGACAGCTCGCGCGCGATCCAACTGCTTGGTTTGCAAGGGCTTTCTATCGGCAATGGGATCTTGACCGTGGAAAACCGGCCTCAAGCCGAAGTCCGCGCCGATCCAAAAGAGCAAAATAAAGGCGGCGGAGCGGCCGCTGCGGCCTTGCATCTCATCGCGCTTTCGCGCAAATGGGGCGGCCCGCGTAAGGGAGTCGGTTTTATTCCGGCCACTGACGAGTTGAAAATCGCGGGCGCGACAAAGGATACCCCGACCGCATGACCTCTGAGCTCTCAGGCAACCAAAAACGCAAGATGAAGTCCGCCGCCCGTCTGTTCGCGGTGCAGGCGCTCTATCAGATGGAGCAATCTGGTCAGACTTTCGATCAAGTGCGCGTGGAATTTCTGGACCACCGTTTTGGCGAGGTCTTCGAAGACTATGAGATGCTTGAGGGCGATGTGGCGCTGTTTTCCGAGCTGCTGGAGCAGGCGGTGAACCATCAGGCGCTGGTGGATCAGATGACCGACCGCGCTCTGGTGGCGAAATGGCCGTTGGGGCGGATCGACAGCACTTTGCGGGCGCTCTTCCGCGCGGCGGGGGCAGAGCTGACCCAAACGGAAACGCCTCCGAAAGTGGTCATCGTGGAATTCGTGCAGGTTGCGCAGGCCTTCTTTCCGGAAGGCAAGGAAGGCAACTTCGTGAATGCTGTGCTGGATCACATGGCGCGCGAAGCGAAACCTGACGCGTTTTAAACGAAGAGGGCGAGGCTTCGACCGATGAGGGGCCTCTAGAAATCCAACCCCAGATCAATCGTGCGCGCCGAATGGGTCAGCGCGCCCGAGCTGATGTAGTCCACACCCGTCGCTGCAATCGACTTGATCCGGTCAAGTTTCACATTGCCCGAGGCCTCGGTTTTCATCGCGCCATTGACCATGGAAACCGCCTCGCGCAGCTGGTCATTGTCCATATTGTCCAAGAGCACAACTGACGCGCCACCGGTCGCCAGAACCTCTTCGAGCTGATCCAGACGATCAACTTCGATCTCAACCGCCATCATGTGGCTGGCATGGCGTTTGGTGGCCTCGAGCACCTCTTTTACCCCACCTGCCGCAGCAATGTGGTTGTCTTTGATCAGGATCGCATCGGACAGGGAATAACGGTGATTGTGGCCTCCGCCATGCAGCACAGCGAGCTTTTCCGCCAAGCGCATATTCGGCGTGGTCTTGCGCGTGCAGGTGACGCGGGCGTTGGTGCCCTCTGCCTCGGCAACAAAGCTCGCGGTTTTGGTCGCGATGCCGGTCAAACGGCCCGCATAGTTCAGAGCCACACGTTCAGCCGAAAGGATCGAGGCCGCAGAGCCTTTGATCTCCATCAATGTCGCGCCCGTTTTGGCGGTTTCCCCATCCCCGACGCGCGTTGTGATCTCAAGCGAAGGATCGACCAAGCGAAAGGCCAGAGCGGCGATCTGCATGCCTGAGACCACACAGTCCTCGCGGGCGTTCAGCCGCGCCGCATAGGTCGTCTCCGCAGGGATCACAGCGCGAGTGGTGACATCGCCATAGCTGCCGAGGTCTTCCATGAGGGCGGCTTTGACCATCGGTTCCAGGATCAGATCGGGGACGGTGGCGAAACTCATGAGTGGTCCTCGGTTTTGGCAGTGACGCGGGCACGGATGGCACGCGCCTCAGATAGGGTCATTTTAGAACGTTTCCCGGGGCCTGGCATAGGGTCCGGAAAGTCAGAGCGAGCATGGGCCCCGCGGGATTCCTCACGCACGAAGGCGCAGGCCGCGATCAGGGTGGCTGTTGCGCACATGTTCATAAGGCTTTCGCTTTGGGCGTTTGCCTCGATCTCTTGCAAGGTGTTCAACGCCTCGGCGAGGCCTTTTGCGTCGCGGATCACGCCGACATTGTTGGACATTGTTGCGCGCAGTCGGGCGACGTCTTCGGCTTCGGGCGCATTTGCTGTGCTTTTGAAATCCATATTGATTTCAGCGGCTTGCGCCTCTTTCGACCGCGCCTTGATCCCCTCCGCACAGATGCGCGCATAGACCAAGGCTTCAAGCAAGCCGTTTGAGGCCAAGCGGTTAGAGCCATGCAGGCCCGTCGAGCTCGCCTCACCGCAAACCCACAGATTGCCAAGGCTCGCGCGCCCCTCGGCATCGGTCGCAATCCCGCCCATGTGATAATGCGCGGCAGGGGCCACGGGGATCGGCTGCGTGACCGGATCAATGCCATTGCGCGCGCAATATTCCGCGACAGAGGGGAAGAGGTCGATGATCTCGGCCCCAATCGCCTCGCGCGTATCAAGCATCGGGCGGTTACCTGCCTGATGCTGCGCAAAGACCGCGCGGGCGACGATGTCGCGTGGTGCGAGTTCTGCATCGGGGTGAACCGACAGCATGAACCGCTCACCATCCTTGTTGATCAGCGTCGCACCTTCGCCGCGCAGGGCTTCGGTCGCCAAGGGGGCAGGGTCTTCGCCGACATCCATGGCTGTTGGGTGGAATTGGACGAATTCGGCGTCAGCGATCACGGCGCCCGCGCGCGCCGCCATGCCGATGACTTGACCGCGAATGCGATGGGGGTTGGTGGTCAACGCATAGAGCCCGCCAGAGCCGCCGCCCGCCAAAAGGTAAGCCGTCCCGCGCAGCATGATCGAGGCCGATCGATCCGCGTCGCTTTGTGTGATCGCAACGCCCGTGACCGCACCGTCCTCGGTATCCAGTGATACTGCCATCGTGCCTTCAAGCACTTGAATTGACGGCGTTTCGCGGACTTCTTCGATCAGGGCCGCCATGATTTCAGCGCCTGCCTGATCGCCTTTCACACGCACCACGCGGGCGTAGGAATGGGCAGCCTCGCGCGAGAGGACATAGCCGCCATCTTCGGTGCGATCAAAGGGGGTGCCGAGCGTCGTCAGATCCAGAATATGATCGCGTGCCTCGCGCGTAACCATACGGGCGACCTCTGCGTCGACCGTGCCTGCGCCGGCGCTCAGCGTGTCTTCGGCGTGGGACTCAGGGCTGTCCTGATCCGCCATTGCCGCAGCGACGCCGCCTTGCGCCCAGGCAGAACTCGCGCCTTCGCCTAAAGGTTCAGGAGAGATCATCACGACCGGTGTCGGGGCCAGTTTCAACGCCGCATAAAGCGCGCCGAGGCCTGCGCCGACGATCACAACCCGATCTGTTTTGATCTCTTGCATGAGGTGCTTAGAGGCCCAGTTTCTGAGACAGGTCGATCATGCGCTGCACAGAAAGCCGCGCCTTTTCAGCGACTTCCGCGTCGACTTCGACCTGATTTTCCATCGTGTGCAGCACATAGAGAACCTTTTCCAGAGAGATTTTCTTCATGTAAGGGCACATGTTGCAGGGCTTGGCGAAGTCCACCTCTGGCAGCTCGTCGGCGATGTTTGAAGCCATCGAGCATTCAGTGATCAGCATCGCCTTTTTTGGCTTGTTGTCATGCACCCATTTGATGATGCCAGAGGTCGACCCGGTGAAGTCGGACTCAGCCACAACGGCAGGGGTGCATTCCGGGTGCGCGATGATTTTCACCTCGGGATCATACTCGCGGTATGCCTTGAGATCGTCCGCTGTGTAGA
>JABSOU010000174.1 GCA_013215215.1 Cognatishimia sp. | reverse complement strand
CCTGAGCGTAGCCTAGCCGGTATGTCTGAAAATCGAAAGCGTAAACGTCACCTTTCGACCTTGTCGAAGGTTTTGATTCCAGAGACTATTTTGGAATTTAGGTAAGAATAGTGGTGCCCCATGACGGACTCGAACCGCCGACCTTGTCCTTACGAAGGACCTGCTCTACCAGCTGAGCTAATGGGGCTTCCCGGACCCTACTATGGCCCTACCAATTCATCTCACTTGCCGCGAACCCTTTGGCTTTGCAAGTCATTTTCGCGGGGACCCGCTACTTACGAATGACGTGCTCTACCAGCTGAGCTACAGCGGCCCCTGAGGCGGGGGTTTAGCACCCCGCCCAAGGATCGGAAAGACCTATTTTTCCGGTTCTTCCTTGGGTGTTTCGTCTGCTTCTTCGCCCTCAAGGGACGCGTCGTCGAGGCCTTCGGACAGGACGATCTCACCTGAGACGGGCTCTGGCGCGCCAACGATCAGTGGCAGCATTTCGACGGACACCGGCCCGGTGGACTCATCGGCTGGCGGGGCCGTCCAGGACAAGCTGTCCAAAGCACCGCAGTTGCCACAGACCGGCACCCACTCGCCGTGGATATTGTGACAGCTGTCGCACACCCATTGCGGTCCGCGCGGCGCGTTAACGGCTCGGGCCAACCAGCCTTTGACGATATCGTCAGACGCGCCTTCACCCTTTTCGATGGCAGCGAGTATGGTCAAGGATCGCGCAGTCGGATCCACCTCCCAGAGATCACCTAGCGCCTTGCGGGCGGCGGGGAAATCCTCAGCGGCAAGTTGTAGCTCGGCCATGAGCATCTTGGTTTCCGGGTGATCCGGCGTCGGCTTCACAAGGGCCTGAAAGCGTTTGATCCGTTCTTGCGGGGTCTCTTTCGGTTCGATCTCGCCATAGGCCGCCGCAAGATCTGGATGCGGTTGCGCTTCCCAGGCCTTTTTCAGGATCCGCATGGCAAAGCGCGGTTTTCCCTTTGCGATATAGCTGCGAGCTGCCATGGCGGCGGCAGGGATCAGATCGGGCGACAGGCGGTTGGCTTCGATGAAATCCTCGCGTTCGGATATCGAGCTGTCCTCGGACAGAAGCGACTTGGCCTCAGACAGCGCCAAAACCGCGTCGCGGCGGCGGTGCACGTCGCGCGGCAGGGTGCCATGTTTCAGTTTCGCGTTCAGCGTCGCGCGCGCGCCTTTCCAGTCCTCGCTGTCGGCCTGCAGCTTAAGCAGCGTATCTGACGTTTCTACATGGCGCGGTTTCAACGCAAAAGCGGTCTCGGCCAGTTTGAGGGCGGTTTCGGTGTTCCCGTCCTCGAGTTTCTGCTTCATCAACCCGCGCACGCCGACAAAGCGGGTCTGATCATCCTGCAAAAGGCGCTTATAGACCTCTTCGGCTTTGCGTTTGTCACCGGTGATTTCCGCAGCCTGCGCCGTGATCAGGTTGGTCAGCTCAGGCCGGCGCAGCAAGCGCTCTGCTTTGCGCGCCTTGTCCATGGCTGCGCGACCTTCGCCAGAGGCCAGCGCCATCATGCCCTCGGTCAGGGCCTGAAACCCGCGCCGTTCACGACTGCGGTCGAAGTAGCGGCTCAGGGCGGTTTCATCGCCATTGATGAATTTGAGCGTCGCCACCAAGAGCGACAGAAGCTTGAGAAAAACCCAAAGCACCACAAGCAAAACGCCCAGCGCAATCACCGACATCAGCGGGCTCAGCGTATATTCGACGCCTGCAACGGTCAGCATCACGCCGCCGTCGCTTTCCATCAGATAGCCAGCGCCAAGGGTAAGACCGGCGATGGCCGCCACGAACAGCAGGATTTTGGTTAATGACCAGAGCATAGGCGACCTTTAATTCGTGTTAAGTTCTTGAGAGAGGGCTTCGCCAGCGGCCAAAGCCTCTTGGCGGGTGCGCGCTGCCGCGGCCCAATCTGCGATTTCGGCTTGTGCTGCCTCGGGCAGCGCAGCGATCTCGGCCAAAGTATCGGTCAGATTGCCAGAGGTCAGCGCGGCTTCGGCCCGGCTGAGAATGGCATCGGCGTCATCGCCCTCTTGAGGCGTCACGGACCGCGCACCCAGCTGGGACTGCATGAAGGACAAAAAGCGGTTGCCGGTTTGACCCTCGGTCTGACGCGCCGCCGCCAATGCCGCGCGGGCGGCGTCTGGGTAGCTGGCTTGCAAGGACGCAAGGCTTGGTGCGCCGGTATCTGCCAACGCCTCCAGTTCGACCGGAGCCGCAGATCCGGTTGCGGTCACCAGATCCGTCAGTGGCGCGCGGAAAGACTGGCCTGCATCCAAAGCGGATAGCACGCGAGTCAGAGCCGCGCGCGCCAGCGCCTGTTGCGCAGTCATCTTGGCGTTTTCTTCCATTGCCTGCGCCTCGGCGCGTTGTGAGGCAACAGAGGCTTTTAACTCTTCAAGCTCGCGCTCATAGGCCTCGATGGCCGAGGACGGCAGGCCCTGAGTCAGTGGCCGTTTTTCAAGTTCAATGATCCGCGCATCTAAACCGGCGAGTGCGTTTGACACATCATCGAATTGACCATTGATCGCGGCCAAAGAGGCTGTGAGCCCATCGATGGACCCCTGCAGGCTCGCGGTGTCAGAGGCTGCTTGGTCTGCAGCGCCCTGAGATTTGTCAGAGGACGCTTGCAACTCTTGGATAGACGCGGCTTGTGCTTGCACCTCCGCTTGCAACGCCAGCGTTGTCTCATCTGGACCAGATTGAAGCGGGCCCAAAACCTGCGCCGCGCCAAAACCGATGCCGCCTGCAAGAACGCCGCCAATTAGCAGCGGCACGAACCCCGCACCGGACCGTGCGGGTTCTGGCGCTGGTGTAGGCGTGGTGTCTACTTCAGGTTCAAGCGGGGCCTCTTCTTCGGCACCCTCATCAAAGGCCTCTACCTCCTCGCTGGCCGGATCCTCTTGCGCAGCTTCGTCTGACTCATCAGACGACTCGTCCGAGTCCGCCTCTACGGCCTCAGGCGCGTCTTCTGCATCTGCTGGAATTTCCTCAAGGACCTCGGCCTCAACAACATCGTCTTTCACTTCCGTTGCTGGCGTTTTGTCCTGATCGTCGGACGTGTCGCTCTTTTTCGCTTTCGCCACGATCTTCCCTTTCGAATCCGTCTTCTTCAAATCGTTACTGACAATCTAATTAAGCGCCCCCAGTGCTACAATGCGTCACTGCGCTGCTTTTTCCCCCTAAAGCATGTGACGCAGCGCCGCGATCAAGGATTGGGCATCGGGCGTATCCGCAATCTCTAGCCGACGGATCATCTCTGGCGGGAGTGCATCGGCCGCGGCTTGACTAATTGCAACAAAATCAAAGGCAGCATCTGGTGGCAACTGCGCGGCCAGTCTGGTAGCAGATCTTGGTGAAAATATAGGAAATATCGCCTTAATAGTGTCTGATATCGCCTGCAGAACCTCTGGTGTCAGCACCTGTTCTTCCTGCCGGTAAACGATGCATCTTTGGGTGGAAATGCCGACATTCGTCAATCGCGCGCTCAACTCGCCCCGCGTCTCTTGCCCGCAGTAATGCACCAAGGATCGACCCTCGGCGTTCTCCTCAAGGTCGGCGCAAATCCGCTTGAACAGGGCCTCGGCGTCCCCGCCCGCAGATTGGGCCTCCCACCCTTTCGCAAGGGCAACTTCGGCGGTTTTGTCGCCCACGCACCAGGCGATTCCGCGCCCCGACGGGCCGTGTTCCACCCCATAGCGCGAGGTAAAAATCGCATCCGATGCTTTGTGATCACGTGGCGCATCTGGAAGTGGCACGATACGCGTGACCGGAGACTCAAAGATCACCACGTCCAGATCACAGGCCCTCAGAGCGGCGGCAAAGCCCGCGTTTTGCGCCGCGGGGCGGGTCAGTATGATCACGGGTTTCGCGGCGGGCATAGTCTCTACCATTGTTTGCGCGGGCTTAGAGTGTTACCTGCCCATATCAAACGGCGCAATGGCGGACCATGACGGACACCCTCACCCTCCTCGGTATCGAGAGCAGCTGCGATGACACATCGGCGGCTCTGGTGCGCCAATCCGGCGAGGGCGCGCCTGAAATCCTGTCCAATGTGGTTTACGGCCAGACCGAATTGCATGCGGCCTTTGGAGGTGTGGTTCCCGAAATCGCAGCGCGTGCGCATGCCGAGAAACTGGATTTGGCGGTGGAAGAGGCTTTGAACCAGACGGGCATGACGCTTGCTGACATTGACGCCATTGCCGTGACAGCGGGCCCGGGCCTGATCGGCGGCGTGATCTCTGGGGTTATGTGCGCCAAAGGGCTGTCGGCGGGGCTTGGTATTCCTCTGGTCGGCGTCAATCATCTGGCGGGGCATGCCCTAACGCCGCGCCTCACTGACCAAATCGCCTTTCCCTATTTGATGCTCTTGGTGAGTGGTGGCCATTGTCAGTTTCTGATTGCCCATTCGCCCGATAAATTCACCCGTCTTGGAGGCACAATCGACGACGCGCCGGGCGAAGCTTTTGACAAAACAGCGCGGCTTTTGGGCCTGCCGCAACCCGGTGGGCCGAGTGTCGAAGTCGCTGCCGCAAGCGGTGATCCGAAACGATTTGCCTTTCCCAGACCGCTGCTCGATCGCCCTGGGTGCGACCTGTCTTTCTCGGGTCTGAAAACCGCGTTGCTGCGCGCCCGCGACGCGATCGTTGCCGAAAAGGGTGGTCTGACAGAGCAGGATCGCGCGGATCTCTGTGCATCGTTTCAAGCCG
>JABSOU010000173.1 GCA_013215215.1 Cognatishimia sp. | reverse complement strand
AGTCTTGGAGACGGAGATCAACGCATTGCAGACTGGTGCGGATCTGGCCATCGCGACTCAGATCGAGCGTGACCGCATTCGCGCAGAGGCAAATCGCGACAAACTGATCGCAGCAGGCCAAGACGAAGCCATCGCCCAGGCTCAGTACGCGATCGACGTTGCTCAGATCAATCGCAAGGAAGTTCTCCTGTTGCAAAAGAAGGCTCAGATCAAAGCTGCGCAAGAATTGGCGCGTGCACAGAATTCGGCGGGCAAAAGTGCCGTCACCGCATTGCAGAAGGAAATCGACCAGCGGACAGCGCTACTCGGGTTGACCGGCGAGCAACGCAAGCGGCTGGAAGCTGTCTATAACGTTCAACGTCGCCTGGGCGGTGAAGCCAGCAAGCTGACTGCTGCAGAGATCGAAGGGTTGGCCGATCAGATTGTAGTTCTGGAGCAAAAAGAAGCTGTACTGGAAGAAGTCGTAAAAAGAGTGGACGGTGTTGCCAACGCCTGGGGAGATTTCGTATCGCGAGGCTTCAACGACTTCAAAGGGTTCAAGGATGCGGTTTTAAATAGCTTCAAAAGCATGCTCGCCCAGATGATTGCGATGGCCGCCCGAAATCGAATCCTAATCAGCCTGGGCTTTGGGCGCGGTGCCGAAGCCAAGGCGAAGGAAGCCGACGCGTCTGGTGGCAATATACTCGGCAAATTGCTGGGCGGCGGCGGCGGCGGCGGTGGTGGCGGTGGCCTCTTGGCGGGAACTGCGACTGGAACATTCCTGAGCGGCGTCGGTGGCGGATTTCAAGCCGCTTTGGGTCTTGGTGGTTATAGCAGCGCGGGACTTTTCAGCGTTGGCGCGAATGCTGCGGCTGCGTCGGCAGCGACGGGTGCCGGAGCCTTCGCCGCGTCAATCGGTGCTGTCGCGGCTCCGTTACTAGCCGTGGCCGCTGCCTTCTCGTTCTTCAAAAAGCGCGTTAAGGAGCTGGACGCCGGGCTCCGCGTCACTATCGACGGGCTCGAGACCTCGGTTGAAACTTTCCGGAAGCTTGAAATTCGTCGGTTCTGGGGGCTTTCCAAGAAGCAACGGACAGAGTTTTCTGCTGCGGGTGCGGAGATCGCTGACCCGATTGGTGAGGCCGTTCATGAGGTTCAGCAGAGCATCTTGGGCATGGCCGGTATCCTCAATGTTGGGGAGAGCGCCTTCAAAGACTTTGCCGCAGAGATCAAGTTCTCGACCAAAGACCTTACCGAAGAGCAAATTGCAGAAGAGTTTCAAAAACAGTTGATCGGCGTTTCTGACGCCATGGCTAAATTGGTTTTGGGCAGTGAGGAGTTCGCACTCAAAGGCGAGAGCGCAACGCAAACCTTGCAGAGAATGACGACGCACCTTGAGGGCGCGAATTCGCAACTTGATGTTCTTGGCCTTCGACTATTCGATGTGTCAGTTGCCGGCGCGGGAGCCGCAAGTCAGTTCGTCCAGCTTTTTGGATCGCTGGAAAACTTTAATCAGTTTGCCGGATCCTATTACCAACGTTTCTACTCGGCCCAAGAGCGCTTTGACTACTCGCTGAATGCCATCGGGGAAACTCTCAAATCGCTTGGATTTTCGACCATCCCTGCGACACACGCGCAATTCAGAATGCTGGTTCAGGGATTGAGCGAGATGGGGCATTCGGAGGGCGTGGCCGAGCTGCTGAAGCTTGCGCCCGCGTTCGATGAGATCGTCAAGGCCATGACGTCATCGGTGCGAGATTCCGTGAACAAGACCAAATCGATCTTGGATATTCTCGATCGGGCGTTATTTCGTCGAGTTGACGCGTGGGACGAGAGGGGGGCACGCGCGCGCGCTTTGAGGCTAATCCAATCGGGTGACGTGTCTGACCAACGGCGCCTTGAGGGCGCTATCACCACTCTCAGCGGAGCATCCGCACATCTGTTCGGAAGCTATGTCGATTATGCCCGTGATTATGGCCGGATCACTGCGGCGATTAAGACGTTGCGAGATGAAACCGCGTCGCAGCTAACGACAGAGGAAAAGACCCTCGCAACGCTCGAACAATCGCTTGGTATCCAAAACATCCAAACTGATCTGTTGTCGTCAATAGATGGAACCTTGGCCACGCTGTCAGCTGATATGGTTAGCGTGCAAAACGAATTTGCGCGAACTCAGCGCCTCGAAGGTCTTCAAAAGCAATTGAAGGAAGCGCTGGCCGCACATGGCGCGGCCCCAAGTCTGTTGAAGATTACCAAAGAAGTCGCGCGCGGTGGCTCGTTGTTCAGAGACTACGCTTCGTATGTCCGGCTTAGCGATGGACGAACTTTCTCCTCTAAGCAGGGGGGACCCGCGGCCGAGCTTGCAGAAGCTCGACGTCAGGCGATGGTTGAGGTGAAGGCCCGCCAACAAGCCTACGAGGCGTGGCAACGCCGCCAGCGCGATAAGATCGAGCCTCTTCAACGGGCGATTGCCGAACTTATCGGAAGCGCGAGCAAATCTCTTTCGGCCTCGCTCTTAAACCCTGCTGTCGCACGTGGATTTAAACAAGTTCCGCAGTTTGCCTCTGGCGGTGCGCACGCGGGCGGTTGGCGAGTGGTGGGCGAAAGGGGCTGGGAGCTCGAACACACGGGCCCCACCCGAGTGGTGAGCAATTCGGACGCGCGCAGCATGCTGGATAACCGAGAGGTCGTTCGTGCGATCGAGGCGCTGCGTGAAGAAATGCGCGAGTTCAAAGAAGACAACCACAATGGCCATTTCCAGATCGCCAAGAGCGCTCACGTAACGGCTCGCCTCGCGCGCAAAGCTGATCAGCTGGGTATGAAGACATATCAAGAGGAATCCGCATAATGAGGATGATTGTTCCCTGTGCTATCGGTCAAAGCCAGATTGTTAGCTCAAACATTCTTGAAAATGACTATCCAGAGTTTGCCACCGGCGTCGCCTACACCCAGGGTGACCGGGTTATTGTGACCGCTCAGCACAAAGTATATGAAGCCCTCAGTGATCATACTTCGGACGCAGGTAATGCTCCCACAGTCGAGGGCACGACCACTTGGTTTGTCGTCGGTGCGACCAATCTTCACAAACCGTTCGACGGCTTCATCTCAGACGCGGCCGTCAACACTGCCTCCATCACATATGAGATCACGCCTGGGTCTCTCTGTACCGCCGTCGCAATCTTTGGCGCGAACGGTCATAATGTCCAGCTGGTTGTGAATGACCCCAATGATGGTGAGGTGTTCAATCAGTCAATAGGGTTGATTTCTACATCAAACGTTTTCGACGAATACTCCTACTGTTTCGCGCCGTTTGTGTTCGAAACAGAGGCGCTGTTCGCAGATTTGCCGCCATACCAAGCAGCGACTTTCACACTTACCGTCACGTCCGACGCAGACGCACAGCTGGGGCAACTCGTTATCGGTGAGGATATTGAACTCGGGATCACCAAGACCGGCACGAGCGTCTCTTTCGAAGACTACAGCCAAAAGGAACGGGACACCTTCGGCCGGGCGATCATTGTTGAACGTCCATTTGCAGATATCGCCGAATTTGATTTTGCGTTCCCGGCCGAGAAAACTCGATTGATCCGAGATCTGGTCGCCGCGCAGCGCGCCAAGCCAACTGTCTATTACACCGCGGCCGACAAGATTGGATACGGCACGCTGGTCTATGGACTGACCAAGCCACTGAATGTGGTGCTTACCTCTCACAATATTTCCGACGCAACTCTAGAAGTGGAGAGCCTTATCTAATGAGCGAACCTACGTTCACCACCCCACCGCCTGTACCATCGCGCCTTTCTCCTGCGGATTTTAGCGCACGGATGAATGCTTTCCTTCTGTATTTCCCCACACTGCAGGGCGAAATGTCTTCCGCCATTCCCTGGATGGCCGCAGCCGTCGCAAAGCTCAACAATGTTGTCGCCGCGAATGCCTGGGTAACCGGGACCACATACACCATAAACCAGACCGTTTGGTCTCCATCGGACTTGCAGATTTACAAAGCTCTAACCGGTCACACTTCGACTGTTGATCCGGCGTCTGATGCGGTGAATTGGCTTTTGGTTGGCGGTTTTCCTGCGTCACATATCGATCGGGTTGATAATCCGCATGGCGTCACGGCCGCGCAAGTGGGCGCGTTGGCTCTATCTGGCGGGACGATGACGGGGGTGCTTAACCTGCCAGCTGGCGGCTTGAATGTTGACGGGCATCAAGCTTGGGACGCTGGAAACCACGGATCCGGTTCTGGCTTGGACGCCGATCTCCTCGACGGCGAACACGGCGCATTCTATCGCAATGCTGGAAACCTAAACGCAGGCACCATTCCAGCGGCGCGACTTCCTTCGATCGATGCGGCACAGCTTGAAGGCGACAATGCAGCGTTTTTTAGAAATGCAAGCAACTTAAATGCCGGCACGGTTCCTACGGGGCGGCTTCCCGCTTCATCTGAAAGCGGGTCAGGAATTATTGAACGCGCGACACAGGCGGAAGCGCAAGCTGGAACTGACAATAGCCGCGCCATGACACCGCTGCGAGTGGCGCAATACAATGCGGCTAACCCGCCTTCTATCAGCACTTCGGTTGGAGCCGTAAATACCTATGCTTGGGTTACCTCGGTTTCTGGAAATACAAACTCTTTAAATCCGGGATCTACTGTAGCTGGGTCTGCCTTGCGATATGCGGGCGTCAACCGCATTGGTGGGTTTGCAGCCACATCGAACAATGTATCTGTTGAAAACGGCACAGAAACCCAATTGAACCAAAACAACTCCGTTGGTCTCTCTGGAACGTGG
>JABSOU010000172.1 GCA_013215215.1 Cognatishimia sp. | reverse complement strand
CCAAGGCAGAGACCGTCTCGATCAGGAAATGATCCACATACGGGGCTTGGATGCGGCAAATCTCAGCAAAGCGGTCTACCGCGTCGTGCGGCAGTGGGCCGGTCTGATAGGATCCGAACAAAGGGCCAATCGCCCCCGCCACACTCCCAACTTCTGCGGCGTCACGAGACGCACACGCAATCTCACACGCGGCACGGTGAAGCGGTTCGAACTGTTCATCAAGCCCGGCGGCGATCAGCCGGTCATGATGGATGGCATAGCTGTTGGTGGTCGCCACCATGGCGCCTGCAGCAAAGAAATCGTCATGCACCGCCCGCACAAGCTCTTGCTCGTCCAACAGCACTTTGGTCGCCCAAAGCGGCGTTGGTTTTGCAGCACTTCGCGCAATGAGCTCTTGGCCCATGCCGCCATCCAGAATGGTGATCATGATACGTTTCTATGCTGCCGTTGGCGTTGCAGATTTCCTCCGACCCCGCCGCTCGCGCTTGGGATGTGCCACCTCGACATCGGTGCCGTCGCTTTCGGAGGAAAACGCGCCAAGGGCTGTGCTGATCGCCTCTAGGCTTGGACGGGCACCGATCTCCTGCGTGTCGAGCGCCTCTCGCATTTTCTCCAAGTGTGCTGGGGTCGTGCCGCAACAGCCGCCGATAACTTTGGCACCCGCCGCGCGGGCCAAGACCGCATATTCTGCCATCAGCTCTGGTGTTCCATCATAGTGGATTTCGCCATCAATGTATTTCGGGATACCCGCATTGCCCTTCGCGACGATCGGTATCTCGGGGTATGCTTGGTGAAAGCCCAAGACAGTCCGCAGCAAGTCAGACGCACCCACGCCGCAATTGGCTCCGAAGGCGACGGGCGGATTGTCGAGGTTTTTGACCAAATCGACCAATTCGGGTGACGTGACACCCATCATCGTGCGTCCCGCGGTGTCGAAGGTCATGGTCCCGACCCAGGGAATCTCAACACGGGCGAAGGCTTCCGCGGCTGCGCGGTACTCCTCTGGTGCTGATATCGTCTCGAGCCACAGGATGTCCGCCCCGCCGTCCTTGAGGCCACGTGCCGTCTCTTCAAAGATGTCGACCGCTTCTGCATGGCTGAGCGAGCCTACTGGTTCCATGATATCGCCGGTTGGCCCAACCGAGCCTGCGACGATCACAGGACGCCCCGCGGCGTCAGCAATCTCGCGCCCGAGCTCCGCGGACCTTTTGGACAGTTCATAAGCGCGATGACCTGCATCATGCAGATTGAGACGAGAGCGGTTCGCGCCAAACGAATTGGTGAGGAAGAGGTCCGACCCAGCCTCCACCGCGCCACGATAGAGCGCACGGATGTTGTCAGGCTTGGTGTCGTTCCACAGCTCAGGGCAATCGCCAGATTCCAGACCCATGTTGAACAGATTGGTACCGGTGGCCCCGTCGGCCATGAGCCAATCGCGCTCATTCAAGAATTCGATAAAGTCCATCACAATGGCGCCCTTGCTCAAACTATTACCATTTTGCGTTCGCACGCCGAGCGAGATGAATCAATTTCAATTTTCTCATGAAGAACATGAGGTGCATGTGGCTTTTTCAGGGTTCAGGTTTGAGCCGTGAGCGCCTCAGAAAAGCGCATTGGCTGGCCGGTACTGGGCGTCACAAGTTCGCCGTCCCACATGACCTTATGGCCACGAACAATCGTACCCACTGGCCAGCCGGTGACCGTGACACCATCGTAGGGCGTCCACCCCGCGCGGGATGCAATCCAATCATTGGTAATGGTCTCGCGCCGCTTCATGTCCACAATTGTGAGATCAGCATCGTAGCCAACCGCAATGCGGCCCTTTCCAACAATCCCAAACAGGCGGTTGGGTCCATGACTTGTCATATCGACAAATCTTTCCAAGCTTAGACTGCCTTCGTTCACGTGGTTCAACATGATCGGCACGAGGGTCTGAACACCCGTCATGCCAGAATGGCTGTCTGGATAGGCATGTTCTTTTTCCTCGCGGGTGTGCGGTGCGTGATCCGATCCCAGGATATCCGCGACGCCATTCGCCACACCTGCCCAAATCTGATCCTGGTGTGACTTGTCGCGTACGGGCGGGTTCATTTGGGCATAGGTCCCAAGACGCGCGTAGGCAGTATTATCGAGGGTGAGGTGATGGGGCGTGACTTCGACGCTGGCGACGTCTTTATGGTCCGCAAGAAAGGCGATCTCTTCCCCGGTTGAAATGTGCAAAACGTGAATCCGCTTACCGGTCTTGTGTGCCAATGCGACAAGACGTTTGGTACAGTTCAGCGCGACCTCGGGCGACCGCCAGACAGGATGGCTTGAGGGATCGCTTTGGACACGAAGGTCCTTGCGCTCTTCCAGCATGTATTCGTCTTCGCTGTGAAACGCAGCACGGCGGGAGATCGCGTTCAAGATCGCTTCCACTCCGTCGTCGTCTTGGACCAAAAGTGACCCTGTCGACGATCCCATGAAGACCTTTACTCCCGCACAACCCGGCAGTCTTTCGAGGATAGGGAGCTCCGCGACGTTCGAGTGAGTTCCACCCACATAGAAAGCAAAATCGCAATGCATGCGGTTCGTTGCTGCGGCGATCTTTTCTTCGAATGTCTCGCGGGTCGTTGTCAGCGGGTTGGTGTTGGGCATCTCAAACACGCCTGTGACACCGCCCAAGACCGCCCCGCGCGATCCGCTTTCAAGGTCTTCTTTGTGCGTCAAACCCGGCTCTCGAAAATGGACCTGGGTATCGACAACGCCCGGAAGAATGTGCAGGCCCTTGCAATCGATCACGGCTTTCGATGCTGCGCGCGACAAGTTGCCCAAAGCGGTAATCCGCCCGTTCTCTACGCCGATGTCTGTCTCATGGATTCCGTGATGGTTGACGACAGTTCCGCGCCGAAAAATCGTATCAAAGCTATTCATATGTTGTTGGATCCGAAGTTTAGGCAGTTGAGCTGCAGGAAGAGCACAGACCATGTACCTCAATGACATGGCGCTGCGGCAGGAATCCTGTTTCTTCAACGAAACCAGAGAGGTTTTCGACAAGGCGCGGGGCGGAGCGTTCTTGGACAGTTCCGCATTCGTCGCAGATCGACAGCACAGTCGATTTGTGAGTGAAATCGCATTGGCAAGCGATGTAAGCCTTGAGGGACTCGACCCGGTGAACCCGACCGGACTTAGTCAAACCGGCAAGCGCATTGTAAACCGTCGGTGGCGCGATTTTTGGATGTGACGCCTGCAACCGATGCAGCACGTCGTAGGCGGACATGGCACCATCAGCCTCTCGCAGCACGGCGAGTATCTCAGCCCGCATTTGTTCACCGCGTTTTGTCATGGAACACCTCGCTTCATTTCATGCGCGGGTTGTCGACAGGCGGCACAGGATCGAACCCTGACCCGCCCCATGGATTACAGCGTGCCAGACGGTGAAGCGTCAACCAAAGCCCACGGACGGGCCCATGGGTTTCCAGGGCTTCGATCGCATAGACAGAACAGCTTGGTTGAAAGCGGCAAGAATGCCCAATCCAAGGCGACAGGATCAACCGATAGCCATGGATTGGAAGGATAAGGAGCCGCACAAAGAAAGCCCTCATGCGCGCATCCTCCAACGGCTCTCGCGGCCAGAGTCTTCAACTTCTACGCCCATCTCTAGTAGTTGATCGCGCAATTCGTCGGCACGCGACCAATCGCGATCAAAGCGCGCTTGCGCCCGCTGAGCAACCAGCGCTTCGATGTGATCGACCTCGCCAGCGCCCGCATGCGCCCAAGCAATTGGATCCTGCTGAAGGAGACCAAGGAAACTGCCCGCCTCGCGCAGGCCTGCCGCGATCTGGGCGCGGCGGCTTGGGTCGGCTTCAGAATGCACTTGCGCGGCAAGTGCATGCAGCGCGGCGAAGGCAGCCGGCGTGTTCAAGTCATCATCAAGCGCGGTCAGCACAGGGGCCATATCATCCGGCGATGGCTCTGCCGCCGGCTGATCGCGCAGCGTGCCGTAGAGCCGGTTCAGCGCCGAGCGCGCGGCCTTTGGTGTCTCTGGCGTCCAGTCGAGCGGTTGGCGATAGTGTGCGGATAGGAGCGCATAGCGGATCGCCTCGCCGGGAGCTTCCTTCAAGAGATCGCGCACCAAGAGAACATTGCCGAGCGACTTGGACATCTTCGCCCCTGACACGGTCACATGGCCATTGTGGACCCAGAACCGTGCCTTGGTGCCTTGTGCAATCTCGTTTTCATGATGGGGGAAGCGCAGATCGATACCGCCGCCGTGAATGTCGATCTGCGCGCCCAGATGCGCGCGGATCATAGCAGAACATTCGATATGCCAGCCGGGTCGCCCAAAGCCCCACGGGCTATCCCAGCCGGGTTGACCTGCTCCCGAGGGCTTCCAAAGCACGAAGTCGCGCGGATCACGCTTCCAAGGCGCAACCTCAACCCGCGCACCGGCAAGCATCTCATCCGGGTTCGCGCCAGAAAGCTTGCCATAATCCGGAAAGGCGGGAATGTGAAAGAGCACATGGCCTTCTGCTGCGTAGGCTTTTCCCGAGGCAATCAGCCCTTCGATCATCTCGATCATTGGTCCGATATGCGCGGTGGCATGGGGCTCAATATCCGGCGGGGCAACACCCAGTGCAGCAAGGTCTTCGTGATAGGCCGCTGTGAACTCGGTTGAAATTGCCTCGCAACTCACCTCTTTCGCGGCGGCGGCTATTATCTTGTCATCCACATCGGTGATGTTGCGGGCATAGGTGAGTTTTGGCACCTGCGCGCGCAGCACCCGCGCCAG
>JABSOU010000171.1 GCA_013215215.1 Cognatishimia sp. | reverse complement strand
TGTATCACAACCGCAAAAGGGTGCTCTGCTCCCAAGCGCAAAACGGGACTGCGCGAATTCTGGGCGATGGCGCTAAACTCACAGCGAAACATAGCCGCGCGCAGAGTCTTTATTGGACGCTAGGGCTTGGCATGTTGCAGACTAGTTTCATTTAACAATTGGACCTGTTGTGACCACATTTGACATCAGACGCACCGACCCGCACGCGCCTCAAGCGACCGCGCTTTTGCAAGCCAGCCACGCATTGATGCAGTCCCTTTTTGCGGCTGAAGACAACCACTACCTCGAGATTTCAGAGCTCTGCGAAGACCACATTCGGTTTTTCGCTGCCTGGGACGGCGACACGGCTTTGAGCTGCGTCGCCTTGGCGGAAATGGCAGGCTATGGAGAAGTAAAGTCCATGTTCGTCTCACCTGACGCGCGGGGTAAAGGCACCGGGGCCGCGCTAATGGATCATATCGAACGCGAAGCGCGTGCGCTTGGTCTTTCCGAGTTGAAACTCGAAACCGGCAACACGCTTTATGAGGCCCACAGACTCTACCATCGATCGGGCTTTGAACCCTGCGAGGTCTTTGGCAACTACGCCGAAAGCCCAGCTTCACTTTTCATGCGCAAGAGCCTTTAGAAACACGGCACTTCGAACTGGTCGCCGCGCACAGAAGAACTCGAGAATATACCCCCCAAACACGAGACCTGACTGCGCCGAGGTTTCACCCAGCGCGCCCAATCCCCTTCCAGCGGCGCGCGTTTGCAGTCAAGCTGAGCCACCATCAAGGCCACATCCCCCTGCATCTTGGCCACGCGACAGCCATAGCTGCGTTCAATCGCAACCTCGGCGTCCTGCCCAATAACGTTGATGTCGGGTCGCCTGACAAAATTGGTGCGGATCGCCTGCACCACATCACCAGAGCGCCTGAGAGAAAACCGGTTACCGCCAATCTCAACCCGCGTGACCTCGGCCGCCCCATAGCCAATTCCGGGACTGTCACAGCCCATCAAACACATCACAAAGATCAAACACCAACGCATGCGATAGAGCATCTACGGAGAAGTTTAATAAAATGCGAAGAGCCTTAGAGTTTGGCCATCATGTCTCGCATCGCCCCAGCCAAGCGTGCGACACCTTGGTCGATCACCACTTCTTTGGGCAGGCTATAACTGAGCCGGATTGTATTGCCTCCTGAGCCGTCCGCAAAAAACGCGCCGCCCGGAACAAAGGTCACTCGATGCGTCTGGACCGCGTGTTCCAGTAAGGCCTTCCCGTCCAACCCCTTGGGCAGAGTCAACCAAACGAACATCCCCCCTTCGGGCCGAGTCCAGTCCACACCCTCTGGCATCTCGCGATCGAGCGCGGCCAACATGGCGTCACGCCGGGCCGCGTAGACGCGGCGCAGTTTCGTGATATGGCTGTCAAACAGATCCTCGGCCACCCGATGCACGGCTATTTGGTTGAGCGTGGCCGAATGCAAATCGCCCGCCTGTTTGATCAACACCAGTTTCTGGATCACATCTTTGCGCGCACAGACCCAACCCACGCGCAGACCTGGCGAAAGGGTCTTCGAAAAACTCCCGCAATAGATCGTGCGGCACTCCTCTAAGCTGCCTTTCTGCGCCACTTCCAAGGCCTGAATGGGCGGCACCGCATCCCCATCAAAACGCAACGCCTGATAGGCCCCGTCCTCAATCAGCGCGCAATCCATCTGATCACATTCCGCGATCAATTTCAGCCGCCCGGCGCGGTCAACGGTTTCTCCGGTGGGGTTGGAAAAATCTGCAGACAGATAGGCGAACTTGACCGCGCTTCCTTCAGCGCTCGCCGCTGCCAGATAATCCTCGGCCCCGCGATTGCCCGTCAGGTTCAACTGATCAAACCGCGCCTCATAGGCGTTAAACGCCCCCAAAGCGCCCAGATATGTCGGCCAGGTCACCAAGGCTGTGTCTTGGGGCGACATGTAGAGCTTTCCCAGATAGTCCAACGCCTGCTGAGATCCCGAGGTGATAAAGATATTGTCGGGATCTGCCGGCACGCCAAGCGAGGTCATATGCTGCGCGAGCCAGACCCGCAGCGGGGCATAGCCTTCGCTTGAGGAATACTGCAGGGCGGATGCGTCTTGGGACAGCGCAGCGGACATCGCCTCGGCGAACGCCTCTTTCGGGAAGAGCTCTGGGTCGGGAATGCCCCCGGCAAACGAGATGATGTCCGGTTGATCCAAGAGCTTCAAAAGCTCGCGAATTTCAGAGGCTTTCATGCGATCCGCGCGGCGCGCGAAATTTTCTTTCAAGGACATGGCGACTCACACACTATAATTACGATTTTTAGGAAGTAATCCTGACCTTTATTAAAATCAATACTTTTGACCTAAATACGTGACAACGACACCGTGCATAGGATTTCCCGAGTGGTCAAATCACTTGACCAGTTTGCCTGAACCCGCCAAAAAGCCTCATGCCGTTTCAGAAAGTCACCCCCGAAAAACTCAGCCATTCCGTGGTCCGCCAGATCGAGCTCTTGATCCTGCGGGGCATCCTACGCCCAGGAGAGCGCCTGCCTGCCGAACGTGAATTGGCGGACAAACTGGGCGTCTCACGCCCGTCTCTGCGTGAGGCTGTGTCCGAACTTCAGGATCGTGGCTTGCTCAGCGCCAAAGCAGGCGCCGGGATCTTTGTGGCCGATGTTCTGGGCAGTGCCTTTGCGCCTGCGCTGACCTCGCTTTTCGCGAGCCACGATGAGGCGGTTTTTGACTACATCGCCTTTCGGCGGGACATGGAGGGGCTGGCCGCCGAGCGCGCGGCGACCTTCGCGTCCGACACCGACCTCAAGGTCATCAACGCCGTGTTTGAAAAAATGGAAGCCGCCCACCCCAAGCGTAATCCGACCGATGAGGCGCGGCTGGATGCGGATTTCCATCAGGCTATTATCGAGGCCAGCCACAACGTCGTGATGCTGCATATGATGCGCTCGATGTATGACCTGTTGCGTGAGGGCGTATTCTATAACCGCTCGGTCATGTTCAAATTGCGCACAACGCGCGAGGTCTTGCTGGAACAGCATCGCGCAATCAATGATGCGCTGCAGGCGCGGGATCCGGTGGTAGCGCGGGCGGCCGTTGAAGCGCATCTCAGCTATGTGGAACGCTCGCTTGAAGACCACGGCAAGGCGCAGAAAAACGAAGAGATCGCCAAGCAACGGTTTGAGCACGAGCAGGGCCGGGAATGAGGCCGCGATTTCTTTGAAAGAAATCGACGTCGGAACCTTTCAAAGGATCCGAAAACAAAAGGCCGCCCAAAAGAGCGGCCTTTGTGTTTACAGGTCGAGCGAGGCTTAGTGCAGCTTTGCATCAACCTCTGCAATCGCAGCATCAATCAGCTTGTTGCCGTCAGTCGCTGTCATGCCCTGGGCAATCACAGCATCCGCAGCCGCAACCGCGACGGTGATCGCTTGGTCACGCACTTCTTTGACCGCAGATGCTTCCGCAGACGCGATCTGGTCCTCGGCAGCCGCAAGACGACGTGCGATCGAGGCTTGCAGGTCAAGCTTTGCTTGCTCCGCCGCTGCAACCGCTTCGTCCTTAGCTTGCGCTACGATGCGATCAGCTTGCTCCTGAACTTCTTTCTGCTTGCGCTCGTAAGAGGCCAGAATGGTCTGGGCTTCTTCGCGCAGGGCACGGGCTTCGTCGAGCTCGGACTGAATGCCCTCGGCGCGTTTGTCCAGCATGCCGCCCAGCAGGGAAGGCACTTTGAAGTAGAACAGCACGAGGATGAACAGGATGAACGCCATCGTTACGATGAAGTCCGTGTTCGTCAGCGAGAAGAACGGGCCAGAGGCAGCAAATGCCGGGGTGGCCGCGGTCAGGGCGAAAAGAGTAGCCAGTTTACGCATGTCTCTTAGCCTTTCATCCGCTCGGTAACAGCCGCTTTGACAGCTTTGGCATCCGCCTTGCCGCCCAGGGCCGCTACGATTTCACTTGCCGTATCGGTCGCAACCGCTTGGATGCTCTCGACCGCACCGGCACGGATCTCGGCGATGGCCTTCTCCGACTCGGCGGCTTTGGCCGCGATCTCTGCATCCGCTTTCGCGGTGGCCGCGTCCAGATCGGCCTGAATCTCTGCTTTGGTTTCCGCAACGATGCGAGAGGCTTCCGCCCGTGCATCCGCGAGTGCCTTTTTATAGGCCTCTTCTGCTTCTACCGCTTGCGCCTTCAGCTCTTCGGCCTTGGCAATATCATTGGTGATCGTCCCCTGACGCTCGGCAAGAACTGCTGCAATGCGCGGCAGTGCGATGCGCGACAGGACGACATAGATCACGACGAGCGTGACCAGTAGCCAGAAAATCTGGTTGCCCCAATTGGTAAAGTCCAGCTGTGGCATGCCGGGAGCTGATGCTGCCTCGGCGGCGTGTGTATCAGTCGCCATAACGTCCTCCTGGGAACTTCCGTTTGATTACGGGCGGCGCGGCTAAAGCGCGCCAGCCCGCACGTAAGGATTGTTCCGCTGGATTAGACGGCGAACATCAGAAGCAGTGCAACCAGGAACGAGAAGATGCCCAGTGCTTCTGCGAACGCGATGCCGATGAAGAGCGTCGCGGTTTGGGATGCTGCTGCGGATGGGTTGCGCAGAGCGCCTGCAAGGTAGTTGCCAGCAACGTTACCAACACCGATTGCGGCTGCGCCGGAACCGATAGCTGCGAGACCTGCGCCGATGTGTGCGAGTTGACCTTCCATGGTGATTTCTCCTTACGTTGGAAGTTAGTCTGAATAGGGTGAAGTTCTGTATGACCTGTAGGGTGGGGTTCCACTCCACCGTTTAGTGCGACGGATGCAGAGCGTCCTTCAGGTAAACACAAGTCAGAATGGTGAAGACATAGGCTTGGATA
>JABSOU010000170.1 GCA_013215215.1 Cognatishimia sp. | reverse complement strand
GGCAGAGCAAACATCGCCATGGCCAAAGTGATAAAGCCAAAGCCTGATTGCAGATCCATCAACCCCATTGTGAAGCGCGGTGCGTTGAACTGCGCAGTCTCGCCCACGGTGGCCATGATCAGGCCCAGCACGGTCATCAACAGAGCTTTAGACACCTGCCCCGTGCCCGCAAAGGCTGCGATGGCAGAAAGGCCGACGATCATCAGGGCAAAATACTCTGCCGAATGGAACAAAAGCGCGACGGTTGAGAGCATCGGTGCGAAGACCATCAAGAGGATCGCGCCAATTGTACCGCCCGCGAAAGACGCAATCGCCGCAATCGTCAGCGCCTTCCCCGCTTTGCCTTTGCGCGCCATGGGATAGCCGTCAAAACTAGTCGCCACGGTCCCCGCAACGCCTGGCGCATTCAGCAGGATCGACGAGGTCGAGCCGCCGAAAATCGCTCCATAATAGACACCCGCCAAAAGGATCAGCGCGGTCGAGGGGTCTCCGATTGTGATCGCCACAGGGATCATAATCGCGATGATCGACATAGGGCCAAGACCCGGCAGCATGCCGATGAATGTCCCGATCAGACAGCCGCCGATCACCATCAGAATGTTTTGTAGTGACAGGGCCGTCGACAGGCCTAAGAGAATACCTTCAAGCATTGATCACGTCCCCAAAAAGAATGGCAGAGGACGCAGGAAAATGCCGAGCACTTCCTGAACCAGATACCAAATGCCAATGGTTGCAATCGAGGCCACGACGATCATCGTGATCCAGCGGCGCTCGCCCAATAGAACCGATCCACCGATCAAGAACCCGCTGGTCGCCAGCAAAAATCCGGCCGGACGCAGCAAGAGCGCATAGGCCACCATAAGCGCCAAAAGCGCGATAGCCTGCCCCAAGTTATATTCGTGCAATCTGCGATAATCTATGTCGCCGATTTTTTCCTCGCCCTTTTCAATCCCGCTCAGGACGATAAGGCACAGGACAATCCCCGCAATCGACAGAACCTTTGGAAAAGAGGACGGCCAAACCGCCAGCCGCTTCATAATCGGCGGCAATGTCGCATCCATCGTAAACCAAGCCGTATAGCCGTAGGCCATACAAATCCCTAACAAAACAAGCGCAACCCAACGATCAAGTGCCATGTTTCCCCCCTTATAGGTCGATAGGCCGAGCCCCAGCCCGGCCTATCCTGCGGCGCGCACTCACGCGCCAATCACGTCAGACTTACAGGAAGCCCAGCTTCTTCATGAGATCGCCAATCACCTGTTCCTGGTTCTCAAGGAAGGCTTGGAAATCAGCGCCAGAGTTGTGAATGTTGACCCAGCCATTGCGCGCACGCACGGCTTCCCACTCGGGCGTGTCATACATCTTGCTCAGCGCGTCCTGATACATCGCCAGCTTGTCTGCAGGCAGACCCGGAGCCGCGAAGAAGCCGCGCCAGTTGACGAAGGATGTATCGATGCCCTGCTCTTTCATGGTCATCGCGCTGTCCATCGCTGCAACACGCTCGTCCGAGGTCACGCCGATGATTTTGACTTCGCCAGCCTGCGCCAGCGCCACCGCTTCAGAGAAACCGGTGGAAAGCGCTTTGATCTCACCAGACAGCAGCGCCGCCATAGCTTTACCACCCGCGTCATAGGGGATGTATTTCACGTTCAGCGCGTCTTTGCCCGCAGCTTCCATCACCATGGCTGCGACCAAATGGTCCATGCCGCCCGGAACAGAGCCGCCGCCGATTGCAGTGCCCGCTGGGTCTGCGTCATAGGCCGCAACCAGATCCGCCATGTTGTTCATAGAGCTGTTTGCATCCACAACAATCGCCGCATAGTCGCCGATGGTGCCTGCGACCAAAGTCAGATCGCGGAAGTTATGTGGGAACACGCCGGTCAGAGAGCGGATCACGATTGGGGTGGAGTTCACCATTAATGTGCCGTGCTGGCTGTCTGCATTCTCGATCATATAGCCGATGGCTTTACCACCACCGCCACCGGACATGTTTTCATAAGACGCAGAGCCTACGATGCCCGCGCCGGTCAGCGCTTCGCCAGTGCCGCGCGCTGTGCCGTCCCAGCCGCCACCTGCGCCGCCAGGGATCAGAAAGTGGATGCTGTCCACGACCTGATGGCCACCAGCAGATGCAGGGCCCGCAATACCAAGAGCCGCAACAGCGGCGATAAAGGCGCGACGGCCCAATCCAAAGTTACTCATATTTTCCTCCCATTTGACATTTGCGACATCCGCCGCCCATGTTCGCGAAAGGTGTAAGGTCAAACTGACACAAGCCTGACAAGGCGTCAGAATGAGAAGAGTGCGGCTATGCGGTTTCTGTTGATTGAGGACAATGAGGCCTTGGCAAAGGCAGTGCTGGATCGTCTGGGGATGGACGGCCATGTGGTCGATCATGCGGGCGATCTAGAGACCGCGATGGAGTTCACCGCGACCACAGATTATGATCTGATTTTATTGGATATTATGCTGCCAGACGGCGACGGGCGCAGTTTTCTGACGCATCATCGTGCGGGCAAATCCTTGACCCCCGTGATCGTTCTGACAGCGCGTTCCGAGGTCTCTGATCGGGTTGGGATGCTCGATCTGGGGGCTGATGATTACATGGTCAAACCCATCGATTTTTCCGAGCTTGAAGCGCGCTGTCGGGCGGTTCTAAGACGGCGCGGGGGCGAGGCGCGCAATGTGATCGCAATGGGGAATCTGGAATTTGATTCTCTGGCAGGCACCCTGAAAATCGCGGGCAAAGAGACCCAACTCAGGACGCGCGAACTGCGCCTGTTTGAGATCTTTATCAACGCCCCGAACCAGATTTTTTCGAAGTCCAAACTGGTGGACCGGCTGTTTTCCTACGACGAGGAGGCATCAGAAAACGCCATCGAAGTCTACGTTGGGCGTCTGCGCAGGCACCTGACCGACTCGCGCGTTATGATCACAACCGTCCGCGGCCTTGGCTATAAGTTGGAGTCCGAATGAAGGGTCCCAACGTCAAAGGCTCCATACGCCAACGCCTTGTGGCAATGCTCTTGCTGAGTGCGGGCGCGATTGGGGTTTTGCTGTATCTGGTCGTGCAATCGGTGGCCGCGCAAATCGCGCAGGAAAGCCAGGACAACATCCTCGCGGCCTCGGCAATTTCCATTTTGGACAGCGCGCGGGTCCAACAAGGCGAGATCTCGATTGATCTGCCCTACTCTGCCCTGTCGATGCTGGACAGCGTGACTGACGAGCGCGCGTTCTATGCAATCCGCCTGAATGATGATTTCCTGTCGGGATATGAAAAACTCCCCAGATCCAAAGACTTCGCGGGCGNCGACACGACCTTTCAATCCGCCACATACCTTGGACAAGACATCCGCATCGCTTCGACCCGCCGCAGCTATTCCATCGAAGGCAAACAGGCCTTTCTAGAGGTCTCTGTGGCGCAGACCCTCACCGGCCTCAACCAAACCCTCGCCCGCATGTCGCAGATTTCGCTGACTGTCGGCGTTGGGTTCTTTCTCTTCTCTGCAGTCATCGCGATGCTGATCGCCCTCAGCACCATGCGCCCTCTGCATCGGTTGACACAATCGGTGTCGCGTCGCGGCCCCGCCGACCTCCGGCCCGTCGCTACACCCATTCCAAGCGAAATGGCGCCCTTGGTGGTCTCGCTCAATTCCCTCATGGGGCGGCTGCAAAAGTCGCTCTCGCAGTCCGAGCATTTCATCGCCGAAGCCGCCCACCGCGTGCGTACCCCCTTGGCCATTGTGCGCACACAGGCCGAAATCACCCTGCGCCGCGTCGAAAAGGAAGAAAACCGCAAGTCCGTCCGCGAAATGATCCGCGCCATCGACGAGAGCTCTCGGACGGCAGGGCAGCTGCTCGATCATGCGATGGTAACCTTTCGCACCGACAATCTGGCGGATGAAACCGTGGATCTGCACGATCTGGTGACCGATGTGGTCGAACGGCTCAGCCCGCTGTCTGACCTCAAGGACATCGAGATCGCGCTTCTGAAACTGGATCACGCGACGATCAAAGGCGACACCATCCTTCTGCAAAGCGCGCTTCATAATATTCTGGACAATGCGATCAAATATTCCAGCGGTCAGACGCAGGTCGAGATCACGCTCTCTGCGATGGAAAGCAAGGCCGAGATCGTCATTTGCGATTCCGGACCGGGGTTTTCGGACAGTGAGACCGAAGCCCTGCTGAAACGCTATGCACGCGGTCACAACGCAGAAGGGGTCGTTGGATCGGGCCTCGGTTTGACCATCGTCGACGAAGTCATGCGCGCGCATGGTGGAACCATTATACTGACAAATAACACCGGAGGCGGGGCATGCGTCACCTTATCCTTTCCCTTGGATTAACCCTTTGGGCGGGCGCCCTCGCCGCCATTGAGATCGAAGATCAGGCCATCTTTGGCGACCCGGACGCACGCCAGGTTCTGCGCATTCTGTCGACGGCTGATATCAGTTTCTTTGAGCCCATGGTGCGCTCTTATCTCGAAGAAAACCCAAACGTCGCGGTGGACTACACTGTGGCCAGTTCGACTGACGTCATGGAGGCAATCTATGAGGAGCAAACGTCCTTTGACCTAGCGATTTCCAGCGCCATGGATCTGCAAACCAAACTAGCGAATGACGGTCTGGCGCGGGTGCATTCCTCAAACCTGACAGAACGGCTTCCGGATTGGGCGGTCTGGAACGATATGGTCTTTGCCTTCACGCAGGAACCCGCGGCCTTTGTGATCTCCAACAAAGCCTTCGAGGGCCTTGCGCAGCCAAAAGATCGTCAGGACCT
>JABSOU010000169.1 GCA_013215215.1 Cognatishimia sp. | reverse complement strand
GCCTCTTCGCAGGTGTTTGCCGGAAATGAAGGCGAGACTAGGTAAGATGCCCTGTCAGATTAAAGGATTTCTTCAATATTTAGGGCAATTCTTGCCGAAAATTGCGCACCCCTCAGAATCAAACCGACCGGTGCGCATTTTAAGGGCTTCTAGGCGTGGTTTTCGAGAATCGAACAGAAGTTCGCCACGCCCGAGCCGCCCATATTAAACACCATCCCAAGATCGGCTTTCTTAAGCTGCATATCTCCGGCATTTCCAGAAAGCTGCTGTGCAGCCAGAACATGCATAGACACGCCGGTTGCTCCGACCGGATGCCCCTTGGCCTTGAGACCGCCAGACACATTCACCGGCAGCTTGCCGTCTGCATGCACCAATCCGTCATTGATCGCGCGCGCACCCTGGCCTTTGGGCATCAACCCCATGGCCTCATAAATCAGCAACTCTGCAATAGTGAAGCAATCGTGGACTTCAGCAAAACTGATGTCCTCCAATGTGACACCTGCCGTCGACAAAGAGGTCTGGATCGCCTTTGCTGGCCCCTCAAAGGCCAGGACGTCCCGACGCGACATTGGAAGATAGTCATTGATATGGGTCGCTGCGCGGAACCCAATGTTATGCGCCATGTCTTCGGCCACATCATCTGCGGCCAAAATGATGGCTGCTGCCCCATCCGAGATCAAAGAACAATCGGTCATCCGAAGCGGTGGCGCGATGATTGGATTGCGATCTGACACAGTGTTGCAGGCCTCAAACCCGACATCTTTACGAATATGTGCCAGAGGATTGTTCAGCGCGTTCGCGTGGTTCTTTGCAGCGATGCGCGCAAGGGCCGCCGACTGATCGCCGTATTCCTGAAAATAGGCCTGTGCAAAACGTGCAAAGATCTGCGGGAAAGAGGTTCCCGACTCTTCTTTCTGATAAGAGGCACCCGCGAGAGCTTCGGTCACGCCTTGGGTCGTCTGCGACGTCATCTTTTCGGCACCGATCACCAAAGCGACCTTGGCTTGTCCGGCCTGAATGGCTGCCCGCGCCGAGTAAAGCGCCGCCGCCCCAGACGCACAGGCGTTTTCTACACGTGTCGCCGGTGTGAACCGAAGGTCTTCGTCCGCGTGCAGCGCCAAGGACGACGCAAACCCATCCGGAACCAACCCGCCGTTATAGTTGCCAAGCCAGATCCCATCGATGTCCGCATAGTCTACGCCTGCATGCGCCACGGCCTCTTTGGTGGCGTCGACGATCATGTCTTCCAAGGTCGACTCTTCGAGACGACCGAATTTAGTGTGACCCCAGCCTACGATGCGCGCATCCATGTGATTTCCTCCATTTTGCGGTTGCAGCGTAAAGCCGCCGCCGCAATTCTCAACCGTTTCGACGTGGCGTCTCAAGTTTCGCTACGTTACGTTCCAAACCAATCGAGTGGGGAAATCCGTCACAAATTCTCCACGACTTCATACTGGTTTTGACCCAAAGCATATTGTAGCCCTAGGCCCAACAGGCAAAGCTTATCGTAAGAGTGAACAGTAAGATGAAGAATAAAGTCACCAAAGCCATTTTCCCCGTGGCGGGTCTGGGCACTCGGTTTTTGCCCGCAACGAAATCCGTTCCGAAGGAAATCATGACCCTCGTGGATCGCCCGCTGGTGCAATATGCGATTGACGAAGCCCGAGCCGCTGGGATCGAGGATTTCATCTTTGTCACCTCGCGCGGCAAGGACGCGCTTGAGGACTATTTTGATCGTGCGCCAAACCTTGAAGCAGAGCTTGAGGCCAAAGGCAAAACTGACCTCTTGGACATTCTTGAACAGACGAACATGGGCTCCGGCCAGATCGCATATCTTCGTCAGCACAAAGCTCTTGGCCTTGGCCATGCAGTCTGGTGTGCACGTCGCCTGATTGGCAACGAGCCGGTCGCGGTCATGCTTCCCGACGACGTGATCGCGGCGGAAAAGCCCTGCCTCCAGCAAATGGTCGAAGCTTATGCCGACATAGGCGGCAATATGGTCGCCGCTATGGAAGTCCCGGACGAGCAGACCTCATCTTTCGGCATACTGGATGTGGAGAAGGATTCCGAAGGGCCAGTTCTGCCTGTGAAATCGATGGTCGAGAAGCCGCCAAAAGGCACCGAACCATCCAACCTCGCCGTGATCGGTCGCTATATTCTTGCGCCGGAAATCATGGGCCAATTGGACAATGTCGGCAAAGGCGCGGGCGGAGAGATTCAGCTCACCGACGCAATCGCAGCAGAGATCGCCAGCCCGCGTCCAGTGACAGGCTTTTGCTTTGAAGGCACCCGATTTGATTGCGGCTCAAAGGCGGGTTTTTTGCAGGCGACCGTAGCTTTTGCATTGGATCGGCCAGAATTGCGTGATGATTTGGCAGGATATCTGAAGCAGATCGCGCCGACTCTTTAAGCGTGGCGGCGGGCTGAAGCCCGCCCTACTGAAGATCTCGCAGAACGCTTTCGATACGGGGCACATCCTCTGGATTGTTCAATTCCCAGAACACGCGGCCTTTGCCTTCCACTTCAACGCAGCGAACGGTCGTGTCATTATAAAGGAACCGCAGCTGCTCAAGACCTTCCAGCGTTTCCAGCTGGCTGACAGGCCAGGAAGAATAGGCCGCCAAGGCTTCGGGGCGATAGGCATAGACGCCCACGTGGTGATAGACCGGAATGTCGGTGTCGGGAACTTTGTCTGGGTCGATAAAGGGCAAAACCTCTTTCGAGAAATAGATCGCGTGGCCTTTGGCATTGAACACCGCAGTCGTCCCGCCAACGCGCCCCGCTTTGCGATCCTCAACAAAATGCCCGTAGGTCAGAGCATCACATTGCAATACCGGAGTCGCGACCTGCGCTTCGGGGTCTGATTTCATCGCTGCGATCAGATCTTCGACAAACCACGCCGGTGTCAAAGGCGCATCGCCCTGCAGGTTCACAATCAGATCCGCCTCAAGACCCGCCTTCGCCAGCGCATCCGCGCAGCGCGCCGTTCCGTTTTCGCAGGTCTCGGACGTCATGATCACGTCTGCGCCAAAGGCCTCGGACGCGGTTTTGATGCGGTCGTCATCCGTCGCAACATAAACGGCATCAACGCCAGCAACACCGATCGCCGCTTCCCAGCTCATCTGGATCAATGACTTTTTGGTGCCGTTTTTTTGGGTCAGCTCCGCCAGAGGCTTGCCAGGGTAGCGTGAAGACGCGTAGCGCGCGGGGATCAGAATTACTGTTTTCATCACAAATTCCCTTATGCAACGCCTGCACGAAGCAAATCATGCACGTGCAAAATACCCACTGGCGCGCCGTGTTCGTCTACAACTGGCACTGCAGTAATCTTCCGCTCATTCACTATGGCCAGAGCTTTCGCCGCCAGCATATCCGGCTCTATTTTTGTTGGTTCTGTATTGGCGATATCACGCGCCGACTTGCCAAGGAGGCTGTCCATGTTGCGCCGCAGGTCACCATCGGTGATGACACCTTCCAGGTGACCATCAGCGACGACAAAGGCGACTCCAAATCCACCGGACGTCATCGTCAGAAGCACTTCGGACATCGGCTCATCTGGTGCCACAACCGGCAGCCGTTCAACACCATGCATCAAATCAGCGACCCGGCTCATTTGGCTGCCCAGTTTCCCGCCCGGGTGAAACACCTGAAACTGATCCGCGTCAAAGCCGCGTTGCTCCATGACAGCCACGGACAAAGCATCGCCCAGCGCGAGGGTCAGAGTTGTCGATGTCGTGGGCGCTTTGCCAATGGCGCAGACCTCTGGCGCTTTGGGCAAGGCCAGTTTGTAGTCCGCCGCCTGCATCAAAACACTGTTAGGGTTCGACGAAATCGCTATCAGCGGAATATTGAAGCGACGCGTATAAAGCGTGATGTCTCGCAATTCGGCCGTTTCGCCAGAATTTGAAATCAGAATGCATATGTCATGAGAGGTCACCATCCCCAAATCGCCATGGCTCGCTTCAGATCCATGTACGAAATACGAAGGTGTACCAGTGCTGGCCAAGGTTGCAGCAATCTTGCGCCCGATATGGCCTGACTTGCCTACGCCAGACACAACAACGCGACCCTCGATGCCAAGAATACACTCTACAGCCGGGGCAAAATCAGATGGCAGATCATCGGCCATTTGATAAAGCGCATCAGCCTCTTTTCGAAGCGCTAGTTTCGCGATGCCCTCAACCGAGCCTGTCTTTGGATCAGACATAGATGCCTTGGATGGGTATGCCATCCACCTCATTTGAATACGTGAACCCCTATTGGCACGAATTGCCAATGATTTCCTAGAGTGGAATTCTGCGATCGGCGACGACGCGCCCCGCGCGCCTCATGATCCTGGCTTCACCAAATTCAACAGCGCAATCTTACTCACGTGCAATCGTTGCTTTACGTGTGCCTTTGACTGCGCACCGTATTTTGCACTTTTGCCCGAGCTGTAGAGGAAATCCGCTAAATCGGCATGCGTGAGACTTGGATCCACAGCGACAATGCCCTGTTGCTCAAACATAGACACAAAGAGTTTTTCCCAGGCCAGTTTACCCTTTTCGATTTCTTCGGCAGCGATGCTATTTAACCCTTCCAAGAGATCCGCAAGGTCCGGATAAGTTTCAACAATCTCATACCACCGCAACGGGCCAATTGTCTGAAAAATCTCGATGCGTTCGGCAAGATTGACAGCAGTTTCCCACGCCGCGCGCACCTCAGCGATAGACCGCTCGGTTTCGATTCTGACCGAAGCGCGCAAAATATCGTTCTTGGTGGCAAAGGCGTTGTAAACCGTTTGCCGCGCAACGCCCGCGGCCTCTGCGATGTCACTCATGGTTGTCTTGGCAACGCCATACTTCGCGAAGACTGACTGCGCCGCCTCAAGAATACTTAGTTCTCTTTCTGTCATAAGTTGGGTTTGACATTTCTTCGGGAATCCGTCAATTTACAAAAATACATTAAATGTCCAAACCCTCATAGACATTTTCAGCCAGCATATAAAGAGGCTAGCATGCAACTTACGATCAACGGTACATCCCACGAAGTGGACGTCGAA
>JABSOU010000168.1 GCA_013215215.1 Cognatishimia sp. | reverse complement strand
ACGAGTGGATGGTCTGGATCTTTAGCCCGCCGGGCGTTTCAATCGCGCGAGCAAACAAGGTCCGCGCATCCCGAAGCCGTGCGCGATCAACCGGGCCATCAACACCCAATTCCTGCAACTCTTGCCGCAGGTCGCCATCTTCTTTCATGGCCCAGGCACCCAGGCGCTTGAACAGACGGTTCTGCATCTCGGATGCGGCGGCCTTGGTGTAGGTCAGGCAGAGAATGTGCTGAGGCTGCACCCCCTGCAACAAAAGCCGCGCCACGCGATCTGTCAGAACCCGCGTCTTGCCGCTGCCCGCGTTCGCGTTAAGCCATGTTGACGCCTGCGGTTGCGCAGCTTGCACCTGACGGCGGGTGGCGTCGTTCATTTTCACGTCAGATCCTCCGGTTCGGGGGCGTCCGTGACTTCCCATTCGCCAAATCGGGCCAATTGATCGTAGTCCCCGATGTCCGTGTCCTTGCGCAAAGCACGTCGCGCTGTGAACCCTTGTTCGGGATCCTGATAGCTTTCGATGAGCTGTTCAAATTCAGACCACACCTGCGCGGCGGGGGTGTCTGCAAGCGGGGCGGCGACATCTTTGGGGGTATTGCCCAAACCGATATAGATCGCGGCGAGGACTTCGGACGGCGAAATTTCTCCAAACCCGTCGCGCTCGGCCATGGCAGCCTCAAGCAACAGCTGCTTGTCAAAGATCTTTTGTTCGGGTTGCGACGGCGGCGTTCCGGTCTTGTAGTCATAGATCAAAAGCTTACCGTCCTCGGTGCGGTCCAGCCGGTCGGCTTTGGCCGTTAGGGTAAATCCAAGACGGGGGATCTCGGACCGGGCCATGGCTTCAAACCCAATTGGCCGCGCGTCCATTCGCCGTGACTTTTCACTGTCGATAAAATGCGGCGACAGGCGCTCCATTCGGGACGCCCACAGCAATCGCGCTGCTTTCCAGGGTACGTTTTCCGCCAGAACAGTCTCTGATACCCGCATAAGATGGGCATGGGTCAGAAGATCCGGGTCCCGCTCCACATCTTTGACAAAGACCTCAAGGACCTCATGCACCACATTCCCCCTTAAGAGCGCATCGGGCAGGGACATAAGGGGATCCAAAGCCCGCAGCCTCAGGACAGTCTGCGCATATATCGCATACGGATCTCGGATCAGACGTTTGATCGCGGTGACCGACAATCTGGTCGGGCGTGCGCTGAGCGGCGGACGCGGGGAGGGCCGTTTCGCAGGCTGCGTTTCGCCGACGGCTTCCAACATCGCGACGCGCTTGATCCAGGCCTCGCCACGCGACCGCATGTCAGCCAAGGCCTCGGGTCCGCCCTGATCTCTGAGCCCGCTGAGCAGGTTGGCAAGTCGGTTGATCCAGCGCGAGGGCACGGTTTCCGCCTCGTCTGATCGGATCGACCGGGTCAGCCAGACTTCTTTCGCGCCGATGGCCTGCTGAAAGTCATGGGCGGAGAGCCCGATCCGCCGCTCAGGCAGCAAAAGCCCCGCGTCATGACGCATCTTTCGATTGAGCCAGGGGTCAGGCGAGGGGCTTTCGGGCCAACTACCTTCGTTCAGGCCGCCAAGGATCAACAGGTCGGCGCCCTGAACACGCGCTTCGAGTGTGCCCCAAATCAAAATGTTTGGATGCGGCGCATCCCGGTCGCGCACTTCGCCACGGGACAGAACCGCGCCAAAGAGGTCAGAATAATCGCCCGCCGACATCTCGCCGGCATAGCCCGCGTTGTCTTTGAGTTGCGCAACGATCCGCACGGCCTCGCGACCCGCTTTTTCCTCCCAAAGGCCTCCGGTCCCCTCTGTGGCTACCGAGCCTCGCGCGATCTTTTCAGCCAGTGCAAGATGGGAGGCGACACGTGTTTCTAAAGAAATGTCGCCAAGAGTGATCTGTTCACAGAACTCTGCAATCAGCCATGCGACCCATTCATTGCCGTCCTTGATGCCGACTCCAAAGTTGGTCAGATGCTCTTGGGTCGGATAGGAAATCCCATTGCGGCGGATGAACAACTCCAAGTCCCGCGTCAAACGCAGGTGCGTATTGCGGTCAGATCCCGAATGCGTCAGGGGATGTTTAAGCAGCGTCAAGAGCGCTTCAGACGTCAATTCCTGCTGAAACAGAGCCGAAATATGACGCAAAAACCGTCCAGGCGGCGAGAGTTGCAAAGGCGTGCCCGCAGAGTCGTCCGGCAGAATATTCCAGCGATCCAAAGCCGAGGTCACCTGACGCGTCAGCATCCGATCCGGTGTAATGAGCGCGGCGGTGATACCGTCCTCCGCCGCTTGCCTCAGCCGCATTGCGATCGCAAGCGCCTCTTCGCGCATCGAGGCCGCTTCCACCAAGGTGACATCGGCGCAGGCCTCTTCGAGGTCGGTCAAGTTGGGCCCCTCGGACAACCATTGGTCCGTGACTGGTGCTGGGCGCAGTGCGAGCGACACAAGGCGGTTGCGCGCTGGGCTGGGGGCAGGAGCCTTGGTCCAGGCCTGCACGTCACCGGGAGACATCTCCAAACCCTGCAAGATCTTATTGAACCGATATTGCGGATGATCCTCGGCCGACAAAGCATCGCCCAAGGTTGCCCAAACCGTGGCGGGTGTGTCGAAATCAAAGCCCGGCAAGACCAGCGCGCCCTGCGGCAAACGCGCGATCGCCTGCATCAGCATCATGGTTGTCCCGCGAGACCCGGTTGACCCTGCCAAAATCACCGGATGATCGGGCGGAGAGACCTCCCATTGCGCGATCAAAGCCTCGACAATCTGACGTTGGCGGGATTCTGCATCCGGTTCCTCGGCAACCGAGGCCAAAAATTGGCGAGCGATGCCGAAAAATTGCTGGGCGCGTTCCCAGTGGCCGGATTGGTCGCTGACATCCAGCGCTGCGATGGCGTCTGGCGAGACTCCCTCGCCGTTCATTTCGTCCATCAACGTCGCGAGGCTATCCGCGAGGTCAAATAGGGATGCGCGGGGGGCGAGGTCGGGTTGCTGTTCCAAAAGCCGCGCGATGATTTGGGTCAGCTCGAACCGACGCCGCAAAGGGTTAACGGCCGGGGGCAGGGGCGTCGTCAAGGACTGACCAAGGCTGGTTAGCAGTTTGATCCGAGGCAAGAGCATCGGCGGCCCTTGATCAAACAGCACCCGCATACGGCGCGCCATGCGCTGGGTGTTCACGATGACTTCTACGCGCGCAAAGTCCTCGGGCGCTTTGCCCTGCATCCGGTCTTGCAACCCGTCGATCAGAGCGCGCGGAAAATCCACGCCCGGGGCAACGCCGAAAACATGCGGTTGGCCTTTGGTCTCAAACATGCTGCCCTCTCAAAAGCCCCTCAGCCAACGCGATCCCCTCTGGATGTCCGACATCGCACCAGCGCCCCGGGTAGTCCAGTCCGAACAACCGATTGTCCTTGGCGATTTCATCCCAAATCGCGTTGAGGGAGAATGTTCGATTTGGATGGGCTTCAACCCGCTTGGTTTTGATGATCTGAACCCCACCATAGACGAAATCACCCTTGCGGGAAATCAGACCCTTTTCGTCTATATCAAAGTCGCCCGGAGTGGCTCTACCAAGGCAATTTTCGACCCTAATACACCCTAAAAGCGCATCCATGTGGTCTGGATCCCATGACTCTAACAAGAGCCGAAACGGATTGGGACCGTCCCAGATGCAATCACTGTTGCTGGTTATCACCGCGGATTGTTTCAGCATCGGCAACGCTGTTTTAAGGCCGCCGCCTGTGTCCAGAATGTCGGGTTTTTCTATGCTTAATTTGACCTCTTTTTCGGCCAAATGCGCGGCCACCTGATCGGCCAAATAATGGGCGTTCACCACGATGGTTTCGGGCGCGATGTCCTGCACAAGGCGCAGCGTATGGTCGATCAAGGCCGTGCCATTCACGGGGATCAAAGGCTTGGGGGTTGTCTGGGTCAGCGCCCCCATCCGCGTGCCAAAACCGGCCGCGAAAATCATCACTGAGGAGGGTTGGTCAGGCATGCGGATTTCAAAAATTCGAGGTGAGATTTTGTTGGGGCGGGCAGGGTATTCTCGACGACCTCCCTTAGGTCTCTCAAAGCGGGATGGGCAAGATCGCGCTCCAGATACGCCCAAACCCGCGGGATGAAATCGACGTAGTGCGGTCGGTTGAGCAGACGCGAAAGCCGCGCGAACATTCCAATGATGCGGAGGTTTCGAATGGCCCCGAGGGCGGCGTAGCTGGTGGCAAAGTGGTCTGTGCTCATCGGGGATAGCGACTGGAAATAGGCACACATCTCTCGCTCAAATTCGAGATCGATGTCTCGGCGGGCGTCTTGCAGCAAGGATACGACATCGAAAGCCGGGTGCCCCAACATCGCGTCCTGAAAATCCAGCAGCCCTGCGCGGGCAAAGCCCGAGCGGTCCGGCAACCACATGACATTCTCCGCATGGTAGTCGCGCAGCATCACGCAGGATTGGGTCAGATCTAGGCGCTGTGAAAGGGACTCGACCAGTTCGGCCACCGCATCGCTATCTGAGCTGTGGCCACCGGTTGCAGAGTTGGGATAGAACTGCCATGCCGTCGCGGCCAAGTCTCCAAGGTGCGCAGGATTGCAAAGCGGCAAACCTTCAGGGGCTGAGTGGGTCTGCAGATGCAGAAGCACATCCAACGCGACGCGATAAAGCTCGGCAGGATCGGTGGGAAGATCGGCGAAACGGGTGTCTCCGAAGTCTTCGAGGATCAGATAGTCGGCAGACTCCTCATGGATTTCGGGCGCTGACAGCCCGATGTCGCGCAAATACCGAGCAATGTGCAAAAAGCGCGCCATCTCCCCGGCAACCCATTTGGAAGCGTCCATCAAAATGGCAGACCTTAGGGCGGGGTGGGTCAGGCGATAGTACCTGCGGGGCGAGGCGTCTTGGGTCAAAACCGCAACATCTGCCTGCGCCCAAGGGGTGCTCTTCAAAAACGCCAGTGCGGGTGCATCCAAATCAGCCGTCATTCAGCCCCGCGAGTCTTTGCGTCCATTTCGAGTCACTCCAGGAAAATTTAAGCAGCCGCTTACCAAGATCATCCGTCATGCACATTGAAATC
>JABSOU010000167.1 GCA_013215215.1 Cognatishimia sp. | reverse complement strand
TTCTTTAACGAGGTCAGCTGGCGGCTGATTGTCTCAAGCGTAAGGCCGAGAAAGTTCGCGATTTCTTCGCGGGTGAGGGGTAGTTTGTATTCTTGGATGGCTTGGGTGGGCACAGTTTCACGCCGCACGATCATCTCTAGGAACGTGGCTATTTTTTCTCGTGCGGTTTTGCGGCCCAAAAGGACCATCCATTCCCGGGCCGCCGTCAGTTCATCCAGCGCCATTTCCATCATGCGCTGCGAGATATGCGGAACCCGTTCGACAAGGTCTTCAAACGGGCGGCGCTGAAACCGGCACAGCGTGACTTCCGTGACAGCGGTCACGTCGAAATCCACGGTCTCGCGACCGGGGCGTCCGACAAAATCCGATGGCAAAAGCAGCCCCACCATCTGCGTGCGCCCGTCTTCGAGAGTACGCGACAAAGACGCGATGCCCGACACGAGAGAGGCAAAATGGGTCAAATCATCCCCGCGCCAGATAATCGGCTGACCGGCTTCAAAGGTCTGATAGGATTTCATACCCTCAAGCAACGCCAGCTCGTCTTCGTCACAGCGGGCGCAAATCGCCCGATGCCGAATTGGGCAGCTTCCGCATTTTTCACGTTCGTTAAAAACAAAAGTCATGGCGCTTGATCTGGATCAAAGTAGCTCTGGAATGCCAAGCGTATCAGCAAGCCATGGACAAGATAAGTACCCTTCGACGCTACAGGCTCTTTGATGCCAAAGTGCCGCGCTATACGAGCTACCCGCCCGCGAACCGATTTGAGCAGGGCGTAGGGGCAAAGTATCAACGCGAGTGGCTTGAACAGCTTCCATCACATGCGCCTGTGTCGGTTTATATTCATATTCCGTTTTGTAGGCGGCTGTGCTGGTTTTGCGCCTGTCGTACGCAGGGCACGAAAACGCTCTCACCGGTTGAAGGCTATGTCGAGGACCTTATCGCCGAGATAAACACCGTTTCGGATTTACCTGCCGAACGGTTACAAATGGCGCGGCTGCACTTGGGCGGTGGCACACCCACGCTCTTAAGTCCCGCGCTTATGGACCGCCTGCTTGATGCTGTCTTCGACGCATTTGATCTTTCTGACGGGTTTGAGTTCTCGGTCGAAATCGATCCGACCGAGGCGGCTCCTGAATTGCTAGAGCTACTCGCGCGCAGGGGTATGCGACGCGCCAGCATTGGGGTTCAGGATTTTAACCTTAAAGTGCAAAAGTCCATCGGCAGATTGCAGAGTTTTGAGCAGACGCAAGAGGTCTGTGACATTCTCAGGGGACATGGCGTTCACAGTCTGAACGTAGATTTCCTCTACGGTCTGCCGCATCAAACTGCGCATAGTCTCACAGAGACTTTGGATCGCGTGGTGCGTTTGAAACCGGATCGCTTGGCGCTCTATGGCTATGCCCATGTGCCGCATGTCTCAAAGCGGCAAACCATGATCCCGTCAGAGCATTTGCCCGGCGCCGAAGCTCGATTTGAGATGTCAGAGCTGGCTAGGGACCGCCTTTGTTTGATCGGGTTTGAGCCTTTGGGAATCGATCATTTCGCGCTCCCAGATGACAGCCTCGCCATTGCGGCGCGCCACAGCAAGATGCGGCGGAATTTTCAGGGCTACACCGATGATCCTTGCGAAACGCTTCTTGGCTTTGGCGCCTCTGCGATTTCACGTTTCCGTCGCGGCTATTGTCAAAACGCAGTTGCAACATCGGCTTACCGGCAGAGGGTCCAAACCAATGGGTTGGCAGGGCACAAAGGATATTTCATGCGCGAAGAGGATCGCCTTTTGGCGGGACTGGTCGAGCAGATTATGTGCACCCATAAGATCGACGTAAGCCCATTTACCGAAGATACCGCGCCGTCTGAGGTTTATTTTCAGTCGTTGATCGATGGGCTTGTCCAGGAATTTCCCGATGTCGTAGATCTTGAACCCTTGGGGCTTTCAATCCGCCCGGGTTACGAAGCCTCGGCGCGTTTGCTGTGTGCCTATTTGGATTCCGCCTTGTCTGCTCAGCATACACATAGTCTTGCGATTTGATGCTGGATCACCCCGGTGCTTGGTTAAGTAAAGCAACCCTGGCTGCCCCGACTGCGGCTTCGGAAAACCTCAGATCTTTCATTGGAACTTTGAGAACCCGCTTTCGAATGTCTGACCAAACTGGGTTCGCTCCGCCGCCGCCCGCTGTGAAAACGCATTTTGGAACGCAACCACTTCGTTGTGAAATCTCGGCATAACACTTCGCTTCAATCTGGGCGATGCCTTCGAACATGCCCTGCAGAAACAGGTGATCTTCTGAGGGGCGGGGCGAGAGCTTGGGCGCTAGGGTTGGGTCATTTATCGGAAACCGCTCGCCCAGCGTTAGCAAAGGGTAGTAGGAGAGATCTGTGGGTTTTTTCGGATCAATTTTTGCGCTCAAGGCGTTCATCTCGTCTGGCGTGAAGTGGTTCAACAAGACCGCGCCGCCTGTGTTTGAGGCCCCACCAACAAGCCAGTGGTCTCGGATACGATGAGAATAGAGGCCAATTGAAGGATCATCGATGCGCTTGGTCAGAAGCATTTTGATCGCAAGCGTCGATCCGAGCGACGTCACAGCCACACCTTCTTCGAGCGGTGCGCCAGCAAGGAAAGCAGCAATGCTATCCGTGGTTCCGGCACAGACGACCGCATCAGGTGCAAAACCGAGGCGGGTTGAGATCTGGGGAGCGACTGGGCCAAAAACCTCGCCAACGTGAAAAACCTTGGGCAAGAGCTCTGCGTCAAATACTTCACCAATCCACGCAGGCCACTCGGCGTTTTCAGGATCAAATCCGGTCTTGAGAGAGTTGTTCGGATCGGAGACACCGCCGCGTCCCATGAGCTTTGCAGCTATGAAATCGGCTTGGTGCAACAAATGCACTGGCTTGCGTTCCGCTATTGAAACCAACCGCATAGCCCGTGCTAAGGCAGAGTTTGACCCACGCGCGATATGAGGATCTGGCGCGTGTTGGGCGATGAGATTTGCCTCGGCATCAAACCCTTTGGAGTTATACATAAGTGCCGGGCTGACAGGGTTGAGAACCTCGTCCGTCAAAACCATCGTGCCCGAGGTTCCATCCACGGCGATATGTGTGACCTGCGCCAGAGAATACGATGTTTTCTCCAGAGCCGTTTCCTGCGCCCTTATGCAGTTTTCAACCGCATCCCACCACAAATTGGCGTCTAAAGCTCCGTTGGATTGAGGCAGATGAGAGGCTTTCGCCATTGAGATCAGTTCGCCGCCCCGATCCAGAACCGCCGTTCGCACCCCACTGGTGCCTATATCAATGCCAAGCGCGAGCATCAGGCGTTCTTTGCCAAGGCCTGCCGGTATTTTTCGGCGTCCCAGTTGAGTAATTCCGCTTCTGCCTCGGCCCCGATCGCTTCGACGCTCCAGCCCTCGGGCAGTCGACGCAAGACATTGGACAGGCATAGTAACATGGCCCGTTGCGAGTCTGTCGCCATAAGGCTCAAAAGAACACCTTCGCCCTTGACCAAAACCGCAGGCGCTGAACCCGTTTTGTCTTGTTCAGGCAGAGCGGGTCCAAGAAACACGGTGTGATCCGGATAATAGGTACCGCTGAGCGCAATTTCAGAGGCCCGCGCATCGCGCGCCAGCCAGCTTTCTTCTGCCCAGCCATACCCGCTTGGTGGCACCGGTTTTTTCGGTTTGCGGGCATAGTCACGGGCGGGCAGGCACAGTCGGCGTTCAACATCTTGGATCAGCGATTTGACCTCGTCGACGGATGCACCGCAACAGAGCAATCCGTGGTTTTGCAGTATGAAAACCCGGGTATCCGCCTTCTGGGCCGCAAGGATAAGGCGCGTTAGAGGGAGGCCCGGTTTTGCATAAGGAACCAGAACAAATGGCAGGCCTTCGAGCTTTTGCTTCAGAGCTTCGCGTCCCTCAGGGCTAATGCCATGTGTGATCGTCGCGACAGAATGCGTATGGACCACCACTTTGTGATCCAGCGCTGCATGAAACGTCGTTTCGATAGAAGGCCGCAGCGAAATCGCGGGATCAAGAATGGTTGTCTTGCAGCTGCCATCCCCGGTCTCTTCGCGCGCCTCAGCCAGTGCAGCATTGCGATCCACTGCGACGAATATGTTGGTCTTGACCGCATTTGCGAGTTCAGTGCCAGAGGCTTTGATCCACATGACATCGCCCTCTTTGATCGAGGTATTGCCCCCGGGCCCCTGGACTTGCAGCGGGTCCTGGCCAAGCTTGGCAGAGAGCTCTCTGAATTCTGCGGTAAAAAGTTCAGGTTTCACATCGATCATTTGAGAACCTCGATAGAATAGGTTGGGGCCGCACAGGATTTGGCGGTGCAAAGCCGGACCAGAGTTTCGTCGATCCCCGCTTCGGCGAAGTCGTCGGTATATAATCCGCCACGAACGAACAGGGTGTCCCACCCTGCGGTGTGGCCTCCGGATATGTCGTGTTCCAAACTGTCGCCAACCATCAGCAGATTTTGAGTACCGAGCGCCTTTTCCAGACTTCGAAAGATTGGTTCATGAGGCTTGCCGTAGAACACAGTCTTTCCGCCCATGTCGCGGTAAGCAAACCCCAAAGCACCCGGTGAAATGACAAGACCATCCGCACGTGGCGATTGGCGGTCGGGATTGGAGCAATAGACCGGCAGTTGCGCAATGAGCGCCTCTTTCAAAAAGCCAGACCAGTCGGGCAGCTTGCTCCCATCCGGTAAGCCCATCAGCAAGATGGCATCCGCATCCTGCAGCGATTGGGTGAGGTCAATGTTCAGGCCGCGGGCCCAATGCTCTGCATCTTCTTCAGCCCGTTCTACGGCATAGAAACGCATCTCGGGAATGTGTTGGCCGCGAATATCGGTCCAAAGGGCTTCGCCGCTGGTCATGACGTGCTCAAACAGATCAGGTTCAAACCCCATATCTGTAATGCGCTTTTCGTTCGGAGCGGCGCGTTTCCCGGAATTTGAAAGTACAGCCAGATAGGTGCCCGCCGCTTTTAGTTCCGAGAGGATTTCAACCGCCGCGCCGTAGGGTTGGGTCCCATCATGAAGCACACCCCATTGATCCAAAA
>JABSOU010000166.1 GCA_013215215.1 Cognatishimia sp. | reverse complement strand
AATTTCTTTTCTGCGTTGTCGTTTTTTGAGGTTTGGGCTTGGGAGGTCATTTGCCGAACACTCCTTCATAGGCGAGCGCATCCAGCTGATCCTGGGCGGCTTCGATGGTTTTGTATGGTTGGTTGGGAAGATTGCGCAGGTCTTCTATGACTTGTAGCGGCGTGCCAGAGCGGCCTTCCAGTTTCTGGATCAGCGACATCGGAGCTTCAGTGCGAAATATCATCTGAACGACCTCATCCAGTGCTTGAAACGATGATGGTCGATCAATCAAATGGCGAGGTTCCAGATAGGTATAGGCTTCGCGGAATGCCTCAATCAGAGCCTGAGTGTTGTGATGCACGAGGAGCAATTGTTGCAGCGCGTTTGGTATGCGCGTGCCATTTGTTGGATCGCGAGAAGCCACCAAGTCGCCCAAGGTCAGCAGGTTGCCCAAACTGGAGCGCGCCAGCAATCGCTGTTCTGCTGCTGTAACCCAATCCAAAGCCAATGTCGTCAACGGTCGGGTTGAACCTTCATTCTCGGCAATGTTGCTTGGCTGGGTTCGGATGCTCCATTTGTCTTTGGAAAAATCATAGCCTGAGAAAGCTTGGTAGCCGTTGGACATCGCATCCACTGGGCTCTTTGAGTCAAAGGTAAGCTGAACGCCATGGGCATCCGTGTGCTCGCGCAGGGTGCGTTGAATGAAAGTCAATGCGACCCCGACTTTCAGCGTGGAAACGCCCAAGAAATGGATAAACTGATCTGGCTGAAGTAGCTTGTCATCCCGCATTTGGATCAGTCTGCGCAATGTCATGGACAGCTGGACTGAGTGTTTGCCCGCAAATGCCCAACCTTCAAAAGCACCATGAGCGGATTGGCTGAAGTGCTTCACGCGCTCGTACCAAAACACGCTTTCCGCTTCATTGCGACCTTGGATCACATTCAACAGGTTGGTGGCCTTTGGGTTGCGGTTCTGCTGGAAAAATACGTTGTTGATCTCAGTTTGCCGAAGGCAAGCAATATAGCCTTCAGAAAAGCCATGCCGCTTTGCCAGTTTTGCTATGGGTTCGCCCGACTGTTTGAGCCGTTCAACATGAGGGACCATTGCACCGGTCGCTATGCCACCGGTCGGAAAGTCCAAGATCATGGATTCATCCGCAGTCGCTTCAAGCCATCCCAACATCCTTCTTGGTGTCGATTGAGGATCAAACGGGATGGTCTGCTGTTGGATTTGAAAGCCGCCGCTATCCCCGATGACGACAACCTTGGGATCACGCGCCGGTTTGTCCGTGACCCAATTAACCTGGGATGCTTTTTCGTCGGTCTTGGCTCCTTGGCCACCGCTGTAGAGCACCCAAGGGTAAAAGCAGAGCTTGGAGTCCGGGTTGATGAATTTGAGGTCATCGGCTCCAAAAGTCAGCCCATCGAATGGATCGGACTTTGCATCCCCATTGGCCCGCGCTGCTTTTTCCCGCAGGCCCAATCGGGTGACTGTGTTGATGTAACCTTCGCTCAGAGCGGGTGTGTATAGAGCTACATTCTGAAACTCTGGGCAGTTGGAGTAGTCCACTGAGCACTGAGGATTTTGCGCTGCATAAGCATCGACCACGGCCCTCGCAGCCATCTTCTCAAGTTTACTGTCGTATTCTGAGGTTGGTAGGTGTGTTTCCTGCATGATGCCTCCCTGGAAGTTTTCGAGTGAAAACTTGCATGGAAACGTTGGGCTTTGTTGTACGGATATCCCCTAGATGGGATGCGGAAATCCCCTAGAAAAACGGAACATGGGGTTTCTCCGTGAAAATCTCAGGCGTTTTTCGTCACGGAAGTTCTTGCTGAAAGTTGCGTGACGAAAGAAATACTCAGCTTTTGTGCGGTATGCGCAACTGGGCAAGATTGGGTTGAAGCTCAAACTGAGCATCCAGCAGCTGCGCAATCTGTTTGACGATATCTAATCCAAACCCAGCTTGGCCATTCACATTGGTATCGCTTGAGCCTCCCCCACTGAACTGGTCCGCCCCTATGTTTAGGAAATGGAGGACCAAGAATGGCAAACAAGCGACCGAAGCCGGAAGAGATAGTTTCGAAGTTACGACAAGTTGAGGTGTTGATGGGGCAAGGCATGTCTCGTCTGGATGCAATCAGACAGATCGGTGTTGTTGAACAAACCTATTATCGCTGGCGTAAAAAGTATGGCGGAATGGGCGTGGATCAATTGAAAGAACTAAAGCGGCTTCAAAAAGAAAATGAGCGGCTCAGAAGAGCTGTGTCTGATCTGACGTTGGACAAATTGATCCTGAAGGAAGCTGCACGGGGAAACTTCTGAGCCCCGCTCGTCGCCGGGCCTGCATTGATCACGTGCGCAGCCAGTTCAAAGTCTCTGAGCGCCGAGCATGCCACGTACTGGGACAACATCGTTCGACACAAAGGCATGTTCCCCGAGGTCGCCCAGATGAATACAGACTGGTTGCGGATATGATTGAATTGGCTCGTCAGTTTGGTCGATACGGGTATCGTCGGATTGCCGCTTTGTTAAGAGAAGCCGGTTGGTCAGTCAGCGATGGTCGTGTTGAACGACTGTGGCGACGAGAGCGCGAAGGATCAGAAAACAGTCTGGGAGACTGTTTTCCCGACAAGCCTTAAGGTTCCAGCTAAGCAACCAAAGAAGGGTCGACTCTGGCTGAATGACGGCTCATGCGTAAGGCTGCGGCCTGAATACCGTAACCACGTTTGGTCCTATGACTTCGTTCATTGCCGAACAGATGATGGCAAGGTCTTTCGCACTCTGAACATTCTTGATGAGCACAGCCGTGAATGCTTGGCGATCAAGGTGCAGCGGAAGCTGAACTCTGCAGATGTCATCGACGCACTGACGGACCTGTTCATCCTACGCGGTGCGCCGAAGTACATACGTTCAGACAATGGCCCGGAGTTCGTCGCTAAAGCTGTTCGGGATTGGATCACTGCAGTTGGTGCAAAGACAGCGTACATCGAGCCAGGATCACCCTGGGAGAACGGATATTGCGAGAGCTTCAATGGACGGATGAGGGATGAACTACTCAATGGTGAGCTTTTCTACAACTTACGTGAAGCTCAGATCCTGATCGAACAATGGAGGAGACTCTACAACACAAAAAGACCACACAGTGCATTGGGCTACAAACCACCAGCTCCCGAAACCATCATACCGATGGATCAGAGGCCAACGATGCACTAACAATCAAAATGGACCAGTCAGATGAGGCTGCTCAAGGTTGTCGCCAATTTTGGCTGATATTTGTATATAAAGTATTTATTTAAATACAAATCAAGCTTGACTTAGGCTCGCCACGCGGCAAAACTTGCCTATAAGGATTGTGAGGCCTTCTTTGATTGGGCCAAAAAATTTGAATAGTGGGGCATTGCATGGCCGAAAAAGACGACAAATACCGCGCACCGGCGCTGGAGAAGGGCCTGGACATCATTGAATTGCTTGCCAGTCACGGCGAAGGCCTGACGCAAGGCGAAGTGGCCAAGGCGCTGGAACGCTCCCCAAATGAGATCTACCGGATGCTTTCCACGCTTGTGCGGCGCGGCTATGTGATCCGATCTTTGTCGGGTGATCGTTATTCTCTGAGCCTTAAAATGTTTTCGATCAGCCAGCGCCATCCACCGATCGGGCGGGTGATTGAGGCCGCTCTGCCGCGCATGCGCGCAATCACGCGCAAAGCATGGCAGTCCTGCCATATGGGTATGGAAAGCAACGGTGACGTGGTGATTGTGGCCTCCGCAGAGTCGCCGGGCAATTGGGGGCTCGCGCTTAAAACCGGCACGGTTGTCGGGCTATGGAACACCGGTACTGGCCGGGTTTTGGCGGCATTTCGAGCGGATGAAGAACTGGAAAACCTGATAGAGCAACACCGCCCTGCAATCGGGGAACCGGCATTGGACCGTGCGGAGTTTGACGCGCACATCCAGCGCATTCGCACCGTAGGGTTTGAAAAAATGCCTTCCGCGACGGCCATAGGTGTGACCAACATCGCCTTCCCAATCTTTGGTCCCTCAGGTCACGCGGCAGCCGTGCTGTCTTGCCCCTATCTGGAAAGAGTGGATGACCTAGAAGTGCCGAGCCTAGACGACATTGTCGAAATGTACGGTGCCCTAGCGCGAGAGCTGACCGAGATTTATGGCGGCAAGCCAACTGAATTCACGAAGTCATCCTAGCTTGACCTCTACTCGTCCAACGGAGACTCACAGATGAAAATCGACGCCCACCAGCATTTTTGGAAACTAGCGCGGGGCGACTACGACTGGCTCACGCCCGATCTAAAACCGCTGTATCGGGATTTTGGGCCAGATGATCTAAAGCCTCTTCTGGAAGCGGCGGGTATCGATGGCACAATCGCGGTGCAGGCTGCGGACACTGAGGCCGAGACCGAATATCTGTTGTCGCTGACCGACAGGCATGAATGGATTGTGGGTGTCGTAGGCTGGACTGATCTTGAGGCCAAAGACGCACCGGCCACGATTGAACGGATGGCCCAGCATTCCAAGCTGGTCGGTTTCCGCCCCATGATACAAGACATTGAAGATGACGCCTGGATGCTCAAAGACAGCCTTCGTCCAGCACTGGATACTATGGTAGCGCATAACTTAACCTTCGATGCATTGGTTCTGCCACGCCACTTGGGTCATCTCTGTGAGTTTTTGAAGAAGTACCCCAACTTGAGGGTTGTGATCGATCACGGTGCGAAGCCTGAGATACACCAAGGCCACTTTGACGGCTGGGCGGCGGACATGACCGTTATTGCAAAGAGCAATCAGGCCTTTTGCAAATTGTCGGGCCTGACAACCGAGGCGGGACCTGATTGGCGTCCAGATGATATCTCTGATTACATAGAGAAGATCCTGCAGGTATTCACGCCCGCGCGCGTGCTGTTTGGCTCTGATTGGCCGGTTCTGAATTTAGCATCTAACTACGACGCGTGGTCATCCATTGTGCAATGCGCCGCGAAGGGTCACAGCCCGGACATTTTTGAGACCTCGGTGCAAAAAGCGTATCCACGGCTAAATGTAGCCAAAAAGCTTGAGTTTATGCGCCCCCCTGAGCAGCCTCATCTGACTGGTCCAGTTTGATTGTTAGTGCATCGTTGGCCTCTGATCCATCGGTATGATGGTT
>JABSOU010000017.1 GCA_013215215.1 Cognatishimia sp. | reverse complement strand
CCCCCGGAAGTGGGAGCAAGCGGGGATGCACCGAGCAGCGGTGGCGGGGCGCCAGCTTCTGGCGTTCCGGGCGCAGGGCGCGGAATTCCCGTTCCTGTGGGGGCCTTTCGGCTCCGGGCTGCGAAGCCGCACCCCCGGGGTAAGCAGCTAAGCCGCGCACCCGGGGTAAGCAGCTAAGCCGCACATCCGGGGGCGGGGGAGCTGCGAAGGCATGTCCGCCCGCGGCGGTGGCGCAGCTCCGCGCATGGTGGTGCGGCTCTGCTCCATGGCTGGGCTCCGCAGCATGGCGCCGCTCGGGTCCCTGGCGGGCGCGGCTTCACCTCCGCCCGCATGGCGCCGCGCCACCGCGTGGTGCAGCCCCACCTGCATGGCGCGGCTCTCGTGCGGCATGACGCACTGCCTCCGCTGCGTGGCGCAGCGCCTCCGCAGCCTGGCGCAGATCCGCTGCGCGGTGCCGTCGCGCTGCGGGGTGCAGCCCCGCCCCACTGGATGGTNCAGCTCAGCTGCGTGGTGCCGCTCCGGTCCCGGGGGACCGCTGGTTGCTAGGCAACCCCGGGTCGGGTCCGGGTGGCGGGTCGCGGGGCCCCGCTGGCGACCGGCGCGGATTTTCGCACCTGGCAGGCAGCAGCCCAGGCAGCGGCACCGCACCCAGCAGAGGACCCGCGGCACCACGCAGCAGGGCACCACGCAGCCTGCGTCGCGCTGTCGAGGACCTGCGCCATGCCGCGGCGGCGCGGCACCATGCCGTGGAGCGGCGTCGTGGAGCGGAGGGGCACCATCCAGTGGAGTTGCCCCGCGACTGCGGCGGAAGGACACACAGCCAGGAACGGATTTCCCCGGGCGGCCGCCGAGGGCGCGCGCTTCCACTTTGTGTATTACCCGGGTTTAGCATCTGCAAAAGAGATGCGGGGGAAAATAAAAGGCGGGCGGGGTCGCGGTCGCGGGGCCCCGCGGGTTGCATAGGTACGATGGAGGGGGGTGGAACTCTCTGTTTGGCCAGGCGCGCTGTCTGTGCGAGGCAAGGGCTTCCGGCGTTCCGGGCACAGGGGGCGGAATGCCCGTGCCTGTTGTAACCTGCGCCAGCGGCTGGCCAACGGGGTGCCAGTGGGGCGCAAGTCGGAGGGCTCGGTTGCTGACCAAGTTCCGAGGCTGGCGGTGCCCGCTCGCCTTCGCAGGGGCATATGCGAAGAACCACGATGATAACAGAGCGGCGGGCTGTCGGATGGGCTTGGGTCCTGAAGCTGGTGGAGGCAGGGGTGGCTGGGCCCAGGCAGGCCCGCCCGTTATCCAGTGCTCCCCCTCCTTTGCGGGATTTAGGTGGGTGCCCCTGCCTCCTGCCGCCCGGGTGGGGGCTCCACCGCCCCCCTCTTTTATTTTAGACCCTGGCACTCCCTCCCCTCCGTATCACCGGGCGCGCCTCCGCTGATCCGCTGCGCGGTGCCGTAGCGCTGCGGGGTGCAGCCCCGCCCCACTGGATGGTTCAGCTCCGCTGCGTGGCGCCGCTCCGGTCCCGGGGCCCGGGCGTCGTGGAGCGGAGGGGCACCATCCAGTGGAGTTGCCCCGCGACTGCGGCTGAGCTGCATGCATGCACCATGCAGCGGGGCTCCGCCATGCGCCGAGAGCAGCGGCGTCATGCAGGGGGGGGTGGAGGACCCCTGGGGTGATACCAGCCGCGCCAGGAAACAGCCAGTTCAAAGGGCGGGCGCGGGGCCTCGGGTAGGGCCGCTCGGCAAGCGGTCCCGGGTGGCACGCGGCGCGGACCCCACGCGGGGGGCGATAGATAGATAGCGCAGTGGCTCGGGGCCACAGGCACGGGCCGAGAATATGCCGTTGGCGTGGATCAAGAGATCGCTGGGAACCAGAACATGGGCGACATTGCCGTAGCGGGG
>JABSOU010000165.1 GCA_013215215.1 Cognatishimia sp. | reverse complement strand
AAGATGAAGGCGCTGGGAATTGAGTATGTCTTTACCAATTCCGGCACCGACTTCCCGCCGATCATCGAAGGCCTGATAGAAGCCAACCAAAAGGGGATCGACCTGCCGACCCCGATCATTGTGCCCCATGAGATGGTGGCGGTTGGCATGGCGCATGGCTACTATCAGATCTCAGATCAGCTTCAGGCCGTGATGCTGCACACGAATGTGGGCCTATCCAATGGCGCAACCGGTGTGATCAACGCCTATTGCGACCATATCCCCATGCTCTTGATGTCTGGCCGCACTCCGGTGATGGAGAAAGATCGCTTTGGCGCGCGCACCGTGCCCATCGGCTGGGGCCAAGAGATGTATGACCAGACAGCCTTGGTGCGCGAAGTCTCGAAATGGGAATATGAACTCAAGTTTCCAGAGCAGATTTCCGACCTGTTTGACCGCGGTTGGGCCATTTCGAATTCCACCCCTAAGGGTCCGATCTACATGAGCCTCCCGCGTGAGGTGCTGTGTGAACAGACGCCACCGGACGGGCTGGATCAGCCATCGATTATGGCACCTGTGATCGCAGCACCGGATCGCGCGTCTTTGGCGCGTGCCGCGGAATTGCTGGCCGGTGCGAAAAACCCTCTGATCATCAGCCAACGCGGTGCAGGGACCCAGGAAGGTTTCGACGCTCTGAGTGATTTCGTGACCGAATGGGCGCTGCCCTTGAACCACTATTGGGCCAACCAGATCTCTATTCCTCTGGATCACCCGATGCAGGTCGGCGCGGCAACCGAAGCGCTTTTGGCTGAGGCCGATGTGGTTCTGGTCATCAACAGCCTCGCGCCTTGGTTCCCGGACAAAGTGACCCTGCGCGATGACTTGAAAGTCATCCAAATGGGCCCGGATCCGTTGTTCACTCGGACTCCGGTGCGCAACTTTAAGGCGGATGTGACCGTCGTCGGCGAAACCGCGGATACGATCTTGGCGCTGGCCGAGGCTATGAAAGATCTGCCACGCGACGAGGCGGCTTTGGCCGTGCGTCGTGAAAAGATCACGGCGATCAGCAAGGCGCGTCAGGAACAAGTCTTTGCCGATGCGCGCAAAGGCGAGCGAGGCCCTATGACCAAAGAGTGGGTCAGCCTGTGCCTGGGTGAAGCCATCCGAGCCTCTGGCAAGAAAGCCAGCGTTTTCCACGAGCTGGGATGCCCGCTAGAGCCACTGAACTTGAACCAACACAAAGGCTATTTCCAAGAGCCGCATTCTGGGGGTCTTGGCTGGGGTGTACCTGCAGCCATTGGGGCGCAACTAGCGGATCGGGATCGTCTGGTGTTCGCGACCATCGGTGATGGCAGCTATATGTTTGCCAATCCGACCGTCTGCCATCAAGTGCTCGAAGCGCAGGAATTGCCTTTGATCATTCTGGTTCTGAACAACGAAGAATGGGGCGCCGTGCGTCATTCCGCACAGGGGCTCTACAAAGGCGGTTTGGCGGCAAAGTCCAACGACGTGCCGTTGACCTCGCTCAAGCCAAGCCCCGATTTCACCCAAACTGCAAGCGCCAGCCGCGCTTACACCGAAACAGTCACCACCGGCTCTGAGTTGCCGGCGGCTCTGGAACGGGCCATCAAAGTCGCGACCGAGGAAAAGCGACAGGTCCTGTTCAACATCGCAATTGAACCTTCTGCGGTTCACTAGTTTAGACTTTGTGTGGAGGAGAGAATCCAATGTCTATTATCACCAAAACCTTTGCAGGCGCAGCAGCACTTGCGACCTTTGCAGTCACTGCACAGGCAGACGAGCTGAAGCTCGCGCATTTCGCGTCGCCAAAGTATCACCTGCATAATGAGATGTTCCTGCCACTTGCCGAGCAGATTTCTGCGGCAACTAGCGGGGAAACCACCATCCGCGTCTATCCGGGCGGTGAGCTGGGCGCAGATCCAGTTAAGCAATATGACCGTGCGATCGACGGTGTTGCAGACATCGTCTATGCGCTTCCTGGCTACACAGCGTCCCAGTTCAAACAAACCCTGATGGCTGAACTTCCTGGCATGGTCACCGGTTTTGACACCCCAACCCAAGCGGTTTGGGAAAACATCGACATGCTGGACAAAGAATTCCGCCGCACCAAGCTGCTGGGTCTTTGGAACTCTCAAGAAGCGGCGCTGTTGATGGCAGAAAAACCAATCAACTCTCTGTCTGATCTGGCCGGTCTGAAAATCCGCGTTCCGTCCAAGAACACCGGTCGCGTGATCGAAGCTTGGGGCGCAACCCCAGTGTCCATGCCTATCACTCAGGTATACACCTCGATGGAAACTGGTGTGATCGACGGCGTTCTGGTGGATACCTCCGTTCTGCACAGCTTCAAGCTGGGCGAAGTCACCAAATATGTGACCACCGGCATGGATGCGACCAACTCTATGTTCATGCTCGTGATGAACCGCGACAGCTGGAACGGTCTGGACGCTGACACGCAAGCCAAACTGGAAGGCATGACTGGAGCAGCTATGTCTGAAGGCGGCCGTGTCACCATGGACAACGCCGCGACCAAAGCTCTGTCGGCTTGGAAAGACGCAGGCGGCGAAGTGATCACCCTCTCTGCAGATGCAGCGGCAGAATTCAACGCGGCCTCCTCTGTACTGGCGGGTGAAGTGACCGCGGAACTGGAAGCAGACGGCATCAAGGCAGCCGACTGGTCCGCAGCTCTGAAGAAGTAAGACATATGTCGGCTTCCGAACAACTCGGCGCTCAAGGGGGAACTCTTGAGCGCGTTTTCCGCTTCGCGGCCCTGCTTGGCGGTATCGTGCTCTTTGCGATCATGATCCTTGTCTCGGTGGCCGTCTTCTTTCGCTATGTTCTCAACCAGCCGATCCTGGGCAACCAGGAACTGGTCGAGATTGGAATGGCCGTCGTTGTGATGCTGGCCATCCCCTATACGTCCCTCAAAGGGCAACACATTCGGGTTGATATTTTTGACAATATGCTCGGCGATGCGGGTCGTTTCTTTTGTGATCTCGTCTCGCGCAGCATTGGTGTCTTTGTTCTTTACCTCCTGGTGCAAAAAGCCTGGGACAAGGCCCTGGATGCCTATGAATACGAAGACGTCACCAATATGATCGAGATCCCGGTCTGGATTGCCTATGGCGCGATCACGGCAGGTATGGGCCTCTTTGCCTGTGTTCTGGTTCTCAAGATCATTTCTCAAATTCGCCATGGAGTTCGTGGATATGAGTGAGACACTAATAGGCGTTCTCGGCATTGCGGCCCTCTTTCTGGGGCTGTTGATCCGTCTTCCGGTCGGTATGGCGCTATTGGCCATCGGCATGGGTGGCATTTGGGTCATCGACGGGTCGCGCGCTGCGATCGCGACCATGTCGTCAGAGACATATTCGTCCGTCACCTCCTATGGCTTGTCAGTCATTCCGCTATTCGTTCTGATGGGCAACGTGGCCGGCGCTGCGGGCTATTCTCAGCGCCTTTATGAGGCCGCACACGCGTGGGTCGGGCGCTTTCGCGGCGGACTTGCGTCCTCGACCGTCATGGGTTGTGCAGCCTTTGCGGCGGTCAGCGGATCTTCGGTGGCGACGGCTGTGACCATCGGCAAGGTCGCCTTGCCAGAAATGAAGCGCTTCAACTACTCAGACGGTCTGGCGACTGGTTCCGTGGCCGCGGGTGGCACGTTGGGGATCCTGATCCCGCCGTCCACCGGCTTTGTGCTTTACGCGATCCTGACCGAAGAAAGCATCGGCAAGCTGTTCATCGCGGGCATTGTGCCAGGTCTGCTTTTGTCGGCACTCTTCGTTCTGGTGATCATCGGCATCACGCTCTTTAAGCCTGACGAAGGTCCTGCGGGTCCGATCACTTCGATGGCTGAAAAGCTTGGAGCCTCGGTCAGCGCGCTGCCTTTGATCTCGGTGATCCTGGTGTCCATCGGCGGTATCTACCTTGGTGTCTTCACGCCGGTAGAAGCCGCGGGCGTGGGGGCCTTTATGGTCACCGTTTTGGCGGTTGTGACGGGCAAGCTGAAGTTCGGGCACTTCCCTGAAATTCTGATCGAGACCGTGACGATGACGGCGATGCTCTATCTGATCATCATCGGCGCGCATGTGTTTGGGCCATTTCTGGCACTAACGCATATTCCTGAAACGCTGGCCAATGGTCTAGAGTCTCTGGGTCTGGGCAAATACGGCACGCTCTTGTTGATCCTGATCGCCTATATCATCCTGGGCATGTTCTTTGATGGTCTGGCGATGCTGGTTGTGACGCTTCCGGTGGTCTTCCCGATCATAACAGGTCTGGGCTTTGACCCGATCTGGTTCGGCGTCATCGCAGTGATCGTGATCGAGATGGGTCTGATTACACCGCCTGTGGGCATCAACGTCTTTGTGGTAAAAGGCGTCGCCGCAGACGTTCCGATGTCGACAATCTTCCGCGGGGTCTTCCCGTTTTGGTTGGCCATGGCTGCTTGCTTGCTGCTGTTGGTTCTCTTCCCTCAAATTGCTCTCTTCCTTCCCGAGCAAATGAAGTAGATCTGACAGATACAATATGCGCCAATCAAAAAGGGTCGCTCTGGATGGGGCGGCCCTTTTTTTGTGTCTGGATCTAAGCGCTTGATGCGGGCCTGAGCGGCTCGTCGTTTAGGAAATTTAAAAGGTTCGCCATGCCGGGCGAGAGTGTGATGACATCTTCGACCGTCGTTGGGTCCAATGTCTGAAAGAAGGCTTCCTGTGCATTTTGCAGGGCGACGGATAACCCGCAAGAGGGCGACAGGCGGCATGTGCCACCGTCCGCGCCTAGGCATTCCACCATGGGCTTGTCTTCTTCGAGCTTGCGCAACAAGGAGCCAAGGCTGATCTGGGACGGCTCTTTGGCCAGACGCAACCCGCCACCGCGTCCGCGCAGGGATTCGGCATAGCCCTCGGAAACCAGCCAGCCGGTGACCTTGGCCATGTGGTTATACTTGGCATCATGGATTTCGGCGATCTGACGTGTGGACATCAAACGATCTGGCGAAGCGGCCAGGTGAACAATCACTCGAAGAGCGTAATCTGAGAACTTTGAAAGCTGCATGAGGTAAACTTAGGTCAAAGTAATCCGCATTCCAAGTGCAAATTCAAATTGACATATAAAATGCCAATTATATGAATGAGTCCTGCTCACACTTATGAAAGAGGGGGCCATGCAAGCCACTATTCTAC
>JABSOU010000164.1 GCA_013215215.1 Cognatishimia sp. | reverse complement strand
TGCCGTCAGGAAGGACAGGGCATGTTGCTGGGTACCTATGAGGCTCAGGCAACCCCCTGGAAAGTTGGCGGCACGCCCTGGGACTTCGGTCACGAACTTCTGCCGCCGGATCTGGATCGCGTGGCAGACCGTCTGGAAACCGCATTCGAGCGACTTCCGGCGATGGCCAATGCCGGGATCAAAGATGTGATCAATGGCCCCTTCACATTTGGGCCTGATGGCAACCCTCTGATCGGTCCGGTTCCGGGCATGAAAAACTACTGGGTGGCTGTCGGTGTCATGGCAGGCTTCTGCCAGGGCGGCGGCGTGGGCCTGACCCTTGCGGAATGGATGATTGACGGCGAGCCATCCATCGATGTCTGGGCGATGGACGTTGCGCGTTTTGGTGAGTTCGCGACACCTGACTGGGGCACAATCAAGTCGTCGGAAAACTACGAACGCCGGTTTGTGATGACCTTCCCGAATGAAACCCTGCCCAAGGGCCGCAAGCAGAAGACGACCGCGCTTTATGATCGGATGATTGCTAAGGGTGCGGTAATGGATCAGGGTTTCGGCCTCGAACATGTGCTGTGGTTTGCCGACGGACCCGAGGATGCGCATGAGGTGCCGACGTTTGAGCGCAATCGCTCTCACGACTATGTCGCCCGGGAAATCAAGGCCGTTCGCGAGGCCGTTGGCGGACTTGAGATCGCCAACTTTGCCAAGCACGAGTTCAAGGGTGAGGGTGTTCGCGAATACCTGAACCATATCCTTGCCGGGTTCGTTCCCAAGCCCGGACGCCTGGCGCTGACTCCGATGCTGACGCCCAAGGGCAAACTTTACGGCGATCTGACTGTGGCTTGCCTTGCCGAGGATCATTTTATGCTGTTCGGGTCGGGGGCCATGCAAGAGGCGCACCGCCGCTGGTTCGAAAAAGACCTGCCCGCAGGTATTGCCTACGCCAATGTTTCGGACGACTGGCACGGCATCGCCCTGTCCGGCCCGAAATCGCGCGACCTGCTGGCCCGGATCACACGCGACGATGTTTCAGCCGAAGTCTTCAAGTTCCGCGACCTGCGCCAGACCTTTGTCGGCGGCGTGCCGGTGATCATCAACCGGATCAGCTTCTCTGGCGAATTGGGCTACGAAATCTATTGCAAACCGCAATACCTGATGCGCCTGGCTGACGCCATCGAAGAGGCCGGCGCTGATCTGGGCTATCGCTGGTATGGCGCGCGCGCGCTGCTGTCGATGCGGCTGGAAAAGGGCTGGGGTGTTTGGACAATGGAATACCGTCCCGACTTCGACGCGGTCGAATCCGGTATGGATGTCTTCATCAACTGGAAAAAGGACTTCGTCGGCAAAGAGGCAACGCTGAAGGCGCGCGATGAAGGTGTCTCGCAGAAGCTGGTGACAATGACCATCGACGTCGAGGGGATCGACGTCGCCCATGACGAGGCAATTCTGAAAGATGGTGAACCGGTCGGCTATGTCAGCTCGGGCGGCTACGCGCACCATGTCGGCAAGTCGATGGCGATGGGCTATGTTGCCACCGAATTCGCGACTCCCGGAACCACGCTTCAAGTAGAAATACTGGGCAACTTCCACGACGCACAGGTTCTCTCGGGGCCAATCTACGACGCCAACGGCGCGAACATGCGTTCTTAATTGGGGGCGAACCATGGGGCGACCCGAAAAAGACATCGAAGCAGCGGTCAGCGAGCTGGTAACGGTGAACCGTTTCGTATTTCTGTTGATGCCGGGATTTTCAGCGTTGGAGCTCGGATCGGGGATCGACTCGTTGGCTGCAGCGAACGAAACATTGGGCAAGACCTTCTTCCAATGGAATACCGTCAGCGAAACGGGCGACAACATCATCTCTTCTTCGGGCTTGAAAGTGGCCGTAGATGGTCCTCTGCCGGATATCCAGCGTGGCGACTGCATCGTCGTTTGCTGTGCCTTAAATTCACAAAACTACCGCAACTCCGGAAAGGCTGTGGCTTGGCTGCGCCGAGCGGCGCGACAAGGCATTCGGCTTTGCGCTGTGGGAGGCGGCCCACTCTTTCTCGCACGCATCGGCATAGCCACCGAGGGACGCATTAGCACACATTGGCGCATGAAACCCGTCTTTGAGGAAGGTTATCTGGACCTCGAACCGTCTTGCACGATTTTTGAAGAGACTACGAACATCGTTTCCTGTGGCGGAGGCGCTGCAACTCTGGATCTTTTTTCTGCGCTGATCCGCCAAAAAGCAGGCCTGGCAACCTCGGAGCAAGTTGCTGATCATTTGCTCTGTGGGATTCTGCGTGACGGGGGGGTTCGCCAGAGCAATTCAAGTCCGCTCCGCGTGAAACATAGAAACGAAAAGCTATCCAAAGCGATAACCTATATGCAAAATTGCATTGAGGAGCCTGTTTCACCCTCCGTCATCGCCAGTCAGGTTGGAATATCGACTCGGCAACTGGAACGGTTGTTTAGTCGCTATCTGGGGATCAGTCCCAAAGCATACATGATGACGCTTAGACTCGAAAAGGCGCAGGTTTTGCTTCAACAGACCCAAATGCGCGTCATTGACGTTGCCACGGCGTGCGGTTTCTCAACGCAATCCCTTTTTTCCAAAAGATACAAGAAGCACTTCGGAATTTCGCCATGCAATGAAAATGCGCTGCTCGCGCACTGAGATGGGGCGACGTCAATGGGACCACTGCAGATAACAACGACCGATTTGGATCTGAATGGCGCCTGTTGCCAAGAAGACCACCCTCCGTTCTGTTTAAATTCTGTGTTCTGAGAGGAAGCAAGACATGAATACCCACTACAGAGACCACCGCAAGATTGACCCAAGCCAAGGCACTCGCCTGGGCGACGGCACCGAAAACGACGGCAACCGAGTCGAGATCGGACCGACGGCGCTGGCCCATGCTGAATGGCGCGAGGCGGGGCTGGAATTGCCCGACCTGGCCGAGATGCGCAAGGCCAGGCACCAGCGCCTGACCGATGCCATCGTGGCGCGCGGCTATGGGGGCCTTTTGATGTTCGACCCGCTTAACATACGCTACGCCACCGACACGACCAACATGCAGCTCTGGAACACACATAACCCGTTCCGGGCCTGCCTGCTCTGCGCCGACGGCTACATGGTTCTCTGGGATTACAAGAACGCGCCCTTCCTCGCCGAATACAATCCGCTCGTTCGCGAGAGCCGCTCCGGCGCCGACATGTTNTATTTCGCCCGCGGCGACCGGATCGGCCCGGCGGCCGATGCCTTTGCCGCCGAAGTGGCGGACCTGCTGGCCACCCATGCGCCGGGGCATACGCAAATTGGCATCGACAAAATCCAGCCCGCAGGGCTTGACGCGATCCGCCGCGCGGGCCTCGAGTATCGTGATGGCGAGGAAGTTACCGAACGCACGCGCGGTATCAAAACAGAGCACGAGCTGCGCGCCATGCGCTGCGCTATACATTCCTGTGAGCGCGCCATGACCGTCATGGAGGACTTCGCGCGTACGGAAATCCCCAAAGGCGGCGTGACCGAGGACGATGTCTGGGCCGTGCTACATGCCGAGAACATCAAGCGTGGTGGCGAGTGGATCGAAACACGGTTGCTGACTTCCGGCCCGCGCACTAATCCATGGTTTCAGGAGTGTGGTCCACGGATCATCTCAGAGAATGAAATTCTCGCCTTCGACACCGACTTAATAGGGCCTTATGGCATCTGTGCGGACCTTAGCCGTACGTGGTGGATCGGTGATGATCTGGCCCCGGCCCATATGCGCGAAAGCTATGCCGAGGCGGTTGATCACATTCGCTATAACACCGCACTCCTGCGGCCGGGTCTTCATATGGAAGACCTGACGCGGTCGCTGCATGTCCTTCAGGACAAGTATGATGCGCTCAAATACTCTTCTCCGATGCATGGTGTTGGCATGTGCGACGAGTGGCCCCTGATCGCCTATCCCGACCGACTGGTGGACGGTGCCTTTGACGCCGTACTCGAACCCGGCCTGACGCTGTGCGTCGAGGCGCTGGTGGGCGAGGTTGGCGGCGATCACATGGTCAAGCTGGAAGATCAGGGCGTCGTTACGGTTGATGGCTTTGAAACGATGTCTGTCTATCCGTGGGACGAACGTCTGTATCCCGGTAGCTAAGCCGAAGTCCTCAGAGCGTAGGAATCCAAAAAATGCGATACATATCAACACGCGGACAGGACGCAGAGCTTTCATTCAAAGAGGCGCTGCTGGTGGGACTGGCCAGTGACGCCGGGCTCTACGTGCCCGCAGCGTGGCCGCAGCTGAGCTTTGATGAGATCAGATCGTTTCGGGGTAAGCCCTACGCAGAGGTGGCTTTTGCGGTGATGTCGCCCTTTGTGGGCGGAGAGATTGACGATGTCGATTTGCGGCGCATGATCGAAGAGGCCTACGCGAGTTTCCATCATCCCGCCGTAACTCCTTTGGTACAAATGGGACCAAACGATTGGCTTCTAGAGTTGTTTCACGGGCCAACCCTGGCATTCAAAGACGTCGCCATGCAGATCCTTGCGCGACTTATGAATCATTTCCTGACAGAGCGTGGAGAGCGGCTTACCATTGTTGGGGCGACGTCCGGAGACACAGGTGGTGCGGCACTTGAAGCGTTCAAAACCTGCGACGGCATAGACACATTTTTCATGTTCCCCGATGGCAAGGTGTCGGATTTCCAGCGACGTCAGATGACGACCATCGGCGCTGAAAATTGCCATGCAATAGCGATCGATGGCAGCTTCGATGACTGCCAGTCAATGGTGAAGGAAATGTTTGGCCATCAGTCCTTTGCCAGCACGGTCAGGTTGTCGGCGGTCAACTCGATCAATTGGGGTCGGGTGATGGCGCAGGTAGTGTATTATTTTACCGCAGCAGCCGCGCTCGGCGCGCCAGACCAATCCGTCAGCTTTACCGTGCCGACTGGAAATTTCGGCGACATATATGCCGGTTTTGTCGCAAAGCAGATGGGCCTGCCGATCAATCGGTTGGTGATCGCAACCAATGAAAACGACATTCT
>JABSOU010000163.1 GCA_013215215.1 Cognatishimia sp. | reverse complement strand
ATGCGGCGTTCCACCTGTGCGCGGAACTGTTTGTTGCGCTCGGCCAGGAAGGCTTTGTCAAAGTCGTTATACTGATACATCTCTTACGCCTCTGCCTGCTTGCCGTGGAAATAGTTCGACGGGCCGGTGCGGCGGAACTCTTCACGGAAATGGGTGGGTTCAGGACGACCATCATCGCCTGCTTTGGCATCCGCCAAATAGGCGCCGACGGTGACGTCTTTTTGCTGTTGCGCTTCGATCAGGCGCAGATCGGCATCTGCTTCGTCGGTCAACAAAGCGGCCTCGGCCAGGTTGCGCGTCCAAGCGCCGGCGTCCGTCATATAGATGACATCGCCTTCGAGCAGATGGTTGGCCGTGATGACCTTTGGGGTAAAGGCACGTGGCATAGTGAGCGAGCTCCTGAGTGTATTCGATCGAGGCGGCGCGATATTCCGATTTATTTCCCCTCACAAGAGGGCATTTGGAACGGTCGTCTCTTTTCATGTTTACTTTGGTGCTAATATAGGAAATATTCCCGCCCTGTCGCTAGATGTCGACGCAAATAGAAATGTTCGTTCCGTTTGGCGAGGGGTTGGCGAACAGAGTTCCGATTTGAAGGGGAAAATAGAATGGCGTCTCGTATAGACGATATGGATCGGAAAATCCTTGATACCTTGCAAGAGGATGCCTCGCAGTCTTTGGACGAAATTGCACGGCGCGTGGGGTCCTCTAAGACCCCGGTTTGGAACCGAATTCGCAAGCTGCGTGAGTCGGGGATCATCAAGCAAAACACAGTGATTCTGGATGCAGAGGCGCTTGGGTTTGAGGCTTGTTTTTTCGTTCTGATCCGCACCTCCGAGCACGAGGCCGCCTGGCAGGCGAAATTCCTGCAAGCGCTGCAGGATCGCCCCGAAGTTCAGGAAGCGCATCGATTGGCGGGGGATATCGACTATATCCTGAAAGTCCGCGTCGCGAATGCGCGGGCCTATGACACTTTCTATCAGGCGCTGATTTCCGAGGTGCGGGTGCACAACGTCACGGCTCTTTTGTCGATGGAAGAGATCAAATCGACCGCGCGCCTGCCGCTGTAACTCTTTAGTCCCTACGGTCCTTCATCGTGTCACCATCAGCTGTTTGAGCCCATGGAAGTGATAGACGTTGGCGTACTCTGGCTTTTGGGCCAGTGCGAGGTTTGGGCAGCTTTCAAACAGGATTGGCAAGGCGATCTTTAGCTCAAGCCGCGCCAAGGGGGCACCGACACAGAAATGCAGCCCCGCGCCAAAGGCGGTATTGGTTTTGATAGGACGGGATGGGTCGAAGTTTTCGGGATTGTCCCAAACGGCTGGATCTCTGTTGGCCGCACCTAGAAGGAGTGCGATCTGGTCGCCACGTTTGAGTGTCTGCCCTGCGACGTCGATGTCCTCATAGGCATGGCGTGTGAACATATGCAGGGGTGGATCAAAGCGGATAAGTTCTTCGACGGTAGCGTCGATTTTGTCCTCGGCAAGAAAGCCGTGATCGGTGTCATGTTCTAGCAAGCACTTGATCGCATTGCCGAATGTATGAACTGTAGCCTCATGCCCTGCGTTCAACAGCAGGATGCAGGTTGTGATGAGCTCGTCGGTCGACAGCTTCTCGCCGTCCTCTTCGGCGGCGATCAATTCCGTCAGCAAATCATCCCCGGGCGTCGCGCGTTTCTCGTCCACATAAGAGCGGATGAACTCGGCAAACTCGGTTGAGGCTTGGGCTGCGGCCAATTCGGTTTCATGCGTGCGGCTGGCCATATACATCGACACCATCGCATTGGACCATTTCAGCAGCTGATCCGCCATGGATTCCGGCACGCCCAGCAGGCGGCAGATGATCACCACGGGAATATGGGTGGCAAAAGCGGGCAAGAGATCAAACTCACCCTCGGGAAACTGATCGATCAGCTGATGCGTCAGCTCGGTGATGTCAGGCTCCAGCGTTTTGATGCGCCGAGAGGTAAAAGCGCGCATCACCAATCCGCGCAGGCGCGTGTGTCGCGGAGGCTCCAGTTCCAGCATCGAATGGGCTTCGATTTTGTAAAACGGAACCGTGTGGGGCGCAGGTTCTGTTGCCAACTCCGCAGGGACTTCGCGGCCGAAACTGCGGTCCTTAAGAACGGCACTCACCTCAGCATGAGAAAACGCCGCCAGCATGTTGTATTCATTCCAGAAATGCAGAGCCGCCAGCGCGCGTTGCTCTGCATAAAACCCATATGGGTTCTGGACGAAATCCGGCTCTGTCGGAGACTGGCTGACGGCGGTCATAGGGGTCAGGCCGCGTCCAAAGCCGCTATGATTGCGGTGAAATCGCTGGCTTTAAGGCTCGCGCCACCGACAAGGGCACCGTCGACATTTGCGGTCGCGAAAATTTCTGTTGCATTGCTGGGTTTGACCGAACCGCCATAGAGGACGCGCATGCCGGTGCCCTCAGCGCCAAAACGTGTTTCCAGTTCAGCGCGGATGAAATCATGCACTTCGGCGATTTGGTCCAACGTCGGGATTTTACCCGTGCCAATCGCCCAGATCGGCTCATAGGCGATGACCGTGTTCGCCGCCGTCGCGCCATCAGGCAAAGAGCCTGCGAGTTGGGTTTTGATCACGTCCAAGGTTGTGCCGCCTTCGCGTTCCTCGAGGCTTTCACCAAGGCAGACCACCGCGACCAGATCCGCGCCCCAGGCCGCGTCGGTCTTGGCCGCCACATCCGCGTCGCTTTCGCCATGATCGGCGCGGCGTTCGGAATGGCCCAAGATCACATGGCTCGCGCCGGCATCTTTGAGCATCTCGGCCGAAACATCGCCTGTATGCGCGCCGGAACTATTCGGATGGCAATCCTGACCGCCAATCGCAACAGAACCCGCCTCAGCCACCGCGCGGGTGATCAAGGTTGCAGGTGGGCAGATCAAAACGTCGGTCTGAGTGATAGCCGCAGCGGCAATTCCGCCCAATTCACTCAGGCTCGCGCCCAGACCATTCATTTTCCAATTCCCGGCGGCCAGTTTGCGACGCATCTGCAGATCTCCTCAAATATCGTTGCGCGTGTTTTCAACCCTAGACCGGTGAGGGTCAAGGGTTTGCGCTAACGTATTTTGCTGGAACGGCAGAGAAGGGGGCTACATGCCCTCAAACTTGATCGATTCACCACAGCCNCAGGCCTCGGTGACATTCGGGTTGTTGAATTTAAAGCTCGCTTCCAAAAGCGAGACCTCATAGTCGATCTGCGTACCAAACAGGAACATCTGCGCCATCGGCGCGATCATAACCCGCGCGCCGTCCTGTTCGACGACCTCATCCAATGGATCCTGCGTGTCCACGTAATCCATCGTGTATTCCATACCCGCACAGCCGCCTTTCTTGACGCCAATGCGCAGCCCCTGATGCCCCTCGCGGTCCATCAGTTTCACGATCTGCTTTGCTGCGGCCGGGGTGAGCGTCACCGCCTGTTTGCCTGGAATACCGAACATGATGTTCTCCTTTGCCCCTTATTTAGATCGCGGACAGCGCGATTCCAAGATCCGGCAATTGCGATCTGAGTAAAATAATCAACAAAGAGGCAGCGATAGCCCAACTGTAAGAGGCTAATGTGCCGATGATGACATATTCGGAATGTTTGCGAAATTCATCAGGGGAAGTGTCTTTACCGGTCTCAAACCTAAGAACCGACTTGGCGGCGATCAGAAAGCCGATACCAGTTGCCATGTCGCTCAGCATGAGAAGATATATTAATGCGCGTTCAAGCGTGCCGATTGTTTGCCCGGCATTTTGCAACCCGGCTGGGCTGGGGCGAAGATCATAATTGCGCATCAGTTCTGAAACCGCAAAACCACCCGCGCGTGTGGCATAGACGGCACCCGATACGAGCAAAGCCGCGTGCAGGACCCAGTTGGGTGCCTTTGCCCAATGTCCATTGGCCCACAAATGAGGGAAGAGATATGCAATGGCGGTCAGCGTAATTAGATGCGCGGCCTGATCCAATAAATGCGCAGAAACTGTCTTGGCGCGATTGGCCTTGATCCAATCAGTTACGGTATGAAGTACGGCCAGAAGGACAATTGGCCATTCGATGCTGCCTGTCGCGGTAAAAGACGTGGCCCAGACGACGGTTCCGTGCAGAAAGAGCGGTCCCGGTTTGTCTTTGTTGGCTGCCATGTCGGAATTTTGCAGAATATAGTCCGCAGCAACATGGGCTGCGAAAAGGGCAACGAGGGTTTCGATCATGCGGGCTGCCCTTGTTCGAGACGCGTAAGGGCTGCGTTGATATGTGCCTGCCCAGCGCCATGCAGCGCACGCGCGATCGTTTGCCGGCTTTTGCCAATGGCGGCCCCAATTGCGGTATCCGTTGGTGTCGCTACCGAAATCAAGGATTGGTAGATGGCTTGCGATTGTGCCGCCGTCCATTGCCGTGAGATATAGTCTGCCAAGGCAAGTGTTGCGTCAAAACCCGGATCGTCCGCGGAGGCAAAATGTGGCTGGTTTGCGGTCTTACCCATGGCTTCTAGGCAACGACCGGATGCGATGAAGACAGGTTGAGTTTCCTGATTTAAGTCGGTTTTTAAGGGCAAAATTACCTTCCCGCTGGCTGCGGCGATCCTTGTGTCGAATTTCGTCTGGCTGCCTCGTTCGGCCAAGCTGCGTAAAGCAGCCCGAAAGGCCAGCATGGCGCGGAGCGTAAATTCGTTCTGCTTTATCACAACTTGCCACCCATCCCCTCTGTGCAAGGTGAAGGAGAGATCGCTGTCCATGAGCTCCTCGAGGTCCCAGGAGCAACGCTCGAGTGTCTCTAAAGTCTTTTGGAGAGCTTCAGCCGTGAGATCCGTTGATCTTACCAAATCCCCTGTGAGGACGGTAATATGGGTGTATTTCTTTTGCATAGTGCAGCTACTTTAAGCTGCGTCTTTAATTTCGCAACCCTTTTTAGCTGCGTTTTCCGGTTTGCACCTATTTTTAGCTGCGTTTTCTGGTGCGCAGCTATATATGACTGCGTCCACAAATGCGCCGTCAAACCTGGTCGCGCGACACAAAACGGCCCAGCGT
>JABSOU010000162.1 GCA_013215215.1 Cognatishimia sp. | reverse complement strand
GTGAACTGCTTGGCAAGATCTGCAACAGTTTCGGCACCAAGGCGCGCCGTGGAAATCGAGTTCTTGGTTGCGGTCAGGCCATCATGGATGGCTTCGAACATACCACTGTCGCCCTTCATCGTTTCCGATATCGCGAAGTAAGCAGCGTTGTCTTTACCAGACATGATTTGCAAACCGCTAGACACACGGTTTTGCGTGTCGGTCAGATTCTTGTTCACCATGTTTAATGTGGACAAAGCCACCATGGCTGAGTGATTAGTAAGAATAGACGACATTGCCTGCGCTCCTATCTTTCGGGCGAGGGTCCTTCTGGACCATTACTCTCTTTGATTACGACCACTATAAAGAATAGTTTCTTAAAGCAAAGTATATGTTCTTGCTGTTTTTGAAAAATCTAAAGAATTTCTGCTTTGAGTCGATCAATTTTTGACGCTTATTCTTATAGTTTAGCTCAACCACAAGGATATTACCTCACTGAAGGACCAAATATGCTTTGAAGGCCTTCGGAAATCGAAACGAATAAGCCAGTTCCAAAGAGCCAAGTCAGATCTGGCTAAACCGTCCTGCCGCGCGACGCGTATTTAAAATGCTATGAGAGTAAGCTGGAACAGCTAACTAAAGACGGCGGAGATTGGTGTCTCTGAATAGTCGTTCTTTTAACCGTACGCGCCGTTCACAACTCTCAAGGTTGAAGTAAATTTGACGGTTGGAGCCCAACGAAAAAGCGGCCGCGTAGAAAAACGCAACCGCTCGATTTTAGATGCCTTCTGACCGCAAGGTCAGTATTCATCTTACCGGAACAGAGACATGATGTTCTGCGGAGACTGGTTCGCCATGGACAAAGACTGTGTCGCCAGCTGCTGCTGAACTTGCAAGGCCTGCAAACGCGCCGCTTCTGCTTCCATGTCAGCGTCTACCATAGAGGACACGCCGGAATCGATGGTGTCTGTCAGCGCACCAAGGAAGGTCTGTTGACCTTCGACGGTTTTTTCAGAAACGCCTAGTGACGTTGCCGCGTCGATTGCTGCCGATAGCTGACCTTCGGCTGTGACCAAGGTTGCTTGCAATGCCGCTTGGCTCGTCGCACCTGCGGTTACAACATCGACTGCATCCAATGCAGTTTGAATTGCTCCCAGGTTTACAGAGCTGAAGCTGAGAGTCGTTGCGGCGAATGTACCGCCTGTGCGAGAAACACCAGAAACGACGGTCACAGTTGCTGCGGCACCGGAGACCAAGTCTTCGCCGTTAAAAGTCGATTGACTGATCGCAAGGCCGATCTGCGAAACTAGGGAGTCCAGTTCAGCCTGGACATCGGTAAGATTCACACCGGAACCCTGTGCAAACGCAACGCGGTCGGTGAATTGTTGCGCGAGGTCTGCAACAGTCTCTGCGCCCAGACGAGCCGTGGCAATCGAGTTCTTGGTGGACGTAAGACCATCATTGATGGAATTAAACATCCCGCTGTCGCCCTTCATGGTTTCCGAAATCGCGAAATACGCCGCGTTGTCTTTACCTGAGCTGATCTGCAGACCTGTAGACACACGGTTCTGGGTTTCGTTAAGCTTCATGTTCACGTTGTTAAGCGTGGCAAGAGCGACCATTGCGGAGGAATTGGTGAGAATGGATGACATTTAATGCTCTCCTCTTATTCTCGTTCTTTTTCAGTCTTCTGACTGATATGGCACGTACGGATTTTTCCCCATACGAGTGCTTACGAAATTAAGGGAGATGCGGTTAAAGCCAGGTTTAGAATCCACCGATTTTCGGGTGTATCCTTGGCAAATATGCAATCTATGGGGGATTTGGTAACCGCGCCTTAAAGCTGTTTAACGTGCGGCTAAAGGAAAGAAAGGAAAGCCGAGGGGTCCCGGCTTTCCCTTTGTTACTCTTAACGGAAGAGCGACAGCACGGACTGAGGCGAAGAATTCGCCATCGCAAGTGCCTGTGTCGCCAACTGTTGTTGAGTCTGAAGGGCTTGCAGACGCGCTGCTTCCTCTTCCATCTCTGCATCAACCATTGAAGACACACCTTGATCCAGAGTGTCCGTCAGAGAACCCAGGAAGCTCTGTTGTGCTTCGATGGATTTCTCCGCGACACCAAGGGAAGTGGCTGCGTCGATTGCGAGACCCAACTGTGCTTCGGCAGTGGTCAGCGTTGCCTGGAGTGCTGCTTGGCTGGTTGCCCCAGCTGTTACAACATCAACTGCGTCCAGAGCGGTTTGGATCGCCGAGAGGTTCACGGAATCGAATGTCATAGTGGTCGCTGCGAAAGTACCGCCAGTCCGGGAAATGCCGGAAACAACGGTTTGAGTCGCTGCTGCACCAGACACCAGATCGTCACCATTAAAGGTCGACTGGCTGATCGCTGTGCTGATTTGGTCGGCAATGGAATCAAGTTCAGATTGAACATCCGCCAGATTCACGCCAGAGCCCTGTGCGAACGCGACGCGCTCGGTGAACTGCTGTGCGAGGTCAGCAACGGTTTCCGCGCCAAGGCGCGCAGTCGCTACTGAGTTACGTGTGGATGTCAGACCCTCGTTGATCGCATCAAACATGCCGCTATCACCTCTCATAGTTTCGGAGATAGCAAAGTAAGCTGCGTTGTCTTTGCCGGAGCTGATTGCGAGACCGCTGGACACACGGCCCTGGGTTTCGGTTAGGTTTTTGTTGACCATATTCAGAGTCTGAAGGGCCACCATTGCAGAGTTATTCGTGAGAATGGACGTCATTTTACGCTCTCCTCAATTCTCGATTTTTTTGTCCGTCTTCTGACAGAGTTATGATCGCACATGCCAAGACTACGCCTGGCCATACAACCATTCGTAGAATAACAGAATTGAGGTTAAAGCGGGGTTAAGGTTTACGTTTTTTTAATCCTTAGCGCCCCTGGAGAGGTAAGACGTTTCCCTGATTATCTCTGTTAAAGCTCCTTATCCAAAGCCCTCGATCGGCTGCCATCCGCGCCAATGCGACGACCGGATTTTCCATAAAGGCCATTCAGGCTGTGCCTGTTCTGGGCCTTCTCGATTTCACGAACGATGGTGCCTGCAGCGACTGACATCCGCGACAAAAGCGCGTTGTTCTCGGACACTGCCTCTTTGAGTTCGGCAAGCCTGTCAGGAAGGCGTCGCGCCTTGACCGCATCGTCGTTCATAAAGGGTTCAATCAGCGGCATTTTCAGCTCGAGCCACTTCAGAATGCCCGCCTTCTGATTGTAGAGTTCACTCACGATATTGAGTTTACCCTCATTGATACCCGCTATCTCTTGTTTCAACACCGACACGGCTTCGGTGATCTTGGTGGCAAAAGCATCAATGTTTTGAAGGTCTAAGTCGGTTGGCGCGAGCACCATCGCCCCTTGTCCTGAGGCGCGGTTTTGGTTGCGTCCGGCGACGCGAAACTGACGTTGAGAAATCATGAATTGCCTCCAGCGCCGGCCGATTTATAGGCCGACATCATTTGTTCAACACTGATCGCAAGACCGAGCCCACCCTGATCCACAAGCGACTGCGCCATGGCCTGTGACATAAAGGATCGCCACATGTGCATATCCTTCCCGCCGGTCGCCGCATCGAGATCCACGGTCTTGAGCATTTCATCCACGAACTGCGTCAAAAAAAGTGTCTCAAATTCCTTCGCCTTGGCGATTTCCTGGTCTGAAAGCTGGTTTTGAGCACCAATTTGATTCGGAATCTGGCCGTTTGGTGGGGGTGAAAAGAGAATCGGAAGATCGGCCATCAGATGATCTCCAGATCCGCATGCAATGCGCCCGAAGACTTGATCGCCTGCAGGATGGATATCGTCTGACGCGCCCCGACGCCGATGGCGTTTAGTCCGTCCACAAGGTCCTGAAGACTGACGTCACCCTCAAGGATCGTGAACTTGCTGTCCTTTTCGGTCACGTCGAGATCCGTATCGGGGATCACAATCGTCGTGCCGCCAATGGATATCGGGTTCGGCTGGCTAACGCTCGGGTTTTCTTTAACCCGGATCGTCAGGCCACCCTGACTGATCGCGACCTGACCGATGCGTACATTGGATCCAATCACGATTGTGCCCGACTTTTCATCAACCACAACGCGAGCGATTGAGTCTGGCTGGACCGTCAGGTTTTCGATCACAGAGACGAATTCTGCGACGTTTGATTTGTTGGCTATTGCCACTTCGATGGTACCTGGGTCCAGAACTTCGGCGAATTGCGCACCCAATTCAGTGTTCACGACATCCCGCACGCGGGTGGCTGTGGTGAAATCGGGTGTCCGCAATGCGACGCGCACGGATTTCATCTGATCCAGACTGAATCCAACCTCGCGCTCAACGATAGCACCATTGTCAATGCGGGCGATGGTCGGCACGCCTTCGGTTAAGGTCGCCCCTGCGCCTTCCGCCCGGAAACCGGAAACCGCGACCGCCCCTTGGGCGACCGCATAAACCTCGCCATCAGCCCCAGCCAAAGGCGTGACCAACAGGGTGCCACCCCTTAGGCTGGTGGAATCTCCGAGGGAGCTTACGGTTACATCAATAGGAGCACCGCGACGGGAAAAGGGCGGTAGTTTCGCCGTCACCATCACCGCCGCGGTGTTCTTGGTCTGCAGCAGGTTGGCGTCAATATTGGCCACGCCAAGACGTTCCAGCATCCCCCGCACGCTTTCGCGTGTGAACGGAGAATTCGCCATCTTGTCGCCGGTGCCCAAAAGACCCACGACCAGCCCGTAGCCGATCAAATGGTTCTCACGCACACCCTCAAAGCTCGCAATATCCTTGATGCGAACGTCGGCTTTAGCCGTTGACACCCCAAACACTGACCCTGCCAAGGTCAATGCGCATAGTAGTACACCTGCTTGGGGCCAGAAGAGTTTATGGTACTGCTCCATAGATATTTTTGCCTCTATGCCCAAGGACACTGTAGCGGTTTATCTTTGGCTCGTCCACACTATCTTTGTAATTCAATGTTTTAACTGCGTTTTAATCTTTGTAATATATTCTTTTTATAGTTGATCGGCTGGTTAATCCTTGCTAGCCGTCAAGAATAACAAAAATGGCAGGAACGGAGGACGCTATGCGCGCCTATGTTTATGAGCCACGAGAGAAACGTCGAGCATCACTGGCATCCGAGTTGGAAAACGCGGGTCTGCAACCTCTCTTTGTGGGCGAAGAATTTTTTGAAACTGGCCTCGCGCCTTTGACTCAGACGGGCAGCGAACATCGCGCCATTCTGATCGGGGAATCTGTGAACACCCACCGCCAAATTCGTGCGGTGCGTCATGCAGGATGCGAGAACCCCTTGATTATCCTACGGGATTTTCGGAACTCGGCGGACAC
>JABSOU010000161.1 GCA_013215215.1 Cognatishimia sp. | reverse complement strand
GCGATCATAAAAGGACACCCCATGAACATTCTTATTCTCGGCAGTGGCGGACGCGAGCACGCATTGGCTTGGGCGGTTAAACAGAACCCGAAATGTGATCGCTTGATTGTGGCGCCGGGCAATGCGGGGATTGCTCAGATCGCCGAGTGTGCAAGCTTTAATATCGAGAATGGCGCAGAGGTCGTGGACTTCGCGAGCGAGAATGCAATCGACTTTGTGATCGTCGGCCCAGAAGCGCCTTTGGCCGTTGGCGTCGCGGATCGTTTGCGCGAAGCGGGCTTTTTGACCTTTGGTCCATCGGAGTCGGCGGCGCGGCTGGAAAGCTCCAAGAGTTTCACCAAGGAAATCTGTGTTGCAGCCAATGCGCCGACCGCGGGCTACGGGCATTTCACCGATGCCGAGGCCGCCAAAGCGCATATCCGCGAAAACGGCGCGCCGATTGTGGTGAAGGCCGATGGTCTGGCCGCAGGCAAAGGCGTGATTGTGGCTATGGACGAACAGACCGCTTTGGACGCGATTGATGACATGTTCGGCGGCGCTTTTGGCGGCGCGGGCGCTGAGGTCGTCATTGAGGAGTTCATGGAGGGCGAAGAGGCCTCTCTGTTCGTTCTAGTGGATGGCGAAGAAGTGCTGTCCGTCGGCACAGCGCAAGACCACAAGCGCGTGGGCGAAGGCGATACGGGTTTGAACACCGGCGGTATGGGGGCCTATTCTCCGGCTCCGGTTCTATCGGCCGAGATCGAAGCCAAGGCGATGGAAGAGATCGTAAAACCCACCATGCGCGTGATGAAAGAACGCGGGATGCCCTATCAGGGTGTTCTCTATGCGGGGTTAATGATCAAAGACGGGGAGCCTCGTCTGGTTGAATACAACGTGCGTTTTGGCGATCCTGAGTGTCAGGTTCTGATGATGCGCTTGGGGGCGCAGGCTTTGGATCTGATGCAGGCGGTGGCTGAGGGCCGACTGGCTGAGGCGCAGGTGAACTGGGCGGATGATCACGCGATGACGGTTGTGATGGCGGCCAATGGGTATCCGGGTTCCTATGAAAAGGGCACCGAGATCAAAGGACTTGGCGATCTGCCATCCGACAGCATGAACTATGTGTTTCATGCGGGCACCAAGGCGGAGGGCGCAGCGGTCTTGGCGTCTGGTGGACGCGTTCTGAACGTGACCGCGCGCGGGGCATCGTTGCAGGAGGCTCGGGATCGCGCCTATGCGATGGTTGAGGGCGTGGATTGGCCGGGCGGGTTCTATCGCAAAGACATCGGCTGGCGCGCGCTTTAACGGCTTAGCGAGGGGCCAGCCCCTCGACGTCCATTGGTCGCTCGGACCAATGGCGCAACCAAGGACGACCCCCGGGATATTTCAAGCAAGAGAAAATGGTTATTTGCAGGCTAGAACGTCTGCGAGGGCGTCGTGCGAGAAGCCGTCGGCGGCTTGGCTCGTGATCGCTTTGCCGTCAAAGCTGGATATAATCACTGAGCGCCAGTTCGCATCAGCCGTCACCATTTCTGGACCGTTGTCGCAATTGCGAATACCGCTGGAGATGAAGTCTTCACCGATGCGGTGATTGGTCAGACCCGGTTTTTGAGCAACCTCGGTGAGCGCTCCGTTTTCATAGCGCCAGATGCGCAGGGTCTTCGCCAGATGCGGGCGGTCGATATAGGCGATCTCGATTTTACCGTCACCATCCAGATCCGCGGCCCCTACAGGTGCGAGCCAGCGGTTGCGGGTGCCGATATAGGGGTTCGCCGCCAAGAGGCCGTTTTCGTCATAAATCGAAAGACGCGCCCCTTGGGTGGCGCTGCTTTCGATCACGATGACTTCAAGGTCTCCGTCCAGATCTACGTCAAAGAGGCGCGGCTCTAGGTCTTCGAACACGCGGCTTTCTGGCAGGACCAAACGACGGCGGGTGTTGTCTTTGAGACGGATCTCAAGCGTGCCCCATTCGATAGCATCGCCAAGTACGCCATGGGCATAGCGATCCGTCGGCTCTAGGTAGCGGGCCGAAACCACTTCGGCCTGCGCCGTCGAGACGCTTGCCGCCAAAGCCAGTGACCACAGGCGCGACATCTGCAACGCGCGGCGCGCGACACCGCGCCACTCTCGCATCGCCAGACGCCGCGCCTGCGCCATCATCAGATTTGCTTCTCAGGCATAAAGACCTTGAGGCCATCCAACGCGTCGCTGACTTTCAGCTGGCAGGTCAGGCGCGACAGGCCTGGCTTTGGCTCAAAGGCAAAGTCCAGCATGTCTTCTTCCATGTCGTCCATAGGCGACAGTTTGTCGGCCCAGGCCTCGTCCACATAGACGTGGCAGGTCGAGCAGGCACAGGCGCCTCCGCAGTCGGCCTCGATGCCTGGAATGTTGTTGTCGCGTGCGCCTTCCATCACGGTCAGGCCGTTTGCGACCTCTACAACGTGCTCGGTACCGCCGAATTCGACATAAGTGATTTTTGCCATTTCCGTGTATTCCCTTGCGATTCCCTTTCGTAGTTAGTGCGCCAAGCCCCCTTATGCCAGCCCGTTTTCGTCAGTTTCCTGTCACGCTTGCGACAGCATGAATTTGTTCTATATTTGTTCTCATGACACATCACCCGCACCGTCCCTTATCTGCAGACACGAACTGGCCGCGCCCGCCTTCGGCGATCATGGCGCGCCAACTGGTTCTGCCACCACAAGGCGCGCGGGTGACGGTGGCCGGTCTGGTGATCCTGAGGCAGCGGCCGGGGACGGCGAACGGCGTGATCTTTCTGACGCTAGAGGATGAGACCGGCGTGGTGAATATCGTCGTCTGGCGCAAGATCTATGAAGCCTTCAGGCGCGCGGTCATCGCAGGGCGGCTTTTGCGCATTACGGGGCGCATTCAGCGGGAAAACAACGTGACCCATGTGATTGCGGAAAAGATTGAGGACATCTCGCCCATGCTCGATCAGTTGGTGCAGCCGGGACTCACCTGGAAGGCCGATGTCGAGACGCCCGCGCAATAGAGCTTTTGACGCGCCTTAAAACGCGGTAAAAAGGGAAAAACCGCGAAGGCGAGCAGATGAGACCTCGGCCACTCTTGATTGGCGTATTGGCAACAGCCCTTTGGGGCTGCGCAGAGGTTGTGCCTGATTTCGCCTCTGGTCTCGCGGGCTTTAACGAACCCGAAGTCGTGCTGGAACATCAGCCCGGCCCACCCGGTGCACGGCCCGGCAGTTGCTGGGGGAAGTCTATCCGCCCTGCGGTGATTGAAACGGTGCAAGAGCAGATCCTGGTGCAACCTGCCGAGCTGATGGCAGATGGCTCTGTTCTGACGCCTGCGATCTATCGCACAGAGACGCAGCAACGCATCGTGACACCTCGGCGTGAGACCTGGTTTGAGACCCCCTGCCCTGAGGAGCTGACGCCCGAGTTCATCGCCTCGGTTCAGCGCGCATTGCAAGTGCGTGGCGCCTATCGGGGACCAATTAATGGCCAGATGGATGCGCGCACCCGAGCGGGGATCCGGCGGTATCAGTCGGCCAATGGGCTCGACTCGGGGCTTTTGTCCTCGGAAACCGGTCGACAGCTTGGCTTGATCACGGCCAATCGAACCGACCAATAAAAAAGGCGCCGCTTAGGGCGCCTTTTTTATGAGTTGATGTCGGTCTTATTCGTCCAGCGCCAGCGCGACAAACCGAGGCTCGCCGCCGCGACGTACAAGCAAGAGGATCGACTTGCGACCTGCTTCCTCAGCCTCAGCAACACGTGCGTCCAGATCGGACACAGAGACTACCTTCTGCTGGCTCGCCTCGGTGATTACATCACCGGCGCGCATGCCTTTTTCATAGGCTTTGGACAGCTCATCGACGTTGGTGATCACCAGACCTTCGGCACCCTCATCCAGACCAAGCTCTGTGCGCAGCTCTTCGGTCATAGGCGTGACGGTGAGGCCAAGCATGTCTTTCTCGGTGGGCTCTTCAGGGGTCACAGGCTGGGCGGCTGGTACAGCGGCTTCGGCCTCTTCGCGACGGCCCAGGGTCACCAGAAGCGTCTGGGTTTTACCACCGCGCAGAACGATCACGCGAACGGCTTTGCCGACCGCGGTGTTGCCGACGGTGCGAACTAGGCCGCGCACGTCCTCAACGTCTGTTCCGTCAAAGGTCAGGATCACGTCACCGGATTCGATACCCGCATCCTTGGCAGGGCCATCAGGCACATCCGTCACCATCGCACCGGCAGCGGTTTCAAGCCCATCAACTGCGCCGATCATGTCTTCGGTCACATCTTGGATGCGCACACCCAACCAACCACGACGGGTCTCGCCGAACTCTTGCAACTGATCGACCACGTTGGTCACCACGTTAGAGGCCATGGAAAAGCCGATGCCGATCGAGCCACCATTGGGCGACAGAATCGCGGTATTCACGCCGATCACTTGGCCGTCCATGTTGAACAGAGGACCACCCGAGTTGCCGCGGTTGATCGCCGCATCGGTCTGGATAAAGTCATCGTAGGAGCCGGACAAAGCACGGTTACGCGCCGAAATGATACCGGCAGAGACAGAGAAACCCTGACCCAGCGGGTTACCAACCGCCATGACCCAGTCACCTACACGGGCCACATCGCTGTCGCCAAAGTTGACAAACGGCAGCGGCGTGTCGCTTTCGACTTTGAGAACCGCGATGTCGGTGTTTGGATCCTTGCCGATCACAGTCGCGGGCAGCTCTTCGCCAGAGAAGAACTCGACCAGGATCTCATCCGCGCCTTCGATGACGTGGTTGTTGGTGACGACATAGCCATCCTCAGAGATCACGAACCCGGCGCCCAAAGCAGCGCTTCGGCGGGGGCGATTTTGATCGCCCTGGCCCTGACGGTCCTGAAATTCACGAAAGAAATCCTCAAACGGGCTGCCTTCGGGCACGATGCCCTGCGGGCCGGACCGGCTGGCGACCACGGTTGAGGTGGAAATATTGACCACAGCCGGGCTGACCTCTTCGACGAGGTCGGCAAGGCTATCGGGGCGGGCTTGGGCCACGAGGGTTTGGGCCAGAACAAACATAAGCGCGAGGGCCGAGAGCCACAGAACACGCAACTGGCTGATATTTTGAACGGGTGCGGAAACAGCGATTGGTTTCACCTAAAAAACTCCTTTTGGATTTCTGCTCCTGAGTGCCGTGTCCCCGAAACGCGACAGTCTTAGGTGTAACATAGGACAAATTAATTGCTGCACAACTTTGCCCACCTTCCTTCAACAGCGCGTGAGCGGATTTGTGAAGATTGTGTAAAAATACAAACGCGACTCTTGATAGCACCTAAAAAACATCTAAGGTTTACGTAGTGTAACCGTACGAATTCAT
>JABSOU010000160.1 GCA_013215215.1 Cognatishimia sp. | reverse complement strand
GCATCATAAAGCGGCTGCATATAGGGATCGACTTTGTCCTTCATATCGCCGGGCAAATACCCAAGCTTTTCGCCCGCTTCGACCGCTGGACGGCTGAGGATGATGCGGTCCACATGGCCTCCGATAAACATCGACACGCCAACGGCCACAGCCAGATAGGTTTTACCAGTGCCTGCCGGGCCAATGCCAAAGGCCATCTCGTTTTTGAAGAGGTTCTGCACATAGGCCTTTTGCGCGTCTGTCCGAGGTTCAACCAGCTTCTTGCGGGTCTTGATCTCGACCTTGCCGCCTTTGAAAAGCTCCATCTGGTCGCCATCCCGCGCGCCGGTGCCTTTTTCCGACCCGCCCATACGCAGCTCGCGATCGATATCCGCGTGCTCGACCGATTTGCCGGTTTCGAGACGTTGGTAAAGGGACTGCAGGACCTCGGCCGCTTCTTTTTGATGGGCCTCTTCGCCCAATATGGCCAGCTGGTTACCACGGCGAATGATTTGAACCGAGAGCTGCTGCTCTATATCCGCGAGATTGCGGTCATATTCACCGCAAAGGTCGATCAAAAGGCGATTGTCTGGGAACTCGATCAGAACTTCTTTCGATGTTTCCCCAGAGGTTGGCGGGGTCAGGGCACTTATGGCCAAGCAGCTCTCCTTTTTGAATGTTGGCTGAGTCTTAGCCTGCAAATTTTCCAAAAGACCTGCAAGCAGTTGGCGGCAAAATTCACGCCAGAGTTACAAAAAAAGACCGCGAGCGGATGCGCGCGGTCTTTTGCGAAATGATCTGTGATCCCAGATCGGATCATATCTTGTCGTGGAACTTGGACCCTTCTTTGTAAGGGCCGGTTGCCGTGTTTGGCGGTGCGATGCCAGAGCAAACAGGCTTGCCATAGCGATCAAGACGCTGGCTGAGATAACCCTCGAGACCGTCATCGATAATCCAGTGGTCACAACCGTTTGGATCGACCCAGATGCCTGCCACAAGCTGGCTAAGATGCTTGTCGTCAAAGCCCTGGTCGATGGTACGGTCGGTGATGTTCTTTCCGCCTTCGAATGTTTCCACACAGCCGGAAATCGCTGTGGCCGCCAAGAGCGCGAGTGCTGTTGATTTCAGTTTCATCGTCGCTCCCCTCAATTTAGACACATGATTTCGACGCGGCGGTTTTCCGCGCGTCCAACGGATGTTTTATTCGAGGCACGCGGCATGCGCTCGCCATAGCCCCGCACGTCCACAATATTCGCTCCAGTGCTGGTGCCGATATTTGCAACGGTTGCGGCGCGATTGAACGAAAGCTTCATATTGCTTTCGTCAGAGCCCCGGCTGTCGGTATGGCCGATAATGATATAAGCGTCCGAGCCGTTCTGCTGAAAGAACTGCGCCAGTCGCGCGCGGCCCTGGCTGGTGATGCGATAGCTGCCAGAGGCAAAGAACTGATCCGCATTCATCATGCCGCAGAGTTTGGAATGGTCGCAAACTGGAATGCCATGACGGTTCACATTCGGGGTCATATAGCCCTCTGCGCCGTCGTCCATCACCCAATGCTGACAGCCATCGGGATCGACCCAGATGGTTGGTTTATATTCCGCGCCTCGGATGGTTTTGGTGCCTTGCGCGACCGCAGTGGTCGCAACGCTGGTGCATGTGATCGCAGCAATTGCGATGCTCCCCAATGCACGGCGCAGGCCGGTTTTGAAATGATCTGCCACGATACTACCCTCACTGTCGCACGCCACCCGGGCCGCAGCAGCCAAGGGAAGAGCCGACATCATTCATGACAGTACTGTAGCAAATTTTCCGATCATGTGAAGGGAAATCCACAAGATATTGTGGGCGACCATAGAAAGCCGCGCAACACCAAGAAAATATAGGGAACGAGCTGAAAGGTTAACTTTTGTTACCTCAAACGAGGACACCACCTAGCGAATTTGCGCTGCTTTCAACGATTCTCACGGCGCGGATATCGCCGACATTTACATCCGCGTTCGCCACATGCACCGCATGCAGATATTCCGACTTGCCGACCATCTGCCCCTCAAGTCGGCCTTTGCGTTCAAACATGACAGAGACCTCGCGACCCACCATGGACTGCTGGATCTCTTGCTGTTGCTTGGTGATCAATGCCTGAAGACGATAGAGCCGGTCTGAGGCTTCTCCGTCATCGACCAGAGGGCGCTCTGCGGCGGGCGTGCCGGGCCGGGTCGAATATTTGAACGAAAACGCCTGGCCGTATTTGACCTCTTCGATAAGAGCCATCGTGTCCTGAAAATCTTCTTCGGTTTCTTCAGGGAAGCCGACAATGAAGTCGCCAGAAATCAGGATATCCGGGCGTGCTGCACGGATGCGTTCGATCAGGCGCAGATAGCTTTCGGCGGTGTGGCTGCGGTTCATGCGTTTGAGGATCTTGTCGCTGCCTGATTGCACCGGCAGGTGCAGGTACGGCATCAGCTTGCTGCATTCGCCATGCGCCGCGATCAGATCGTCTTGCATGTCATTGGGGTGGCTGGTGGTAAAGCGAATGCGTTCTAACCCGTCGACCTTATCAAGTTCCCAGATCAGATCGGCCAAAGACCAGGTGCCGCCCTTTGGCCCGTCGCCATGATATGCGTTTACGTTCTGACCTAAGAGGGTGATCTCGCGCACGCCGCGTTCAACAAGATCGCGCGCTTCGGTCAGGACGCGTTCTGCTGGACGGCTGACTTCTGCGCCGCGCGTATAAGGCACCACACAGAAAGCACAGAATTTATCGCAGCCTTCTTGCACGGTTAAGAACGCCGCCGGCGCGCGTTTGGCCTTGCCGCGGCCTTTCAGTTTCTCAAACTTGTCTTCTTCGGGGAAATCCGTATCCAGCGCCTTTGCCCCGCCACGCGCCTTCTCTTCCATCTCAGGCAGACGGTGATAGGCCTGAGGCCCCACGACCAGATCCACCAAAGGCTGGCGGCGCATGATCTCTTCGCCCTCGGCCTGTGCGACACAGCCCGCAACGCCGATCTTCAGATCAGGCTTCTCGGCCTTCAGCCCCTTAAAGCGGCCCAATTCGGAATAAACCTTCTCGGCCGCCTTCTCGCGAATGTGGCAGGTGTTCAGCAGGATCATATCCGCGTCGTCAGGCGTTTCCGTGGTCACATAGCCTGCCCCACCCATAGCCTCGGCCATGCGTTCACTGTCATAGACATTCATCTGACAGCCATAGGTCTTGATAAAGAGCTTCTTGGGGTCGGCCATGATCTTACCTCTAAAATCCAGAGCGCCTCCCTATACCACGATGCGTGACGCTTGCAATAAGACGCGATTTCGATAACTTTTAGCAAAAATCAAAAGTAGGCACCGATGCAGTTCACGAGTTTTGCCGAGCTATTGAAATCCGATGCGGGTCTTGTCGCCAAAGGCCCGCTTGCCCTGATCTTTGCCGAAGACGATGTGGAGCTAGACACCACCCTGCGCCACCACAAGGACATCGGGTTCAAGCAAGTGCTGGCCTTTATGCCAAGCGGTTTCAAACTGGCGCATGATGTCGCCGAGATGGTCATCCGCATCGATATGGAGACCGCGAGCGGCCCTGACATGATCGATGCGGTCAATGAGGTCGCGGAGGCCTGCGCGGGTCAGTGGCTCTATTACTGCTTTAACGCCGAATACCTTCTGTTTCCGTTCTGCGAGACGCGCAGCATTGGCGAAATGCTGGCCTTTCACGCCGAAGAGCGCCGTTCGGCAATGTTGACCTATGTGGTCGACCTCTATGCGGAAAACCTGCACCAGCATCGGGATGCGGTGACCATCGAAGGGGCGATGATGGACAAGGCTGGCTACTATGCATTGGCGCGGCCAGATCCTGAGAACCACAATCATCCCAAAGAACGCCAATTGGACTTCTATGGCGGGCTGCGCTGGCGGTTTGAAGAGCATATTCCCAAGGCCAAACGTAAGATCGACAGAATTTCGATTTTCCGAGCAACACCAGGCGTTTACCTGCGTCCGGACTTCACGTTCTCAGACGAGGAAATGAACACCTACAGCTGCGCGTGGCACAGCAATCTGACGGCGTCTGTCTGTTCCTTCCGCGCGGCCAAGGCGCTGAAGACCAACGCGGGCTCTACCTATGACATCAAGAGCTTCAAGTGGCATAATTCTGTGCCGTTTGAATGGCACTCTCGTCAATTGATGGACCTTGGNTTGATGGAGCCGGGTCAGTGGTTCTAACCCCTTTCGGTGCTGCGTAAATGGCGCTTCCTGACACGCTCGTTGCCCGGCTTATTNAAACGGTGAAAACCCACGACCTCAGTGGGCGTTTTGCGATGCTCGGGCGCCAGACCTGGGTCGGTTCGCGCCGTGGAGCCTCGGCAAAGTTACTGTCAAAGGTGCTTGAAGAGCATTTGCCAGGCGTGTCAGAGGATCTGCTGCACAATGCGGAAGATGCCTATTCCGAAGCCCTGTTTCATCAGCTTGGGTTTTCGCAGGTCGACTCGATCGATTATTCCGATTTTGAAAACGCTTCCATCGTCTGTGACCTGTCCCAAAAACTGCCCAAAGAGCTAGTGGCGCAGTTTGACGTGATCTACGACGGGGGCACCTGTGAGCATATTTTCGACCTGCCCACCGCCTATAAGAACATCGACAAGGCGCTGAAACCCGGAGGCGTTCTGATCGGGCAATCCCCTTGTAACAACTTGATAAATCACGGGTTTTATCAGATCTGCCCCGAGATGATCTTTGGCTATTGGCAAAACGCGCGCGGCTATGAGGTATTGGACGTTCTACTCCAGCCGCTCCGCCCTGCCCTTGCCAATCAGACCGCCCGCGTGAGCGATCCGACGCAAACCGGACGCCGACCGCGCGTTCAAGGCGAACTGCCCGCCGGAGCGCCTTTGATCATTCACTACGTGGTGCGCAAACCCCTGACGCCAAAACGTGCCAAACGGGCGTATCAGACCGACTACGAGCAACGTTGGAACGACTGACGTCGCCCTGATCGCTAATTTCTAAGAAAACAGATTACTTCCGGCGCAGACGCACGACGACGTCGACCTTAGAGATCTCGGCACCCGCTGGTGCTTCCGGCAGTTGAACGATCTTAAGCTGCTCGGCAGGCGCATCGGTCAACACACGATCATCTTCCCAGAAGAAATGCGGATGGTCGGAAATATTGGTGTCAAAATAGCTCTTAGAGCCATCCACCGTGATTTCCTGCATCAGCCCCGCATCACAAAAGGCGCGCAGAGTATTGTAGACCGTCGCCAAAGACACGCTTTCACCAACGCCGCGCGCGTCGTCAAACAGGCTCTCGGCTGTGACGTGGCGATCCATGCCATCGCCCACCAGTAAAGACGCAAGCGCAACACGTTGACGCGTCGGGCGCACATCGGCGCTCGCCAGCCATTTGGTTCCATTCTTGATCG
>JABSOU010000159.1 GCA_013215215.1 Cognatishimia sp. | reverse complement strand
TGTGGTGATTTTCCAAACGCAAATTCTGAGAATATACGACGCACCACGTTTGCCTGTTCTTCTTCAATGGCACGGTTTGATCCGAGACTATGAACATGCTCAAGATAGCGTAGGCGAGTCTGACACGCGGGGTACTGCGCGCGAAAGCCACACGCGAGGCACAACAGCACAATCGCAGCCTGCGCAACAATGAAGATGAAGCGACCCCTCCAGAGCACGTCGAACATGTGAGCCCGGCCGATTGGCGCAGGGCGCAGGGCGCAGACGAAAGTCTACGCCTTTATTCTTGGATGAAGGGAGATGGCGAACTGCACGCCGGATTTGAAGCGAGGCGGAAGCTTGCGCGCATAAGATACTCGCCGCAGTGGCATCATTTCGACGATGCCGGAAGTCAATGTCGCAAGTAACCCGGCTATTTGCACAACATTCCGCCGTGTCTCAATGACCATTCGTTGGTTCCAAAATAGAAGATCCGCAAAGCGCTTCAATATTTATCACTGATCCCGTTTGCCTCGGGATAAACTGCCTACCTTTCTTTTGGGATTGAGTTACACGCGTTTCCGTGATTTTAACATGTGCAGCATCCAGCACACTGGCCCAAGGCCAACGCCAGATAGAATCAGAGTTCTATGTGTTGGACTTATCCGATGAAAATCTTCGTTTCAGCAGTAGTCAGTGCTTTTTTTTCGTCCGCCGTCTATGCCGACTCGCCTTTTTCTATCGAAGTGAATACGGCCCAATCGGTTGAGAGCGGCTGTAATCTTTCGTTCTTGATAAACAACGAAATGGATCTCGACTTAAACTCTGCCATCTTTGAGACTGTGATCCTTGATACATCCGGGCATGTGTCTCAACTTAGCTTGTTTGACTTTGGAACCCTTCCGGCCAATCGCACTCGCGTGAGGCAGTTTTTGATCTCAGGCACGCAATGCGATGCCATCGGGCATATTCTCTTTAACGGAGCAACGACCTGTGAAGGGAAGGATCTGACCCCACAGATCTGCGACAAGGCGCTGTCCTTGTCATCACGCACACATATCGAGGTGTCGGGATGACCGGAATGGTTGACGCATTGCGCCAGATCGCGGAACTGGGCGGGCCTGTGGTTCTGATGTTGCTGGTGATCTCTGTACTGACTGCAACGGTAGTATTGCTAAAGTTATGGCAAATGCGCGTGGCTCATGTGGGGCAACATCGCGCACTCAAGACGGCGCTGGAATTGTGGGATATGGGCGATATCGCTGGGGCCAAGGCGCAGGTGTCTCGATCCCGCAGCTATCTGAAACAGCTTGTCTCGATGGCAATGCAGGACGGCTCGGATTCTGATCGTTTGCACGCTGAGGCGGAAACCCGATTTGCGCGGCTAGAGGGTGGGTTTCGGTTCCTTGATACGGTGTCGCAGCTATCGCCTTTGCTGGGGCTGTTTGGCACGGTTCTGGGCATGATCTCAGCCTTTCAGGCATTGCAGGATGCTGGTGCTCAAGTGGATCCGCAGATCTTGGCCGGTGGCATTTGGGTCGCCTTGATGACGACGGCTGTGGGGCTTGCCGTGGCTATGCCAACCTCATTGGTCCTGAGCTGGTTTGAAGGCCGTATGGACGCCGAGCGGGTGTTTGCGGAACGCGCGCTACAGACCATTCTGAACCCAAGCCGGGATAACTCTGCTGAAATGGTGCAGACTCGCAATGCTGCGTAGGCAACGCTCTCGGCGACGGTTGTCGATGACGTCCCTCATTGATGTCATCTTCCTGTTGCTGCTGTTTTTCATGCTGTCCTCGACCTTCTCAAAATTCTCAGAAGTCGAACTCGCAAGCGGTGCTGGAGGAGGCACGCCAACTGATAAACCGCCGTTGTTTTTGCAGTTGGGGGCGGAAACTCTGCGTTTGAACGCAACTGAAACCACACTTTCCACACTTACGAATGCTTCACCTTTTCAAGGCCTTGACCCCTCAGCCCCACACGTACTCATGGTGTCGATGCAAGAGGATGTGACAGCCCAAAGGCTCACAGACCTTCTGGTGGCCCTGAGGGCTGTGAAAGGGGTAGAGCCAACAATTTTGGGGCGCCAATGAGACCTAATCGCCGCAAAGCTGAACCTACGATTGCTTTGATAAACATCGTGTTCCTGATGCTGATTTTCTTTCTGGTCGCAGGCACTTTGGCGCCGCCCCTCGAAAGCGATCTGAAGTTGGTCTCCACGGCTGATCTGGACCACGCGCCGCCGCAATCTGCGCTGGTCGTTCACTCTGACGGCGGACTGAGTTTTCGCGGCGAGGCTATCGCGGATACAGCACAGTTCATGGAGTTGCGCGACAACAGCGAACCGTTTCTGCGGATCGTGCCGGATCGCGACCTCTCAGCGCATGACCTTGTCGAACTTGGGAAACATCTACGTGCAGCGGGGGCCGAGCAGATCCTGATCGTGACAGAAAGAGGACTGCAATGATCCAAACAGGCCACGGTGCAAAGTCCATGTCCCTTGCGTTGGCGATTGCGGGGCACCTGTTTTTGATCGGACAGCTCTTTGGCGATGATCCGATTGAAATCGAAGGCTCCAGTGGCGGTTCTACTGCGAAACTCGGAACGTCTTTTGCGGATCTGGCGGCCAGCGTCGCTCAACCTGACCAACCTGACCTGATCTCAGCGGAGCGCCCAGAACCCGCGCAGCCAATTCATCAGGCGGTCTTTCCGATCCAGCCGGTGTCAGCCGAAACCAGCGCGCGCGCAACGCCTGCGCACACTATGACGGCAGTCAGGCCTGCACAGCCGCAAAGGCCGATGACTGCAACGCCGGTCTCCCAGGCAACACCCGTTATGGCCGTGACGTCTGAACCATCCAATAGACAAGCTCTTCAAAGCCCGACGGAGCCAGCTTCGGCGACGAAATCGCTTGCCGAAAACAAACCTGCCAACCCAACGGTGATCAAAGCAAAGCAAGTCGAGCCCCAAAAAGCTGAACCACTACCGGAACCACAGAAAGCGCAAGCGATCCCAAAAGCGGCGCCTGCAGCGCAGAAACCCAAGCCCCCACCCAAACCAAAGGCCAAGCCAAGTGTCGCCTCTACTGCCGCGGTCGCAGGGCAAAGAGATGGTTCAGAGCAGTCCACATCCCCTTCGGCAGGCACCTCCGGCAAGTCACAAGAGATTGGCAACAAAGCTGCATCTAACTACCCCGGTCAGGTCCTGCGCCGTATTCAACGCATTTCACGACCGCGTGTGCGCAGCAAGGGGCGCGCGCAAGTATCCTTCAGAATATCGGCGAGTGGAGGGCTTGAGGCCGCCCGCATTTCGCGGTCCTCAGGATCTGCGAAACTCGATCAGGCGGCGTTGCGCATCATCAAGAAAGCCGCGCCTTTTCCAAAACCACCTGCTGGAGCACAGCGTTCATACTCGGTCTTTATTGAAAGCCGATAGACCTAGTGCCCACGCCACTGTGCGGCTTGGGGCAAAATCCAAGGGCCTTCAAAAGGTGGTGGTGTGTTCGTCCGCAGAGCGCAGCCGTAGGAGGTGGACAGGTTCAAATCCGTCAACACCTCCTTCGGCGCCCCGCTCGCAACGCATTCCCCCTGAGCTAAAAGCGTCACCTGATCAGAAAACATCGCCGTGAGGTTCAAGTCATGCATAACCGCAACAACTCCGCCTCCGGCCTCGGCAAACTCCCGGGCGATCTGCATGATGAGCAACTGATGACCAATATCCAGAGCCGAGACCGGCTCGTCCAGAAACAGCCATCTTGGCTGCCCATTCAGTATCGGCTCCCACACCTGGACGAGAACGCGGGCAAGCTGTGCGCGCTGGCGCTGTCCGCCTGACAATTCTTGCACCAGATGGCCTTCATATCCGCTCAGACCGACTTTGTTGAGCGCGAGATGCACCAAGGCTTCGAGGTTGTCGGTCTGCGTACTCGAAAGCCCCGCGGTGAGCCCAAGCCGCACAAGTTCCAGAACCGTGAAAGGGAATGCGATGGTGCTGGATTGGGGCAGAACCGCTCGGATTTGCGCCAACTCAAGCGTTTTGGTCGAGCGGGCTGGCAGGCCGTTCATACTGATGTCACCCTCATAGGCAAGATCACCGGTCATCGCGCGCAGAAGCGTGGTTTTACCTGATCCGTTCGGCCCCACGATGGTCGAGAACGTGCCAGCCTTTGCCTGAAAAGACACTTTGTTCAGCGCCTGAAAGCCGCCGAATTGAACGCTTATGTCTTTCGCTATGACCTGCATCACATATCCAGCACGCCGCGATTGCGCAGCAAAATCCAAAGGAAGAACGGGCCGCCTAAAACAGCCGTGATAATGCCAATTGGCAATTCGGCAGGCGCGACGATTACGCGCGCGATCATATCAGCCACCAACAGAACGATCGCCCCCAGAAGGGCGCAATTCGGCAGCAAGTTCTTATGTTCTGGCCCTTGCACCAAACGCAAAAGATGCGGCACCACGATGCCTATGAACCCAATACCCCCGGTAATTGACACCGACGCCCCGACCGAAGCAGCAACAGTCATAATCGCGATGCGTTTCATCTTCTGTGTGTCGATGCCGATGTGGCTGGCCACGGACTCACCCAAAGCCAGCGCATCCAACGACCGCGCAAGGAAAGGCGCAGCGATCAACGCTGCCGCAATGATAGGTGCTGCAGCAAAGAACTTTGGCCAGGTCGATCCCGCAATAGAGCCCATGCCCCAAAACGTCAGATCCCTAAGTTGATCATCGGTGGCCAGATAAACGATGAACCCGGTCAAGGCCCCCGTCAGCGCGCCCAAGGCGATTCCTGCAAGCAGCATTGTCGCCACTGATGTGTGACCGCCGCGGGTCGCCACTCCGTACAGCAGCAAGGTCGAGGCCCAACCGCCCAAGAAGGCTGCGAAGGTCACCAAATAGCTGCCAACGAGATCCAAAATAAAGAAAGGAAGAAGCCCCCCAAGGACAATGGCTGCCACCGCGCCAAACCCTGCCCCAGCGCTGACCCCGACAAGACCGGGGTCAGCCAAAGGATTACGAAAGAGTCCCTGCATCACGGCACCTGCCACTGCAAGCGACGCACCAACAAGGACGCCTGTCGCGACACGTGGCATTCGGATGTCCCAAATGATAGTCATGTCGCGAAGGCTTGCCTCTCCGATCCCAACGCCTGCAAGCAGCGCTCCGATGACATCCGTATCTCCGGCCGCGCCCCATCCGAGGCTTAGCAAGATCGACAGGATCAATAAGGCGATAAGGCCAAGGCGTACAAAAGCCGCTTTCGCCCGCCGGTCGCCCGCTGGGGCGGACAGGGTCGCCTTATACGCCGTGGCAAGGTTCATGGTTACTCAGAGATCTCGGCCAGAATGTTTGCCCGAAGGTCTGCCAGCAACTCAGGGGTTCGCGGACCGAAACCAAGCGCCGCTGAATCCACCAAGGCGAATGCACTAATCTGACCCGCGGGCGTCTGCGAAATCGCGGGAATTGCCATGATCTCTGCTTCTTTGCTCGCATGATTGCCCCGACCTGTCATCATAATGATCACATCGGGCGCGGCTTGGATGATCGCTTCTGCAGAGGCCTGTTTATACCCCTCATAAGCATCGCCCATCACATTGACGGCTCCGGCCAGTTCGATCACCCCATGCGCGC
>JABSOU010000158.1 GCA_013215215.1 Cognatishimia sp. | reverse complement strand
CTTCCCAGTCTTTTTTCGTCGTCATGTGACTATCCTCTGCGCGGGGATCCGCGTCTTCATAAATTTCTGTGAGGCGCGAGGCGAAACCATCGCAATCGCATCAAATGCGCCTATATTGGCAGACATGAGCACTTCTGTACGCCATGGCTTAGCCGTTGTTTTCGCAGCCCTCTTGGGGTCCACCGCATCCGCCGATGAGGTCACCGAAGAGGCCCCCGTCTTTTTGACGGACCCCGCCCCGATTGAGAGTTTTCTCTGGACAAACCGTCCGGTGATTGTCTTTGCCGACAGCCCCGCCGATCCGCGGTTCATCGAGCAAATCGCTTTGCTAGAGGACCAAATCGACGCGCTGCGCGAGCGGGATGTCGTCGTTCTCACCGACACCGACCCCGCCGCTAAATCAGACCTGCGCATCGAGTTACGCCCGCGCGGGTTCATGATGGTGCTCATCGGCAAGGACGGCGGCGTGAAGCTGCGCAAACCCTTCCCGTGGGATGTGCGCGAACTGGGCCGCGTCATCGACAAAATGCCCATGCGCCAGCAGGAAATCAGAGACCGTCGCGGGGACGAGTAACCCCCGCGCGCAAGTCTTTGATATGTCGCTGGCGTCAGCATAAGCCCTTATTCGAACTCCATAATCACGTCATCCACCGCGAGGCTGTCGCCCGCTGCAGCGTTGATTTTCGTGACAACGGTGGTCTTTTCGGCGCGCAGGATGTTTTCCATCTTCATCGCCTCAACGGTGCAGAGCGCTTGGCCCTCTTGGACCTCGTCGCCCACTTCAACGTCGACCTTCACGATCAGACCCGGCATTGGGCAGAGCAGAAGTTTCGAGGTGTCCGGCGGCAGCTTCTCTGGCATGTATTTCACCAACTCAGCCTCGCGTGGGCTGCGCACATGGACCTTGAGATCCGCGCCACGGCTGCGAATACGGAAGCCACAGGTGATCGCGCCGACCTTCAGAACCAGTGGCGCGCCGTTCACAGTTAGCTCAGCCAGCTGATCGCCTGGGGTCCAGTCTGACGCGACCCGCAGGGTCTCGCCATCCTCAAATTTGACCGAAGAGCCCTCTGCGTCCGCAGAAATTTCCACTGGAAAATCATCGCCTTGCAAGGACACCACCCACTCTGAGCCAACACGGCGCTCGTGGTTGTCCATGCGGCCAGAAACGCGGGTTGAGCGGATCTCAGAGACTCGGTTCATCGCTGCCGCCGCCGCTGCGATCTTGCGCAGGTCGGCCTCGGGCAGCTCAACGCCTTCAAATCCATCCGGATATTCTTCGGCGATAAAGGCCGTGGTCATGTCGCCTGACACGAATTTCGGGTGATCCATCACGGCTGCCACGAACGGCAGGTTGTGACCGATGCCTTCGACCTCAAAACTATCCAGCGCCACGCGCATCGCTTCGATCGCGGCCTCGCGGGTCGGCGCCCAAGTGCAGAGTTTCGCGATCATCGGGTCGTAATACATGCTGATCTCGCCGCCCTCATAGACGCCGGTATCATTGCGCACGACCACATCACCAACAGTTCCCGCTGCGGTACCCGGAGTGTAATCTGGGTTCTCGGCGGGTGGACGGTAGCGGGTCAAACGGCCGATGGAGGGCAGGAAGTTCCGGTAAGGATCCTCGGCATAGAGGCGGTTTTCAATCGCCCAACCGGTCAGGGTCACATCGTCCTGAGTGATGGTTAGCGGCTCGCCGTTTGCGACGCGGATCATCTGTTCCACTAGGTCGACGCCCGTGATCAGCTCGGTCACAGGGTGTTCCACCTGCAGACGGGTGTTCATCTCAAGGAAGTAGAAGTTCTTCTCGCCATCAACGATGAATTCCACCGTGCCAGCGGAGGCATAACCCACGGCTTTGGCCAGAGCGACAGATTGCTCGCCCATCGCTTTGCGGGTGGCTTCATCCAGGAAGGGCGACGGCGCTTCTTCGACAACCTTCTGGTTCCGACGCTGAATGGAACATTCACGCTCGCCCAGATAGACGCCATTGCCATGGGCGTCGCAAAGTACCTGAATTTCGATGTGACGCGGCTGGGTGACGAATTTTTCAATGAAAATTCGGTCATCGCCAAAGCTGTTCGCCGCTTCGTTCTTGGACGACTGGAAACCTTCACGCGCTTCTTCATCGTTCCAGGCAATCCGCATGCCTTTGCCGCCGCCACCGGCAGAGGCTTTGATCATCACCGGATAGCCGATTTCATTCGAGATCTTAACCGCCTCATCCGCGTCCTCGATCAGACCCATATAGCCTGGCACGGTAGACACATTGGCGTCTTGGGCGATTTTCTTAGAGGTGATCTTATCCCCCATCGCCTCAATCGCGCCCTTAGGCGGGCCGATGAAAGCAACGCCAGCCGCCTCAAGCGCCTCGGCGAATTTCGCGTTTTCAGACAGGAAGCCATAGCCCGGATGTACTGCCTGTGCACCACTTTCCTTGATCGCGGCCATGACCTTGTCGATCACGATATAGGACTGGTTCGCTGGCGGAGGGCCGATGTGGACCGCTTCGTCTGCCATCTTGACGTGCAGCGCGTTTTTGTCGGCGTCCGAATAGATCGCTACGGTCTTGATGCCCATCTTGCGCGCGGTCTTGATGACGCGGCAGGCGATTTCGCCGCGGTTGGCGATCAGGATCTTATCAAACATAGGGGGTCCTTCCTGTTCGAGCCGACGCGCCCAGCGCGTCGAAACAAAAAAGGCCATCGGCACGATGGGTGCCGACAGCCAAATACGAAAATCTGCGTCCGAAGACGGGTGTCTGTTTACCTACAACGGTCCGGGTAGGTCTGGCAGTAGGCAAGGTTGCCCGCGCCGCCGATGACCGCGCCTGTGGCTGCGTCACCGCCCGTGATGATTGCGCCCGCCGCGCCTGCACCCGCGCCAAGCAGGCCTTGTTCCAACGCCGTGTCGCCACAGGCGGTAAGTGCAAGCCCAAAGCCGAGGACGGCTGTGATTTTGAGAAGTCGCATGTCTGATCTGCCCCTTTTTGAATGCCCAAATCTGGGCCCAACGTCAAAGAAGCGGCCCCCTTGCGCAAGCTTTTGCGCGCACCCGCAAGCCTATCGGCAAGACTGTGCCGAGGCCCAAAGGATATGCGCGCAGCAGAGATCACAGGATACCATCCCCATCGATTGCGTCAGGGAAAGACGACCGTGCGACGTTCTCGTCAATGATCAAAAGCGCTTCGTAATCTTCGGGGTCAAATGTCTCGGGATCATAGGCTTTGACTTCGCGGCCAAAAAGCCAGGACAGACGCCCCGCATCCAGATTGCCGCGTTCAAAGGGTTCGGTGCCAAAGGCCTCCCAAAGGGCCTGCATAAAGCCAAGGTCCGCACGGCGATCCGCGTATTTGCGATCCTTAAAGCGCTCACGCTTGATGATGGCGGTGACGCCTTTGGGGTTGGGACGACGAATGGTGAATTGAAAATCCGTGCCGGGAAGACGGCTTGGGAAACCACGATGCTTGATCATGCTGCACCTCCAAGCGTCAGAGAAACGCGAGGTGCGAGGTGGGCAGGAGCCTGACCAAATTGGCCAGCCGCCCGCCCGAAAGTCTTACTTGTATTTACCCGTGTGGGTTGGCTCGGTCGAGATTGGGGCCGGGTCGACCACAACGAATTCATCAACCGGCTCTTTGGCGCAGGCTGCGACAACGACAACGACGCTGAGCGCCAGAATGGACTTGATGCTCTTAGACATCTGTTTCTCCTAGTATATCTTTTATTTTGAACAGAGGATTGTTCCCCTGCCTGCCTCAGATTGGAGCACGAGGTAAGTCGTACGTATCCAAGGCCGAATATACCGGATTTTAGCCCGAAAATAAAACAATTAGACAGAGAGGCTCTGCCCTGTGGTGCGAAAGACGCAAGAACGCGCCGATTTGGGGTTTTGACCCCTAGGTTTTGTGTCCGCATCAGAATGCCTCCCAGATACAGGTGTCGTTTTCCAAGGTGAAAGCCTCGAAATACTGGGTGACGTCTGGATTGAACACTCCGAATTCAGATTTTTTATTGGCCAGAGAGATCACGGCCTGATCATAGGGCGGCTGCGCCTCGGCCTGACGTGGCAGGGCATCGCGGGCGCAAAGGGCTGCGAAATCCTCGGCGACCTTTTGGTGATCCTCGGCCGTCATATCCTCTGCGACGTAGCGCAAACGCATCACGCGTTTGCCGTCGGGCATCACGTCATCAAGCGTCTCAAACAGACTGTGATTGAAACCAGAGGGGATATCCGAGGCGGTCTCGGCCTCTTTCTCACAGCTTTGCATGAGCATGGGGACCGCAGCAATGAGGGCAAGGCTACGCATGGGCCACCCCCTTCTTGGTTGCGAAGCGCTCCCATCGGCGGATGTAGTCTGGCGACGTCAAAAGCGCCGCGATCTTGGCCTCGGTCGCAGCTTTGGGCAGCACACCATGAACCGCGCCACCCGCTTTGATGTGCATTACCCCATCCTGGCGCGTGATCTGAACCACCGGAGAGAAGCCGCGCAAGGACTGTAACGCACGCCACATGTCCTGACGCACCTGATGCGCCAGCCGCATGGCAGATCCCGCACGCACGGTGGTTTCCGCCGCAACGTCAAAACGCGCCGGCAGATGACGTGCGAGGGTCAGCACGTCTCCGTCCTTTAGGGTATGCCACTTGGCTTTGGCCACGGGTTCAGTCCTTTTCGCTACGATATCAGCCGCTTAGAGCGGGATATTGTCGTGCTTTTTCCAAGGGTTCTCGAGTTTCTTATTGCGCAGGGACGCAAAAGCCCGGGCCACACGGCGACGCGTGGATTGCGGCATGATCACCTCGTCAATAAAGCCCCGCTCGGCGGCCACGAATGGGTTCGCGAAACGGTCTTCATAGTTCCTGGTGTGGGCTGCGATCTTATCCGCATCGCCTAGGTCGGCGCGGTGGATAATCTCGGTCGCGCCCTTCGCGCCCATCACAGCGATCTCGGCAGATGGCCATGCGTAGTTGAAATCGCCCCGCAGGTGTTTGGACGCCATAACGTCATACGCACCGCCATAAGCCTTGCGGGTGATCACAGTCACCTTCGGCACGGTGGCTTCGCCATAGGCAAAGAGCAGTTTTGCACCGTGTTTGATAACGCCGCCATATTCCTGAGAGGTGCCCGGCAGGAAGCCTGGAACGTCAACAAGCGTGAGGATTGGGATCTCAAAACAGTCGCAGAAGCGCACGAAGCGCGCCGCCTTGCGAGAACTATCAATATCCAGACAGCCCGCCAGAACCATCGGCTGGTTTGCGACAACACCTACGGTCTGGCCTTCCATACGGATGAAGCCGGTGATGATGTTTTTCGCGTAGTCTTCTTGGATCTCATAGAAATCGCTCTCGTCAGCGATCTTATGGATCAGCTCTTTCATATCATAAGGCGTGTTCGGGTTTTCCGGCACCAGCGTGTCCAGAGACTCATCAATCCGCGCCGGATCATCAAAGAACGGACGCACCGGAGGCTTTTCGCGGTTATTCAGCGGCAGGAAGTCCACGAGGTTGCGCACTTCGCGCAGCGCTTCGACGTCGTTTTCAAAAGCGCCATCGGCAACGGAGGATTTCTTGGTGTGGGTAGACGCGCCACCCAGCTCCTCAGCTGTAACAACCTCATTTGTCACAGTTTTCACAACGTCAGGACCGGTGACGAACATGTAGGACGTGTCTTTGACCATAAAGATAAAGTCGGTCATCGCTGGGCTATAGACCGCCCCACCCGCGCATGGACCCATGATCAC
>JABSOU010000157.1 GCA_013215215.1 Cognatishimia sp. | reverse complement strand
CTCCGCTTGGGATGCCGGATTAACCCCGCTTTGCGGGCTTGCCTTCGGCGAGAGTATTTTGGGCAAGATGAAAGCGTAGACGTCCCGAGGGATCGGCGGAAACTGACTTTCTTGTGGATTTTTCGCACCTGCAGCGTGACAGGTTGAGGGATCTGTGCTGCAATCAAGACCTTAACATAGAAACTCAGAGAGGAGGGCTGCCATGAGTGTGAGCTCGCATTTGGAAGAACTGAAACGGAAACACGAAACCCTCTCCCAACAGGTCGAACAAGAGCAACGCTCCCCCGGCTCCAGCGATTTTTCCATCGCGGAAATGAAGAAACAAAAACTTAAGCTAAAAGAAGAAATTACACGGCTTCAAGCGTAAGCCGATTCCCATAGGGCGGCGGGCCCTCTGGGCCCGGACGCCTAAGTGTTCGCGCGGGCGGCGATGACAGCGCCTCCTGTGATCAAAAGTGCTGCGGCACCCAGCGACCAACTTGGCTCTGTAACCCCTGCGAGAATCAGCACGACCGTGGATAGGAGTGGCGCGGCATATGAGCTTGTGCCCAAAAGCTGAATATCCCCCTGTTTGACCCCAATGTCCCAGACATAGAAGGCCGCGCCCACCGGGCCGAGGCCAAGGGCAAGAACAGAAAGCCATCCAAGTTGCGTAGTCGGCCATTGCGTCGTCTCTAGGCTCAGATGCAAGCCGAACGATAGCAAGGCGCTGGCAAGGCAGAAGACGGCGAAGGAGGCTGTTGGCACCGATCCCAGGCGTCGTGACAGTATTGAATAGCTCGACCATGTCAAAGCGCAGGCGATGGCGAGGGCAAAGCCGGGCAGGTTCTCGGGTGAGAAATTTGCGCCGCCACCAAGAATGATCAGAGCCGCCCCGGCAAACCCTAAAACACCTCCGAGCAAATGGCCGCGACGCAGTCGTTCTCCGGGCAAGAGGCCAGAGAAGAGCACGATCAAGAGCGGCCAGAGATAAGCGATCAGGCCGGCCTCGGCGGCGGGGGCAAGGCGCAGTGCCGAGAAATAGAGGGCGTGATAGCCAAAGATGCCCAGCGTTCCAAAGGCGTAAACGGTCCAGCGGATCTTGCGCAGCTGGTCGAGGCCTCCGCTAAAATGGGTCCAGATGAGACCGAGACTACCGCCAATCCCAAAACAGATCGCATTCAGTTGCAAGGGCGGGACAGGCGCTGAGCCAACCGTGAAAAGCGCCAGAAAGCTCCATAGCAGCACAGCGATAAATCCAATAGCGGTGGCGCGTTGGCGGGTCATTCAAAGCTCCGTCACGGGGGTGATTTGCATGTCTCCCCAAATATGCGCGGTCTTTTCGATTTCGGCGAGATACCAATCCCTGAAATCGCGAATATGAGGTCGTTTTTCGGCCCCTTTCAGGCAGACGAAGCGAAAACGCGCCTCGGTCTCGATGGCTTGTTTGAAGGGGACCACTAGCCGTCCGTCGAGCACATCTTTGATCATCAGGGGGCGGCGGCCCAGGACCACGCCGACGCCGGTAGCTGCGGCTTCGATGGCGTGATCTGCATTGGAAAACGTGATGGTGCGGCTGGGGGTGTAGTCGATGCCAATCGACTTGAACCAATTGTTCCAATCGCAAGGTGGCGACAGGAAATCAATCGAGCTGTCTACGATCAGAGGCGCGTCTTTCAGGCTTTCTGGTGTGGGATAGGCCTCGGCCATGGCGGGGGTCATGGCGGGCGACATCCATTCTTTGCGGGCGGGCACGGAATAGAACTCATCGCCGCTATCATAGCCAAAGCGCAAGGCGACATCGACTTGATCACGCCTCAGGTCGATCCGTTTGAGAGTGGCCGAAATGCGCAGATCGATTTCCGGATGGCTGCGGGCGAAATCCAACAGGCGGGGCGCAAGCCATTTGGCTGTCAGGGAAGGTCCTGCGGAAACCGTCAGGGTGGTGTCGTCACTCAGGCGGCGAGTTGACGTCCACGCCGCGATCAGGGCCTGAAACCCCTCGGTGGCGCCGGGCGCGAGAGTTTTGCCAGCAGGTGTCAGCTCGACCGCCCGGTTGAGACGGATAAAGAGCGGCTGGCCCAGATGCTCTTCGAGTGACTTGATCTGAAACGACAACGCTGCTGGCGTCACATTCAATTCATCGGCGGCCTTGGCAAAGGACATATGGCGCGCAGCGGCCTCAAAGGCGCGTAGGGCGGTTAAAGGGGGCAGGCGATCACTCATGTCGGTTAAGTAAAACTAAATTGAAACTGTGAGAAGTCTCGTTTGTCACCTTTGTGAGAAAGGCACATATTGGCATCAGTTCAGAAATGCTTAGCCCAAAGGAGGCCGAAATGATTGAGACAGCAACCACCCCCCGCCAGCGTCAGGCCTTTGACGCAGCCCATGAAGCGCGTGGCGCGATGTTGCGCGAAGGGCTGCGCTGGGTGTTTTCCCACCTCCATGTGCCGCTGAGTTTTGATGCGTTCAGAACACTTACGGCACCGTCCCGCTGACCCTTTCCACCAAGGGCCTTACGAGACGCAAAAAGGGCTGGTCGTATGACCAGCCCTTTCGTTTTTCGGTCTGAAAAACGGCTTAGACGAAGAATTGCGCGCCGTTTGCAGAGATTGTGGAGCCGTTGACAAAGCCCGCGTCGTCAGACGCCAGGAAGGCCACGCAGCGCGCGATCTCTTCTGGCTCGCCCAGACGACCCGCTGGGATCTGAGCAATGATAGACTCACGCACCTTCTCAGGCACCGCCATAACCATTTCGGTCGCGATATAGCCCGGGCAGACTGCGTTGGCGGTGATGCCCGCGCGCGCGCCTTCTTGCGCCAGAGATTTCACGATGCCCAGATCGCCCGCTTTAGTCGCCGCATAGTTGACCTGTGCGAACTGGCCTTTCTGGCCGTTGATCGAAGAGATGACGACGATGCGGCCGAATTTGCGCTCGCGCATGCCAGGCCAGACAGGGTGGATCGTGTTGAACACGCCGGTCAGGTTGGTGTTGATGACGTCGTTCCACATGTCAGGCGTCATTTTGTGGAATGGCGCGTCGCGGGTGATGCCTGCGTTTGCGACCACGATGTCGATTGGGCCGAGGTCCGCTTCGACCTGCGCGATGCCCGCAGCAGAGGCCTCATAGTCGGCAACATTCCATTTATATGTTTTAATGCCGGTTTCCGCGGTAAAGGCAGCGGCCTTTTCGTCGTTGCCCGCGTAGGTTGCCGCGACCGTGCAGCCCTGCGCTTGCAGTGCTTTCGAAATAGCCTCGCCAATGCCGCGAGAGCCACCGGTGACCAATGCAACTCTTCCCATGATAGTCCTCCAAAAGTGCAGTTCGGGTAATACTGTTATAATTTAGCCCAGAGATGTGCAATATTATGTCGCGACAAATCTGGAGTTATCTTCGCTTTTTTACGCAGCAAGTGCCACGTCATTGTAACAAAAAAGGCGTCCCGGGGTCGGAACGCCTATTTTTTTCGCAGACACGTCGCTCGCCTTAAGGGCGTTCGACGCAGAGGGCGACGCCCATGCCGCCACCGATGCAAAGAGTGGCGAGGCCTTTCTTCGCGTCGCGGCGCTTCATTTCAAACAGCAGGGTGTTCAGAACGCGGCAGCCGGAGGCTCCGATTGGGTGACCAATTGCAATCGCGCCGCCGTTGACGTTCACGATGGCCGGATCCCAGCCCATGTCTTTGTTCACGGCGCAGGCTTGCGCGGCGAAGGCTTCGTTTGCTTCGACCAGATCAAGATCGGAGACAGACCAGCCTGCTTTGTCCAGCGCTTTGCGGGACGCGTAGATCGGGCCGACACCCATGACGGATGGGTCCAGACCAGCGGTCGCATAGGACGCGATGCGGGCCAAAGGCTCGATGCCGCGCTTTTCGGCCTCGTCGGCGGACATCAGCAACGCTGCGGCTGCACCATCGTTGATGCCAGATGCGTTCGCCGCGGTCACGGTGCCGCCGTCGCGCACAAAGGCTGGGCGCAGTTTTTGCATGTTTTCGATGGTCGCGCCGTGGCGGATGTATTCATCCTTGTCGACAACGATGTCGCCCTTGCGGGTTTTCACAGTGAATGGGGTGATCTCGTCGTCGAACTTGCCAGCCTTTTGTGCGGCTTCGGCTTTGTTTTGGGACGCCAGAGCAAATTCGTCCTGCATGTCGCGCGAAATCTGCCACTGTTCAGCAACGTTCTCAGCGGTTTGACCCATGTGATAGCCGTTGAAGGCATCCCAAAGACCATCGCGGATCATGGAGTCGATGTATTTCATGTCGCCCATTTTGTGGCCGGCACGCAGGTGCGCCACATGGGGAGAGAGAGTCATGTTTTCTTGGCCGCCAGCGGCAACGATGGACGCATCGCCCAGTTGGATGTGTTGTGCCGCCAGAGCAACCGCGCGCAGGCCAGAGCCACACACTTGGTTGATGCCCCAAGCAGAGCTTTCTTTCGGCAGGCCCGCGTTGATATGCGCTTGACGCGCTGGGTTTTGGCCTTGGCCTGCGGTCAGAACCTGGCCGAGAATGGTTTCGGAAACTTCCTCCTTGGCAACGCCGGCACGTTCTACGATTGCTTCAAGGACCGTGGCACCCAGGTCATGAGCTGCGGTGTTGGCGAAAGAACCTCCGAAAGACCCGACAGCGGTACGGGCGGCGGAAGCGATAACTACATTTGTCATGTGATCTCCCTCAAATGCATTCGTCGTGTAGGCTGTGGTTCCGCGCATTTTGCGAGGGTTATGCAGCACTGCAGCATGTGCTTATCGGATTTGCCGCAATGCGGCAAGCGATGCAATGTCGCGGGTAGTATTACTTATGGAAGTTGGCGTGTTTTCTATTAAGCCATCGAGGGGGAGGTCTGCACCGGATCCCAATGGGGAGAAACGGTTGGCGCAGAGAAATAGAAACCTTGAAGATAGCCAAAACCGAGGCTCCTCATCATGCGCGCTTCTAGTTGAGATTCGACTTTCGTAGCGACGCTATGAATACCCAAACGTCGCAACATTGTCGCGACTGTATTTGCGAGGATTTGCTTTTCCTGACTTTCAAAGATCCGCTGCGTGTAGCTGCCATCCAGCTTCACAAATTCAAAGTATCGGTCCTGCAAGATCTTAAAGGACGTATGCTCAGAGCCATAGTCATCCAAACAGAATGACACACCGCGATGTTGCAGATCCGGCATGAAATCCGCCACGAGTTCCGGCATTTCGACGACCGAAGCCTCTGAAATTTCTAGGATAAGTCGTTTGTTGATATGTGGATGGATGCGCAGCGCGTCGTTCAGCGTATCCGTCCAGGGACGATATCCGATCGAGCGCGCCGACATATTGACGGACAGGCAGAGGTTTGGATGTTTGGCCAGCTGTTCCAAGCTGAACTGCAGGGCGAGGCGATCAAGCTCTCGCGCGATTTCGTCATGCTGAACAAAGGGTAGAAACTGTGCGGCAGGAATGATGCGGCCAGTTGCATCCAGAACCCTGATGAGGCTTTCGTAATACCGGGGCTGTTTAAAATTGTGTCGGTCGTAGATCGGCTGAAAGGCCAGCGCCACTTCTTTATGTGTGACAGCAGCCCGCACCATCTCAAGAATGGATCTGTCGCGCTGCTTCACCGCCTCGTCCAGAGGGTTGCTGAGCCTTTCGGCCCTGAAAGCCTTGGTTCGGATATCCATCACTGCCTCCTTTGTCGCGAAAGGAAGCATTCAGCGAATCCCTAAAAATCCCGTTAAATTGGGGCGACTCAGCTGCCTTCGGCGTCGTAACCGATCAGTGCGGACAGCACGGCCTTGGCACTGTCACTCGACCAATCCGCATCGCCTTGCAGCCGCGCGATTTCGCGGCCTTCTGGATCGATGATCACGGTCACTGGCAAACCGAAGACACTCATGTCACGCGCGACATCCATTTTCGGATCGCGATGTTTCGTTAGGTTGTCGACCTCGATGTCCTTAAAGAACTTGTCGATCGCGACGGGCATATTTCGC
>JABSOU010000156.1 GCA_013215215.1 Cognatishimia sp. | reverse complement strand
CTTCACCTTGGTTCATCACTGGCTCAGAGACGCCGCGTGCTTTCAACGCCCGGGTCGACATATGCAGGATCTGACAATAGGTCTCTGCCCGCTTTTCCGCCCGATTTACCGCGTTCTGCAAAGAGCGCAGGGCGCCAGCGCGGGTGAACGACAGCAGTGACACTGGCTCCCCCGCGCTGACTTGCACCGCCAGATCCGAGAAACGACTCGTGACACTTTCCTTCAGTTTGCAGTTCATCTTCCGCTCTAAACCAAACTGCGAGAAGGCGTTCTTGGCGGATGTAGCGCACACAAAGATCCCATCGCCCCGATAGGTCACGAGATCGGCGTCTTCTCCGTATAGATTTGTCAGCTGCGTGGCGACTTCGCCCAACATGCGCCGGAAACCGGCACCTGACATGCTTTCAAATAGTTTTTCCACATTCAGAAGCTTGAGGGCAAAGACGCTGGTCGTCAGTGTCTTCATCCGGGACATCTGTAGGAGGTAATTTTCAAAGCTGACATAGCCGGTCACACGTTCAATGCCAGCGATTTCGACAGGCTCAGACAGGCTGTGCTCAAAGCTGCGCGCAAGATCTTTGCGCAGCGACAGTAACTCTGTTTCGCTTTCTTCAATACGCACGGCTTCGGCAATGAGGCGTTCAGCGTTGCTCAGACGGCTAAACAACTCGAGAAATTCGAAGGGTTTGGTGATGTAGTCCGTCGCACCGGCCTGAAACGCACGGTCGACGAATTTTTTTTCGGACATCGCCGTCAACATCAAGATCGGCGTGCGTTCATATCCTTTGGTCGCGCGCAGCTCAGAACACAGTTCAATGCCATCCATACCCGGCATCTGTATGTCCAACATAAAGCAGTCAAAAGGCTGGTCGGCGGCTCGCGCCATGTCCAAAGCCTCTGCTCCAGAGCTTGCAACCTGGACCGAATGTTTGCTTTCCGTTGCAATGGCTGTCTTTAACAGCTCTCGGATATCTTCTTGGTCATCTACCGCAAGTATACGCATTGCTTTACAACCTCTTCATTCAACCCAGAAGGGAAAGTCACGCGTGAATTCTTTCACCGGCGCATCGAGCAGAAAGCGCCATATCCCTGAAAAACCTTTTTATTGACGCAGTTTGACGGAAAAGTGGCGAAACGTGGCGAAACTGGGGCAAATATCCCCTAGTTGAGCAACACTGTGGTGCCAAAAGTGAAACAAAGGTAAATAAATGGCCGATAATCCTTAAATTGCCATGAAGGATTAAACTGGCTTTAAACAACCTCAGGTACTCTATTCATGTGAGGCAGACCACATAACAAAAAAATTGGATAAACCTTTATGAGCATTACTGCATATAAGCGGACCATCACCGAAACGGAAAATCCGCGGCAGATCGAACGGCGAGTGTTCTCCAATGTCACCGCCGAAATGGAAGTGCGTTCGCAAGAGTTTGACACGGCAGAGCAGGCCAGCGACAAACTGAAAATCCTATCTGATGGATTGCGCGATACACTGTCCTATAACCAACGAATTTGGCAAACGATCCGGAGCGATCTCGTCAACCCGGGCAATGCATTGGCACCTGACCTGCGAGCGGGCTTGATTTCATTGTCGCTTTGGGTTGAGAATCACACCAACGAAGTCCTGAAGGGACAGAAAACGGTGAAACCGTTGCTGGACGTGAACCGCAGCATCATCCGCGGACTCGAAGGCAACCCGATGCACGTCATGGAGTGACCCTTGGCCCTACGCCTTACGCTGAAACCGAATGAGAAGATTGTAATCAATGGCTGTGTGATCCGAAACGCGGATCGCAGACAAATGCTGACGATTGAAAATCATGCGGACATCGTGCGGGGCGTAGACCTTTTGGACGAGGGCGAGGCCGGATCTCCGGTCAAGAACGTGTACTTCTTTATTCAGACCGCTTTGCTCAATCCGGCTGTTCGGGACGAGTTGATCCCAGTCATTCAGCAGGATCTGGCAAAGCTGGTGCCTGTGTTCCACGAAGAAATCGGTGGACATATCTTTGAGGCCGCAAATCACGTGTCGTGCCGCGATTTCTATAAGGCGATGCGCGCGTTGCGCCCATTGATCCAATACGAAGCGCGGCTGCTGGACATGCTGCAGAGCAAATCTGACGACGCTCAGGTGAGCGCAGCGGCGGAGTAGGACAAGACCCATGGTAATCAGCGTTTCAGGATTAACCAGCCAGGCTGCGTTGAACCTTATCGACAGAACTCGCGATACGCAGATGACCACGCTTCGCAGCGAAGCGCAGCACAATCGTGCTGCCAGCGTCTTTCGCGAACGTATTGCGTCGATCAGCAGCCCCGAAGAGCTGGTGAAGGACTTTGAAGTCTATAGCTTTGTCATGAATGCCTTTGATCTTGAGGATCAGATCTTTGGCCGTGGCATGATGCGTAAGATCTTAGAAAGCGACCCAAGCGACGATAGCGCTTTGGTGAACCGGCTCTCTGACGCCCGCTTTAGTGAAATCCACGATGCGCTTGGCTTCACTTTACCCGGTGGCGGGCAGGTTGCGCCGTCTCGATTTGGCAGCACCGAGTGGCAGGACGAGATCGTTGACCGCTATTTCAACGTGCAGTTCCAGAACCAGTATAACGATCAGAATGAAACCGTCGGCACTGTGATGGAATTCCGCGACAAGGTGGATGGCTTCAGCTCTTGGTACAATATCCTGGCTGACCGCACGATGACCGAGTTCTTTCAGACCGCGCTTGGCATGCCGTCACAGCTATCCAGTCTCGACATCGACAAACAGGCCGAGATGCTTGAGAAACGGTTTAGCCTAGAGAAACTGCAGGATCCGCGCGAGGTCGAGGGGCTGATTTCGCGCTATATGATCATTCGGGATGTGAACAACCCACCAGCGCAGGCCACAAGCGCTGCTATTCAGATCCTGAATAACTCGTCAGGACAATTCGTGCCATTTACGCTCGATATTGATGCTGTGAACTTCTCTGGTAGCGCGACGCTGTTCCGCTAATCGCGGTTTATTCCATCATCTCTTCGCCATCATCTTCATCTGGCAGCTCGATGTCCCCGGCTTCGGCCAGTTGAACCGCAGCTTCGACCAGATCAGATTGGGCTTTCTTGACGTCTTTAGACTTCACAGGGCCCATGGCCTTCATCTCATCCTGCAGCATATCCCGTGAGCGCGCTGGAAGCGCATTGAGGAAGTGATCGCGGACCTCTTTTTCAGCCCCACGCAGCGCCATGGGCAGCGTGTTGCCCGAAACTTCGCGCATGACTTTCGCCAAGGCGTTTGCAGGGACTTTGCCGAGGTCATCAAAGACAAACATCTTTTGCTTAATGGCGCGGATTTTCTCGGGGATGTTCTTTTCCAGCTCTTTCGCGATGCCTTCAAACATCTTGGTGTCGAGCTTGTTAAACACTTTGACCAGTTGCTTTTCGGCTTCGGCTTCGGCGTTGTTGCCGGCCTTGGCCAGGACTTCACGGCGCAGGCTTTCCTCGATGGCGGCCATAGAGTCGGGCGGCAGAACTTCGATCGTGACCATACGTTCAATGATGTCGACGGTGCGGTCTTCGCCCATCAGCGGCAAGACACGGGCCACGGCATCCGGCGTGACTTTGGCAAGGATAACCGCAACCGTCTGATTGTGTTCCTTGCGCAGGTAATCCGCGAGCATCTTTTCGTCGAGCTTTGAGAGTTCCTCCCAAAGGTTGTCGCCGATGCCGCCCTCGATCTCTTCGAGAATGGAGTTCACACGATCTTCGGGCAGGAAGCCTTTCAAAAGCCCGCGTGCTGCTTCGACAGAGCCAAAAATGCCGCCATAGTCAGAGAACTTCTGGCCGAATTCCCGCATCACTTCTTCGACGATATCAGACTGCACCTCGCCCATAGAGGTAATGGCGCGGGTAATTTTGTTGATTTCGGCACTTTTGAGTTCCTGCATGAGCTTGCTGCCACGTTCCTCGCCCAAGCACAGAAACAGGATCGCAGTTTTCTCTGGACCGGTCAGGCGCTGTGCGCGTCGAATGGTGGCGAATTGGTTCATGTCTGCTCTGGTTTAGGGGCGCTAGGGCCTCGTGAAACTCACCTTATCCATGGATAACCTATGCCATACTTACTCTGCAACCTTAAGTTATCCACAATATCTTGTGTTGCGCGCTACCCTCCGCCCGTGACGACGGTGTAGGATTGCATTAACGATCCCGCCAGCATGTACCAGCCGTCAATAAGCACGAAAAAGATGACCTTAAAGGGCAAAGAGACAATGACAGGCGGCAACATCATCATACCAGCGGACATCAGAACCGAGGCCACAATGAGGTCGATGGCGATAAACGGCAGGTAGAGTAGGAAGCCGATCGTAAAGGCGCGGCGCAGCTCGGAGATCATGAAGCTTGGGATCAACACACGCCATTCGACGTCTTGCGCATTCTCTGGGATGACTTCGGGCTCTGGTTCACCCGCGATGTCGCGAAACAGCGCCATGTCCTTTTCGCGCGTGTTCACAAACATGAACTGACGGAAAGGTTTCGAGATCGCGACAGCCGCCTGTTCTTCGGTGATCGCGTTGCGGATCAGGGGCTGTAGGCCGTCCTGATAGGCGTCATCAAAGACGGGCTGCATGACGAAATAGGTCATGAACAGCGCCATCGCGTTGAGCACCATATTCGGTGGCGTCTGCTGCAGGCCCAAGGCCGAGCGCAGCATGGCAAAGACGATGACAAAGCGGGTGAAGCTGGTCATCACGACCAACAGTCCCGGCGCAATCGACAGCACCGTGACCAGTGCGAAAAGCTGGATCAGGCGACCTGCGAGTGTGGTCGTGCCCTCGCTGCCGGGATCTTCGCCGCTGATGGTGCTGGAGAGCTCGCGCAAAAGCCCGCCGAAGTCCTCTTGGGCAACAGCTGGATCCGCCAGGAAGAACCCGGCGGTCAGGGCGATGATCAGCCCTATGAGTACGTGGAGGCTGCGCACCGGATCAGGTGCCGGCGATAAAGTCTTTGACGATCTCTCGCAGGGCGACACCGATGAATTCGCCGTTCACTTTGACCAGATCGCCGCGCGCGACCATGCGGTCGTTGATCATGATATCAATCGGGTCGCCAACTTTGCGGTCCAGTTCGATCACAGAGCCCTTGGTCAGTTCCAAAAGCTCGGAGATCGACATGCGCGAGCGGCCCAAGACCACGCGCACGTCGAGCTTGACGTTATAAAGCGCGTCGATATTGCGCCCGCCCAGTTCTTCGCCTTCGGCAATCGCCTCAAGCGCCTCTTCTGGCGTGACGGACCCCTCTGCTGGGGCTTCGGTTTCAGCGGCTTCAGGCGTGTCTTCTGACATGGCTTAGACTTTCTGAGGTTGGGGGTTCATTTTCGAGGAGGCGTCGCGCAGCCCATCCAGCAATTCGGACACCACGCGGTCGAGATTGTATTTCAGGAAACCGTTCTCCCAGGTTACGCGCGCTTCGCCGTTCTTGAAATCGGGGTCGGCGCTGACCTCAAGCAACTCTCCAGTGGGATCGATAACCTTGAAAGGTTCCGTGAGGGCGGCTTGGGTTTCTGGGGCCAGTTGGATCTGCAGTTTGGACTGCCCAACGCCCAGATGCGCGGCTTCGGTGATGCGGGCTTGAACTAAATCAGCCGAATAGGCCTTAAGGAAATCAGGTGCAATGCGTTCGGCGACGTCGAGGAAGAGGTCAATGATGTCCTGTTGCAAATCGGCGCGACGGCGGGCGTCTTCTGTGGCGAAATCTGCGACACGGTTCTGCAGCTCTTGCAGGGCTTCCAGCGCCTCGGCTTCGATGGTTTGACGCTCGGACTGTCGCCCGGCGGCCTCGCCTTCGTTCAGCCCTTGAAGATGGCCTTCGGCACGGGCGTCCGCCAGCATTTTCCCCAGTTCTGCCTCAGTGAAGGTGAACAGAGGCTCAGCGGCTTCGGTAGCTGCTTCATCCGCGTCCGTGACCTGCGATGCGGACGCTTGTTCTGCGTCAAAATCCCTCAGGAAGAGTGCGTTCATGCCTCAACCTCCTGATTGAGCCAGCCGCGCAGCACCCGCAGAACTTCTTCGGGCTTTTCTTCGGCCATGTTTTGGATGGCTTCGACGCGGGCTTTGATCAGGCTGCCGCGCACGCCGAGGGTTTCGATATATTCATGCGGGCCATCGTC
>JABSOU010000016.1 GCA_013215215.1 Cognatishimia sp. | reverse complement strand
GAGCGCATGGACGAAGTTGTGAACTTCGGAAAGCAGTTGCCGCACGGCATCGATTTTGAGGCCAACGTGTACTGCCGCCAGGAAGGTCAGGGCATGTTGCTTGGCACCTATGAGGCTAAGGCGACCCCGTGGAAGGTCGGCGGCACGCCTTGGGATTTTGGCCATGAACTTCTGCCGCCGGATCTCGATCGAGTGGCGGACCGTCTGGAAACTGCGTTCGAACGTCTTCCGGCAATGGCCGATGCAGGTATCAAGGATGTAATCAACGGTCCGTTCACCTTTGGTCCCGATGGTAATCCGCTGATCGGTCCCGTTCCGGGCATGACAAACTACTGGGTGGCGGTTGGCGTCATGGCGGGCTTCTGCCAGGGCGGCGGCGTGGGTCTAACCCTTGCGGAATGGATGATTGACGGGGAGCCATCCATTGATGTCTGGGCGATGGATGTCGCGCGTTTTGGTGAGTTNGCGACACCTGACTGGGGCACGATCAAATCGTCGGANAATTACGAACGCCGGTTCGTGATGACCTTCCCGAATGAAACCCTGCCTAAAGGCCGAAAGCAAAAGACGACCGCGCTTTACGATCGCATGATCGCCAAAGGTGCTGTGATGGATCAGAGCTTCGGCCTCGAACACGTGCTCTGGTTTGCCGATGGCCNCGACGACGCGCATGAAATTCCAACCTTTGAGCGCAATCGGTCGCATGACTATGTCGCGCGGGAAATCAGGGCCGTGCGTGATGCAGTTGGTGGTATCGAGATCGCCAACTTCGCCAAGCACGAATTCAAGGGCGCGGGTGCGCGCGATTTCCTGAACCACATCCTTGCAGGATACGTGCCCAAGCCTGGCCGCTTGACGCTGACACCGATGCTGACGCCCAAAGGCAAGCTTTACGGCGATCTGACGGTGGCTTGCCTCGCCGAGGATCATTTCGTGCTGTTTGGGTCGGGGGCCATGCAAGAGGCGCACCGCCGTTGGTTCGAAAAAGATCTGCCGGCAGGCATTGCCTACGCTAATGTTTCGGACGACTGGTACGGCATCGCCCTGTCTGGCCCAAATTCGCGGGAGCTGCTGGCCCGGATCACACGCGACGATGTGTCCGCCGAAGCTTTCAAATTCCGCGACGTGCGGCAAACGTTCGTCGGTGGTGTGCCAGTCATTATCAACCGGATCAGTTTTTCGGGCGAGTTAGGCTATGAGATCTACTGCAAACCGCAATACTTGATGCGCCTTGCCGACGCCATCGAAGAGGCCGGTGCTGATCTGGGCTTTCGCTGGTATGGAGCGCGTGCGCTGCTGTCGATGCGGCTCGAAAAGGGTTGGGGTGTCTGGACTATGGAATACCGTCCCGACTTCAACGCGGTCGAATCTGGGATGGATGTCTTCATCAACTGGAAGAAGGATTTCGTCGGCAAGGAAGCCACGTTGAAGGCGCGCGATGAGGGCGTTTCGCAGAAGTTGGTGACAATGACTATCGACACTGACGGGATCGACGTCGCCCATGACGAGGCGATCCTGAAAGACGGCACGCCGGTCGGCTACGTCAGTTCGGGCGGCTATGCGCACCATGTCGGCCAGTCGATGGCGATGGGCTATGTTGCCACCGAATTCGCGGCCCCCGGAACAACGCTCCAAGTGGAAATTCTGGGCAACTTCTACGACGCACAGGTTCTTTCGGGGCCAATCTACGACGCCAACGGCGCGAACATGCGGTCTTGATAGGGGGCGAACCATGGGGCGACCAGAAAAAGACATCGAAGCAGCGGTCAGCGAACTGGTTGCAGTGAACCGTTTCGTATTTCTGTTGATGCCGGGATTTTCGGCGTTGGAGCTCGGATCCGGGATCGACTCGTTGGCTGCGGCGAACGAAACGCTGTGCAAGACCTTCTTTCAATGGAAAACCGCCAGCGAAACGGGCGACAGCATCGTCTCTTCTTCGGGCTTGGAAGTGGTCGTAGATAGCCCTCTGCCGGATATCCAGCGTGGTGATTGCATCGTCGTTTGCTGTGCCTTCAATTCACAAAACTACCGCAAATCTGGAAAGGCTGTGGCTTGGCTGCGACGCGCCGCGCGACAAGGCGTCCGGCTTTGTGCTGTGGGAGGCGGCGCTCTCCTTCTCGCCCGCATCGGCATAGCCACCGAAGGACGCATCAGCACACACTGGCGCATGAAACCCGTCTTTGAGGAAGGTTACCTAGACCTCGAACCGTCCTGCACGATTTTTGAAGAGACCTCGAACATCGTTTCCTGTGGCGGAGGTGCAGCCACCTTGGATCTTTTTTCTGCGTTGATCCGCCAAAAGGCAGGCCTGGAAACCTCGGAGCAGGTTGCTGATCATCTGCTTTGTGGGTCTCTGCGTGACGGGAATTGTCGCCAGAGCAATTCAAGCCCGCTCCGCCTGAAACACAGAAACGAGAAGTTATTCAAAGCGACAACCTATATGCAAGAGTGCATTGAGGAGCCTGTTTCACCCTCGGTCATCGCCAGTCAGGTTGGAATATCGACACGGCAACTGGAACGGTTGTTCAGTCGCTATCTGGGAGTTAGCCCCAAGACCTACATGATGACGCTCAGGCTCGAAAAGGCGCGGTCTTTGCTGCAACAGACCCAAATGCGCGTCATTGACGTTGCCACTGCGTGCGGGTTCTCAACGCAAAGCCTTTTTTCCAAGAGATACAAGAGGCACTTCGGAATTTCGCCTTGCAATGAAAAGGCGCTGCTCGCGCATTGAGGTGGGACAACGGCAATGAGATCACTGCGGATAACAACAACCGATATGGATCTGAATGGTGCCTGCTTCCAAGCAGACCGCCCTCCGTTCTGTTTGAATTCTGGATTTTGAGAGGAAGCAAGACATGAACACCCATTACAGGGATCACCGCAAGATTGACCCAAGCCAGGGCACTCGCCTGGGTGACGGCACCGAAAACGACGGCAACCGAGTTGAGATCGGGCCTACGGCACTTGCCCATGCCGAATGGCGCGAGGCGGGGTTGGCATTGCCCGACCTGGCCGAGATGCGTAAGGCCCGCCACAAACGCCTGACCGATGCCATCGTGGCGCGCGGCTATGGGGGCCTTTTGATGTTCGATCCCCTGAACATCCGCTACGCGACCGACACCACGAACATGCAGCTATGGAACACCCACAACCCGTTCCGGGCCTGCCTGCTTTGTGCCGATGGCTATATGGTGCTTTGGGATTACAAGAACGCACCGTTCCTCGCCGAGTACAATCCGCTCGTCCGCGAAAGCCGTTCTGGT
>JABSOU010000155.1:3716-6211 GCA_013215215.1 Cognatishimia sp. | reverse complement strand
CCGGGATTGAACGTCACATCCTGAACAGTATCGCCTTCCATCAAGGCCGCACCACCAGTGGTATAAATATTCACCCACCCCGAGGAACTATAGCTGACGCGCACATCCACCATGCTGGAGATTTCATCGATAATGGTTTCGGCGCGATCAGAGTAGGTGGCTGCTTCAAAGCTATTGGGTTGATAGGTATGTAGCTTCGCGTTCAGATCGACCAGCTCATAGAGCTTTTCGTTCAGATCGGCGATCTCATAGCGGATCTCCATGTCCACATCCGCCCTGACGCCTGCCAGACGTTCGCCAGCATGATTTAGGGACGTCACGAGGTTTTCAGCCGCAAGAATAGCACCGGCCTGCGCGCCACTGGAGGAGGGCATGTTCACCAGCGTCGACATCGTCGCGCTGAATTCCGCATATGATTCCGCCGGAGAGTTTCCGTCCCCGATTTCGCCAAGGAAGATCGAGTAATCCCGCAGGCCTTCATAGATCGCCTGCTGCTCGGACATCCGGGCATTTTCCAACCGCGCCATACGTGCGAGTGCAGTATCCACTTCCCGCCTGATCTCGCCGACGGAAACCGTCCCGCCATCGAAACCGGTCGTAACTGTCGCAGTTCGGCGAGAGTAACCTTCGGTAGACGCATTTGCCACGTTCTCTGCCGCGACGCGCGACAAAGTTTGCTGAACTCGAAGCCCGGAGGCTGCAGTGTTAAGCGCCGTAGTGATGCTCATGTGCTTACCAAATTGCCCTCAGATTTACCGTTTCAGTCGGCTGGTTTCTTCCATCATTTCGTCAACGGTGGTGATAACGCTGGCGTTCGTTGAAAACGCTCGCTGAACCTTGATCAGCTCGGTCATTTCCTGAGCGATATCGACGTTGGAAGCTTCAAGCGCACTGGAGCTAATAAGCCCGACACGGCCACCGATCGCCGTCAGCGCGTGGAAAGAGCCGGAGTCACCAGTAAGTTGATAGGCGTTACCCTGCCGCTTACCCAAACCGTTCGGGTTGTCCACAACGCCCAAAGGAATTTCATACAATGCACGGCGCAACCCGTTGTCAAAAATGCCATACATTGTTCCATTGTTATCGATCTCGGAGCGTACCAATTCACCCAAGCTTGAGCCGTCGCGATCGAAGTTCTGGCTAAAGTCACCAGAGAACTGGGTCAATCCATCGAAGCTGCCGATACCACCAAATTCAAGCGACACTGTTTGTGGGGTCGCGCCATTGTTCAGGCTCAGAGTGGCAATGCCGGTTGTTGTATCCAACGCAAAAGACGCGGGCGCTGTCGCTAAGTTCGTCACCGCTGAGTAGCTGTTTGGTGTTCCAGACGAAGAGCCTGAGTCCGCGAACGTCATGGTAAAACTGCCAAGGGCAGCGCCCGTGTTGTCCGTCAGCGAAACATCCCATTGGTTCGACGTCGAGGTCGGCTGCCAATTTAGGGTAATCCGCTCAATCCCACCCAGTGGTGTATAGTACTCTGACGAAGTCACAAAAGGGGCACCAGGTGTTGCCAAACCGGTACTTTGGCTCGGAAGGTTCCCCGAAGCAGAGACTGTCTGCGTCGCGGACGCCGACAAAGATAGTTTGCCAACATTCACCGTTTCCATTGAGGCAAAGGAGCTTCGGTCAACTGCCTGCAAATTGCCATCCAGATCATAAGGGAAGCCTGCAAGGTAGTAGCCCGCAGCATTGACGAGGTCGCCATTTTCATCCGGCAAGAATGACCCCGCACGCGTCAGAAGGTATTTTTCGTGGTTTGTTTCGCCTGCGTTTTCAGAGACGATGAAAAACCCATTACCAGCGATTGCAAGGTCCGTTTCACTTTGCGTGGACAGCAGGCCACCGGCTTTGGAGATCTCGTTCGCTTGCTCTGCGACAACGGAAAGAACGCCGTTGTTAGAGTTGTTTCCGCCAGACGCTGTTGTTGTAATCATATGAGCGAAACTGCGCTTGTACCCGACGGTATTCGCATTCGCGATGTTTTCAGAAATCCCGCCGACAGCATTCGAGTTCGCCTTAAGGCCACTCACGCCTGTCTGCAGCGCACTTGAAATTGACATTCTTCTGCCTCGTTATTTTTTTTTAGTCTTTTGATTGCAAGGATATTTACATGAAACTCCTTTAAGTGGAGTTAAAGAAATTAAAAAATCCTTGGCATTGGCATATTTATCTATGAATCATGAAGAATAGGTGTCGAAATTGAAGGATTAAAGGCCACTTCCTTCGATATTTTCCAATGCATTCGAAAGGCGATCCAGCCTGCCATTGGCTGCATCCAGAGTGAGAGTCGACACGTCTGGAGGTTGTGTCAGGAAGCTTTCAGCAAGCTGAACCCAATTCTCTGATTCCGTCATTCCCGGAAAGGCTTCGACAACGCGAGTCGCGGTATTCCTGTCACCGGATCGGTGTGCTGCAATCAAAAGATAGGTGGCGTCACTCAGATCAAAGCTGCCGGGATATTCCGCCCAAAGTCGGTTGTAGAACTCGTTGGCCCC
>JABSOU010000155.1:0-3617 GCA_013215215.1 Cognatishimia sp. | reverse complement strand
CGCCTCTTTGGATTCCTGATATTGGCCGCCTGCTGCAAAGGCTTTGGCCAGTTTTAGCTTGTTCTGGGTTATCTCCCCTTCGGACACCCAGTCAGAATTCAGGTCAATCAAGTCAATGCGAAAATCCAATGCGCGTTGATATTCTTTGGCCGCCATGCTTGTGCCGCCAAGCGTCATCAGGTGGTCTGCAAGCTCTTCGACAAGCCGCGCGTATTCAGGGTGATAGCGAAAAGCTGGCACCAGCCTGAGGTGAACGGAGAGCCAGCGCGACAACGGAATTTTGCCGTCAAACCCATCCTGATACACCGCGCGCAAAGCGTCATTGGAGGCCGCCTCCGCGCGCGCGGCGGCTTCGGTACCCGGATAGCGCATTGCAATTTCGCTGAGCAGAATAAGGCCTTCAACCCGGTCTTCGGTGACTGCATAAACCTCGTGCAGCTTTTCGAGTGTGGCGATTTCGAACTGATCCCCGCGCCAAGAATCCAGACCATTTTCCAGAACATCCTGGGCCGCCATCAAGGCACCGCGCCCCCCGTCAGCGATGGCCATATCGGCAATGGCCAAACGCGAGCGCACCGCGTAGCGATCATAGCCCTTTATACCTTCAAAATAATGCACCAGAGCGGTCTTCTGGTTTTGCCGCTTTTCGGCCGCCCTCCCCCGTAGGTAATGGCCCATGGAAGCGTTGCTCAGATCTGGGAAATCCTGAAGCAATTCCAAGCTGCGATCCGCGAGAGTCAATTGCTCGGTCTCAATCATCGCTTCAATGATAATCGGGAGCACAGAGCGTGCGACAGGGCGGGTTTGGTGGATCAAGCCCAAGACGCCGCCACTGAGGTTATCATTCAGCATCGCACCGTCTGCCGTAGCGATTGCCTGCAAAACCGCCCAAAACGCGCGGTCGGGCCGCCCGTCGGCACTCAGCGGAGAGGTTTCGAATTCCTCGACCGAGGCGCCGTTCAAAAGCAACTGCGCGTGTTTCAACGCCATTTTGCGCCGTTCTTGCCCGGGCGCCACATCTTCCAGCTCGCCCAGCACGGAATCTGCCTCAGCCACCATCATCTGGCCCAAGAACAATTCCGCTGTATCCAAAAGCGTCGCTGTCGCCTCGTCGCCGTAGCGCACCGAGAGTTCGTTGATGAGCCCCGTCAGGTTTTCATAGAACCGTTCTTCGGGCCAACGGCGCAGATCCAAGTCAAACAGCTGTTGGACTGAGGTCTGAGGACCGGTGATTTCAAGCTTTTTTGGTTCCTTGGACGCAACCTCAGCCTCTTCGACCTTGGCATCCTCTTCAGCCGGATCAGACGCAGAATAGACCCCGGATGCCAAAAGCAGCACCCAGAACGGGATCGTCAAAAGGAGTCGCGCCTTTCCCATCTTTTCTTTCTATTCTTGCTCGTTGCCAAATATAGCTTGTTTTAATCCTTATCTTGAGGGATAATTTACAAAGAAACAATAAACTAATGAGCAGTATAGCACTTTTGTTCTTTCAATAGTGCATGTCTATAGAGGCAAAGGGCATGGGAACCACCAGCTATGTGTCCATTTCGCTTGCGACCGCTTTGGAGCGCTCGCTGGATTTGGCTGCGCATAACATGGCGAACGCATCGACCGCTGGGTACAAGGCGCAGCACCCTCTTTTGGAGGCTGTGGATCCGTCGAACTCGGGCGATGAAACCCAGGCCGTTAGTTTTGTCAGAGACAATGGGATCTATGTCGACCTGACGCAGGGTGCCTTGGTACAGACCGGGAATTCCTTAGATATTGCGGTCACTGGCCAAGGTTGGCTCGGCTATCAGACCGAGGATGGTCAAACAGCCTATGGACGCGATGGTCGCCTGTCGGTGGATGCAGACGGTCAGCTTGTGAACCTTGCGGGCAACCCAGTGGTGGATGAGGGCGGCGCGCCGATCAACATTCCTCAGGATGTCGCGCATCTTGTTCAAATTGCTCAGGACGGAACGCTCACGGACCAAAATGGCGGCACTTTGGGCCGTATTGGGCTGTTTAATGTCCCAAGCTTCGCAAGCGCATCGCCACTGGGCAATGGCCTCTTCTTGCCACATCCTGGCGCTGCAGCACCGACCCCGGTTGAGAACGCACAATTTGCGCAGGGCTTCATTGAGCAAAGCAATGTGAAACCCGTGGTCGAGATGATCCACCTGATGGACATCCAGCGGGCTTATGAGCGCGCCACGCATTTGATGACTGACGAAAACGAACTGACAAAACAGGCAATCCAGCGTCTGGGCCGTGTGGTCTAGGGTTGGCAGTAATACAAGGACGATGAGGCCATGAAAGCACTTGGAATTGCAGCGACCGGCATGTTGGCGCAACAGACCAACGTCGACGTGATCGCCAACAATATCGCCAACGCTAATACCACCGGTTTCAAAAGCGGCCGTGCTGCCTTTCAGGATCTGATCTATCAAGCGCAGCTACAAGAAGGCGCGGCGACCTCGAACAATGGCACCTCTCGCCCCGTCGGCCTGAATGTCGGCCTTGGCGTTCAGGGCGCAGGCGTTGTGCGTCTGAATACGCAAGGTGCGTTGGCCCAAACGGAAAACCAGTTTGATCTGGCCGTGAATGGCCGTGGCTTTTTCACTGTTACGCGTCCAGATGGCTCTCAGGCCTATACCCGCGCGGGTTCTTTTCAACTTAGCCCAACAGGCCAGTTGGTGACACTTGATGGGTTCGAAGTCGATCCGGGCATCAACATTCCAGACAATGCACGCTCTGTGGTGATCAGCTCGCAAGGCTTGGTGCAAGCCTTCCTGGACAATGACAATGAGGGCACTGACCTGGGCCAGTTGACCCTCGCGACCTTTCTAAATGAAGCGGGTATGAAACCGATCGGGAACAACTTGCTCGAAGAGACCACCGCCTCTGGCGCGGCAAATGTCGTCACACCGGGCGATCCAGGTGTTGGCTTTGTGCAGCAAGGCTATCTGGAGAACGCCAACGTCAACATCGTGGCACAGATCACCGACCTCATTCAGGCGCAACGGGCCTATGAGATGAACTCACGCTCTATCGAAACCGCAGATCAGATGCTGCAGACCGCCAATCAGATCAAATCCTAATCCATGACACGCGTCGCAACATATCTTTTGGCTCTCGCCCTCAGCGTCTCGCTTCTGCCGAGCGCCTCTTGGGCTGCCTTGATTACAGATTTGGTAGCAGAGCGCGCGGAACAGGAATTTGGCCCAGCGCTGCCGCCCAGCGGGCAGTTTGTCGTGCATCTCGCGGATGGTCTGCCCAAAGACGGCCAATACATCCAAGAATTCTGGATCGACAAAGACAGCGGCCAGTTCATCGCCAATGTGGTCACAAATTTCGGTGATGTTACGCGCGTTTGGGGCCTGGCGGTCTTGAGCGTGCCAATCCCGGTCGTGAATCGGCGCGTGCAGCCTGACGAGATCCTCCAGCCCCGCGATATCGAGATGATCGATATGGCCTGGGCCCGCGTTCATGCCTTTGCCATCACCGAGTACGAAGAGCTCGTGGGCATGCAGGTGCGCCGAATGCTCTCGCCCGGTCGACCTGTGCACCACCAATCGGTGATACCTCCGGTCATCGTGTCGCGCGGCGATAAAGTGACGATCGAGCTGCAATAT
>JABSOU010000154.1 GCA_013215215.1 Cognatishimia sp. | reverse complement strand
AAACCGGCGCGGATCATAGTCGCGCATGGAAATATCCGCCGCCCCATGCACCATCCAGCGCGCCAGTTCCCGTGTCAGACCCGGACCCCAGCCGATGCCGATCTGTGTGCCACAGCAACACCAGTAATTTTCGACACCCGGCGCCGGACCGATCAGAGGATTGCCATCCGGCGGATGCGAAATCGCCCCATGCACGTCTCGGCTGATGCCAAGTTCCGCAAAGATCGGCATGCGATTGAGGCTCTCTTCGAGGTAAGGCATCACGCGGTCATAGTCCGCGTCAAACAGCCAGTTCTCGTAATCCCACGGGCAGTGGTCATGCCAGACCGAGTTCGGGTTTTCCTTCTCGTAAATCCCGATGAGGCCCTTTTTCTGCTCCATCCGGATATACCCCGAGACCTTGCGGTCGTCGCGGATGACCGGAAGCTCAGTTTCGAGATCCTGAAACTCGGGGACTTCTTCAGTCACAAAGTAATGGTGGGTCATCGACGTCATCGGCAATTGCAGGCCCGACCATTCGCCCATCTGCCGCGCATAAGTGCCGCCTGCGTTCACCACATGCTCGCAGCGAATGGTGCCTTGGTTGGTCTCGACCACCCATTCGTGACCCTGCTTGGTAATGTTGGTCGCCTGACAGCGGCGGATGATCTTGACGCCCTTGGCCCGCGCGCCTGCCGCCATCGCCATGGTGACATTGGTCGGATCCACGTGCCCATCGTCCGGTGTATGCAGAGCGCCGAGCACGCCGTCGAGGTTGTAGAATGGATGGAGCTCGGCGATGCGATCCGTACCAACCAGCTCGATATTGAATCCCAAAGAGCGGCCAACAGATAGCGTGTGTTTCAGCCAATCCATCTCGTCTTCGGTATAGGCTAGACGGAAAGATCCACAGCCGTGCCAGGTCACCGCCTGACCCGTTTCAGTCTCTAATCCACCAGAATAGAGGCCAATGTTGTAGTCCACGCATTTTCCCAGCGAGAAACTGGACGTCGAATGGGTGATCTGCCCCGCCGCATGCCAGGTCGACCCCGACGTCAACTCTGCCTTTTCCAGCAGGACGGTGTCTGCACCCCACCCTTCATGCGCCAGATGATAGGCGAGACCCACGCCCATAACGCCGCCGCCGACGATAACCACCCGCGCGTGGCTGGGTATTTTTGCGCTCTCGGACATTTGCAAGATTCCTCTGTAGAGAGTCGTGTTTTCTCTCGACAGGCTAAGCAAACATTTATACCATCGTCAATCATGAATGGCACAAATGTATCTTTATCTATTCTCGACCGTCTCTCTGATGACTGGGACGAGCTGACGCCCGAGGCGCAGAAAGCAGCGCGTTACGTGCTAGAGAACCCACAGGATGTGGGCGTGTCCACCGTGCGCGAAATCGCAGAAGCGGCGCAGGTGAAGCCCAACACTTTCGTGCGCATGGCACGGCAGATGGGATACGACGGCTATGAGGATTTCCGCGCGCCGTTTCGTGATGCCATTAGGCGTGGCGGGATGAGTTTCCCCGACCGTGCGCGCTGGTTGCAGGACATTCGCAAATCGGGCGGGCTTGGCGGGCTTTACGCCGACATGATGGAAGCCACACTCAGGAATATCGAAGAGAGTTTTGCGACGATCTCGGCCGAACAACTGCAAACCGCCGCCGAAGCGATCTGGAACAGCAAACAGGTCTTCACCCTTGGCGTCGGCGTCAACAACGCGATTGCGAGCAATTTCACCTATCTGGCCTCGACCGGCATGAGCGATTTCCACGCGATCCCGCGCCCGGGATCCACCGCCGTTGATGACTTGGCATGGGCGAGCGACACCGATGTTCTGATCGCCATCACCTGCCGCCCCTATCGCAGCGAAGTGGTTGAGGCCGTCGAGATCGCAAAATCCCAAGGCATGACCATCGTCGCAATCTCTGACAGCCCAGCGAGTCCAATCATACGAGCCGCGGATCACGGCTTCGTCGTCGGCGCGGAAAGCCCGCAGTTCTTTCCTTCGACTGTCGCCATTGTCGCCTTTCTGGAGACGCTGCTCAGCTTTGTTATCTCGGTCGCCTCAGACGAAATCGTCGACAGGGTCGACCGCTTTCACGCCCGCCGCCATGCGTTGGGGCTTTATGTGGAGGAGCCAACGTGAGTGAACCCTTAAAATCGCTGGAGGCGCGGTATTACACGGACCCTAAGGTCTATGAGATGGAGATGGACGGGCTCTTTGCCCGCACATGGCAATTCGCGGGCCATGCAAGCCAGCTTGAAAAAGCAGGCGATTATTTTGCCTTTGAAATGGCGGGTGAGAGCCTGTTTTGCATCAAAGGCCGCGATGATGTGATCCGCACGTTCTATAACGTCTGCCAACACCGCGCCCATCAGCTAGTCAGCGGCACCGGCACCACGCGCGTCGTGGTCTGCCCCTATCACGCCTGGACCTATGAGCTGACCGGAGGCCTGCGTGCAGGGCCGAATATCAACTCGGTCGAAGGCTTTGATAAGTCCAAGATCTGCCTCACCGAAGTGCGCACCGAGCTGTTTCTGGGGTTCATCTTTGTGAACCTCGATCCCAATGCCAAACCGATGGAAGATTGGTTCCCGAATGCGCGTGCAGAGCTTGAAAGCTGGGTGCCGCATTTCGCCGATCTAAGGCCAGTGGAATGGGTCGAGATCCCAGAGAATTGCAACTGGAAGGTCTCGGTCGAGAATTATTCCGAGTGCTATCACTGCTCGCTGAACCATCCGACCTTTGCCACCGGCGTTGTGAAACCCGAGACCTATGACATTCAGCCCCAAGGTTATTGCCTGCGCCACACGACGGAATGTCAGGCACTGGACCAGATGACCTATCCCATCGACCGCAGCCGAGACCATGCCGAAGAATACTCAAGCTGGTTCCTCTGGCCGATGTTCAGCTTTCAGGTCTATCCGGGCAATGTGCTGAACACCTACCATTGGCGCGCGATTGATGCCGATCACGTGGTGGTCTGGCGCGGGTGGTATGCGGCCGAAGGGTTTGATCCGCAGATCATTCACGACCTCGCCAAACAGGATCGGGAGACCACCGTTGAAGAAGACATCCACCTTGTGGAATCTGTGCACCGCGGCCTCAAATCCCGCGGCTATGTGCCGGGCCCGCTGGTGGTGGATCCAACCTGCGGCGTGAACTCTGAGCATTCCATCATGCACCTTCAGCGCTGGATGCGCGAAGCGGTCGATGGGCCGACACAATAAAGGACTGACCTATGAGCGTATTTGACGAAGATCTCTTTCTGAAGGGCCTGGAACAACGCAAATCCACTTTGGGTGCGGAGTATGTTCAGAAAAGCCTTGATGCAGCCGACGACCTTACCCGTCCCTTCCAAGAGGCAATGACCGCATGGTGCTGGGGTTTTGGCTGGGGAGACGATGTGATCGACGCCAAGACCCGCTCGATGATGAACCTGTCGATGATCGGCGCGCTTGGGAAAATGCATGAATGGGAGCTGCATTGCCGCGGCGCGATCAACAACGGCGTCACGCCCGAAGAAATCCGCGCGATCATTCATGTGATCGCGATCTATTGCGGTGTGCCGCAGGCGCTCGAATGCTTCCGTGCTGCGCGGAATGTTCTTGGCGAAACAAACGATTAATTTTTCTACACGAAACCTATAAACTCGTGATAAACTTTGGTTGTGGGTATTCCCCACCAAGTTCAAGCATCGAAAATGATGCGTTCGAGTACAGGCAGTCGTGTTCAATGCCAACATACACAGTTGAAGCGTTCCGGTGGTCTGGGACGTACTATAACTCTCAGTACAACACGTCCTATCAGGCGACGTTTTCTGACAACGATGGCGCCTATCAAGGCGGCGGAGACTCGGACGAACAGGTTCAGATCGATGGTGGGTCTTTCAACTCCACGGCCAGTCAGCCCTATAAGATCGCGGTCTCTTTCACGGACACAAACGGCAATTCGCACGTCGAGGATTTCAACTTTTTCTACACCAGCGATGGCGGGTGGCATTTCATCCCAGAACCCGGCTCCGAATTCACCGTTGGCGCGACACTTGGGTCTTATCAAAGCCACTCTATCGGATGGGACTATAGCGATGTCGTCTGTTTTGTTTCGGGTACTCTGATTGACACGCCCGAAGGCGCAAAACCCGTTGAGTCCCTGCGCGCTGGAGATATGGTCACCTGCGCCGAAGGGCGCGCAATGCCCGTCGCCTATGTCCTGAAACGCGCGTTCTCGGCACGTCAGCTAGAGCGGAATGAAAAATTGCGCCCGGTCAGGATTACGGCTGGCGCGATTGGACTGGGTGTTCCGAAGCGCGATCTATTGGTTTCACGACAGCATCGCATGTTGGCGAAATCCAAGATCTCGAAAAACAAATTCGGGCAAGAAGATGCGCTGGTGGCTGCGATCAAACTGACGATCCTCCCGGGCATCTTCCTGGAACCCAACATTCAGGACACCACCTATTATCACCTCGGTTTTGAAGATCACGAGATCGTCTATGCCGAGGGTGCGCCCGCAGAGAGCCTACTGCACGGTGATGACGCAGATCTGATCACAAGCCCTGAGGCACAGGCCGAGTTGGAGTGGCTTTTGCCCTTTTCAAACGGCACGCCGACGACGCCAAAGGCTAAGACCAACATCCCGTCGCCATCGCTGCAAAAAACCATCGTGCAGGCGCATTTGCGCAAAGGGCGCAATCTGCGCAAATAGTGCCTAAAGCGCGTCGAGGTCGAAATCCGGCAGCCGGCCGAAAGCCTCGCGCAAAGCCCCGCCCCAGCCCTCGGAGATCTCGAGGTAGTAAGGATCATTGGCCTCAATGCGGAAGGCATGGTCACACTGGAATGCATCCGTCGCATAGACGCGCACGTCTAAGGGCAAATCTACGCTAAGATTGGCTTTGATGGTTGAGTCAAAGGACACCAACAAAAGCTTGATCGCCTCGTCAAAAGACATTTCAGGATCATAGGCCCGCACAAGGATCGGACGGCCGTATTTGGTCTCTCCGATCTGGAAAAACGGCGTGTCCTCGCTGGCCTCGATGAAATTGCCTTCGGGATAGATCATGAACAGCCGGTGCTTTCCGCCTTTGATCTGGCCTCCCACAAGGATCGTCGCATTGAACCCGCTGTCGGCTTGTTGTCCCTCGTCGGCATGATCCGAAATCACCTCTTTCAAAGTGTCGCCCACCAAGGTCGCAACCTGAAACATGCTCTCGCATTTCAAAATCGAGGGGCTGCGATCCTCGACCGCTTTGCTGCGTTCGTCCAAGAGGCTGATCACGGCCTGCGTCGTCGCCAGATTGCCCGCCGTCATCACGGTAATCGAACGTTCGCCCGGTTCGTCCCAGGCAAACATCTTGCGAAAGGTCGAGATATTGTCGACGCCCGCGTTGGTGCGCGTGTCAGACATAAAGACCAGGCCTTTGTTCAGCATAAGCCCGACGCAGTAGGTCATAGTGCCCTCAATTTAAGTTCTTGCACAGAGATTAGGCTATTGCTGCACTTGCAGCGCAACATCAAGCCTTTCTTCGCCTTCGCCCTGACGAATACCCAGAATTGGGGCCGCGTCGCGATAGTCTCGACCAATGGCAACGGTGATGTATCGGGAGTCGGGTGAGATACCATTAGAAACATCGAATCCGAGCCAGCCCAGACCAGTCACATGGATTTCGCACCACGCATGGGTGGCGTCCTGATCCACGCGGTCATCCATCAAAAGATACCCCGACACATAACGCGCCGGAAAGCCCAGCGCTCGTGCAACCGAGATCATAATATGCGCGTGGTCCTGGCACACCCCTTTGCCCTCAGCCATCGCGTCTTCGGCCGTAAAGGCGCTGTCGGTTGCGCCGATGCTATAGGACACAGTCCCCAGGATCTCGGCAGACAACGCATGCAGCAATGGGATATCGTCCATCTCTTTGCGCTGCTTCTGCATGTCACTGATCAGCCCACGAATGGTCGGACCGGGTTTGGTCGTCGCCGTTTGCTGTTCATAGAGCCAGAGCGGCGCATAGCCGCGATGTTTGCCTGAGGCACCGGCCAGATCCTCGACCTCGATCACGCCCTCGCAGAGGAACTCGACCGTAGTGGCCCCGGTATCGACTTTCACCAGTTCCGTACGGTTCTGGAATTGATCGTCAAAGCCGCATTGCACGACCCCTCCGGTGACCTTAGTGCTCCACTCCAAGACCTTCTGCCCCGGCCCATCCTTGGGCGTCAGACGCAGGCGTTGAAGTGCGTAGTGTACTGGCACGTCGTAAGAATAGGTGGTCACATGGCGCACGGTCAGGCGGCGGGTCTTAACCATAGAACCTAAAGTCCTCTTCGATATGGGCGGCCAGCTTGGCGTTGTCGGCGATGAAGCTGCTGAGGAACTCGTG
>JABSOU010000153.1 GCA_013215215.1 Cognatishimia sp. | reverse complement strand
CAGGGGTGGGTAGTCTGCCTCGGCGTCCTTGGCCATGTCCGGGCGGCACAAGTCTGCGCCAAGATCGAAGAGGTCGTTTTGGATCAGGGACAGCCGCTTATCCATGTCCCCCTCGGCATGCAGACGCGCGACGCCCACATGGGAATTCAACTCGTCGCTCGTGCCATAGGCCGAGACGCGCGCATCATGTTTGGCGACACGGTCGCCGTTACCAAGCGCAGTGGTGCCTTTGTCTCCAGTACGGGTGTAGATTTTGCTAAGAACAACCATCAGCGACCTCCTCCGAACCAGACGAAGACCAGGATCAGGATCACCGCTACGAACTGCGCGGCAATACGCAAACGCATCAGTTTGTTGGCATATTTGCGGTTGAAATCACCGCCGCGGGCGAAGCCTCCGACGCCGATCATAAGGACGATCAGCACCGCAAAACAGGCGATGGCCGCGATGATAAAAAGAGGGTCTTGCAGCATGTCTGCGCTCCGGTTGAGGCGGGTTTCCCCTTACTTAGTCTGTGGCGCGTAATTTGCGAGGGTTTTCTGTGTCACACCCTGCGGATGATGTTGTCCAGCATGCGCGTTGGCAGGATGCGCCGCAGGAACCCCATGAAATAGGTCGGCGTGGTCACATAGTAGCGTGGCTTCGGATTCTTCGCGGACACCGCGCGCAAGAGTTTCGCGGTCACAGCCGAGGCTGGCAGTTCAAACGCATCTTTGCCGCGATCCTCATAGAGCCGCTTTAGCAGGCCACGCCGATAGTGTTCTGCGCGTGCAGAGCTCTCCCAGTTGATCCATTTCTCAAAATGCGGGATCGAGTTGACGCGGATTTTCGACGTCACGGGGCCCGGTTCAATCAGGATGAAATGGATCGGCGTGTCGCGCATTTCTAAGCGCATCACGTCGGTCAGACCCTCTAGGGCAAACTTGGACGATACGTAAGCCCCCCGCCAGCGCGCCGCGACCAATCCAAGGACCGAAGAGTTATTCACAATGCGCCCATAGCCTTGCGCACGCATGACGGGGATCACCTGTCGTGTCAGCTCGTGCCAACCGATGACATTGGCCTGATAGATGGCGCGCAAAGCACCAGACGGCAGATCTTCGACAGCGCCGGGCACCGCGTAAGCGCCGTTGTTAAAGAGGGCATCCAGAGTGCCGCCGGTCGCGGCGAGAACCTCGGACAATCCAGACGTGATCGTTGCCTCGTCTTCATAGTCGATTAGGGGACTTTCAAAGCCCTCGGCTTGCAAGGTCGCACAGTCCTCGGGTTTGCGACAGCTGGCAAAGACCCGCCAACCCGCGTCGCGCATCCCCCGCGCGGCATCGGCTCCGATCCCAGAAGAACAGCCTGTAATGAGTATCGTTTTCTGCGCCATATGCCCCTCCACTCGCTTGAGGATTTATGCAAGCAACGGAAGGGCCGCGCAATGATTTAGCTGGAGTATGAGGAAATGAAGCGCCGTTGGATCCAGCCAACGCGCCCGGAGTCCAGAGACCTGAGTTTCACCCAGCCGCGTACGGATCCATCCAGAAGTTTGACCCGCGTGTCGCTGGGCAAGGTGTCGACCACCACAAATTGCGTACCAGGGCCTGTGCGCATATTTACGTTATTCGCTCTGATGCGGCGAATTTCTGGGGAAGAGCCATTAGTCGACAGGCTAAAGACCAGCTTCCGACTGTTTGGCACTTCGGCATTCGAGATACTGTACGTGGTTGTGCCCCTGCCCGGGTTAGGGTCGTCGGCGACAATCATGCGCGTGACGATTAGGCTGGTTTCGCCCGCAGATTCCAGTTCTGTTTCCGCGTGACGGGATGTCACGGGGGTAGGGCTCACCGCGTTTTGTACAGAGGGTTCGGTCGCCGCAACCGCTGCGGAGATACGTGGCTGAAAATCTGGTCCACCACTGACTTCATAAAATGCCCATCCAAGAAAGGCGAAACTTAAAAAAATGAAACGGCTCACGCTCGTTACTCCACGCAGTTCAGCCCCCACCAATTGGCTTTACTGACTGCTCGAGAATACAGCGCATTGTCCCCGGGTTTCCCCGATGCGAGCGACCGTTCTTAAAGACGTTTTCCGCGTGATGCAGAAAAAAGGGCTATGTTGACCACAGCTCGCTTGTCGCGATTCCATCCTCACTATATCACGGGGGCATGAGTGAAATCCTAGACGACGACGAATTCGAATCCTACGAAGTTGCAGAACCGCTACACCGGGCCATTGGCGATCGGTACCTGACCTATGCGCTCAGCACGATTATGCACAGGGCTTTGCCGGATGCGCGCGATGGTCTGAAACCGGTGCACCGGCGGATTCTATATGCGATGAACCGCCTGAAGCTGGCCTCTAACGGTAAGTTTCTGAAGTCGGCGAAGATTTCGGGCGACACCATGGGAGATTTCCACCCGCACGGGGACGCGGCGATCTATGACGCGATGGCGCGTCTGGCGCAGGATTTCGCGGTGCGCTATCCGCTGGTCGACGGGCAGGGCAACTTCGGCAATATCGACGGGGATAACCCGGCGGCGTCTCGATACACCGAGGCGCGGATGACCTTTGTCGCCGAGGCGATGCTGCAGGGCCTCGATGAAAACGCCGTTGATTTCCGCGACAATTACGATGGGCGTCTGACTGAACCGGTTGTTTTGCCTGCCGAATTCCCGAGCCTCTTAGCCAATGGCGCTGCAGGCATTGCCGTGGGCATGGCGACAAACATCCCGCCTCACAATATTGCGGAACTAGTGGATGCCTGTATCCACCTGATCAAAACACCCGATGCGCGCGATGACACGCTGTTGAACTACGTGCCAGGACCTGATTTCCCGACCGGCGGCGTCATTGTCGAGCCTAAAGAAAGCATCGCCAATGCCTATTCCACAGGACGCGGGTCGTTCCGTCTGCGCTGTAAGTGGGAGGTAGAGGATCTGGGGCGCGGCCAGTGGCAAGTCGTTGTCACAGAGATCCCTTATCAGGTTCAGAAATCCAAGCTCATTGAGAAGATCGCCGAGCTGATCCAGAACAAGAAGGTTCCGATCCTCGCCGATATCCGCGATGAATCCGCTGACGACATTCGCGTGATCCTCGAACCAAAATCCAAGAACGTAGAGCCTGATATCCTGATGGGCACCATGTTCAAACACAGTGATCTTGAGGTGCGCTTTAGCCTCAATATGAACGTGTTGATCGACGGGGTGACGCCTAAGGTCTGTTCGATGAAGGAAGTACTGCGGGCTTTCCTTGATCACCGTCGCGAGGTGTTGGGGCGTCGCTCTAAGCACCGGATGGAGAAGATCGATCACCGTCTTGAGGTGCTCGAAGGCTTCATCATCGCCTTCCTCAATCTGGATCGTGTGATCGACATAATCCGCTATGACGACAAGCCCAAAGAGGCCTTGATGGCCGAAACCTGGGGTGGCGCCTTTGTACGAGCGACGTCTGAGGCGGATTACGTCTCGCCTTTGCCTGCCAAAGATGAGGGTGAGCTGAGCGAGGTTCAGGCCGAAGCGATCCTTAATATGCGCCTGCGCAGCTTGCGTCGGTTGGAAGAGATCGAACTGGTCAAAGAACGCGACGCCCTGATGGAAGAACGTGCAGGGCTTGAGGATCTGTTGGCCTCTGAGGATTTGCAATGGGGCCGCATCACGGAACAGCTGCGTGAGACTAAGAAGAAATTCGGCAAGGATTTCGATGGAGGCGCGCGTCGTACGGCCTTTGCCGAGGCTGGTGATTTCGAAGAAGTGCCGATCGAAGCCATGATCGACAAAGAGCCGATCACTGTGGTTTGCAGCCAAATGGGCTGGATCCGCGCGATGTCAGGCCATATCGACCTGACCCGAGAGTTGAAGTTCAAGGATGGCGATGGGCCGAAGTTCATCTTCCACGCGGAAACCACGGACCGGCTGTTGGTCTTTGGCACGAACGGGCGCTTCTATACCGTGTCTGCGGCGAACCTGCCCGGAGGACGCGGGATGGGCGAACCTCTGCGCCTGATGGTTGATCTGCCAAACGAGGCCGATATCGTTGATATCTTTGCCCATCAGCCGGATCGGAAGCTGTTGGTGGCTTCTACGGCGGGCGATGGTTTCGTAGTTGAAGAAAACGAGATCCTTGCTCAAACGCGGACAGGTAAACAGGTCCTGAACGTGCGGGCTCCATCGCAGGCATTGGTGTGTAAGCCGGTCGAGGGGGACTCTGTTGCCTGTGTCGGTGAAAACCGCAAGTTCTTGGTGTTTGATCTGGATGAGCTGCCCGTCATGGCGCGTGGCAAGGGCGTTCGTTTGCAGAAATACAAAGACGGCGGCTTGTCGGATGCAGCGACCTTTACGCGGTCTGAGGGCCTGAGCTGGAAGGATCCAGCCGGGCGCACGCGGACCGAAGTCGAACTGGCTGAGTGGACAGGTAAGCGTGCTGGTACGGGCCGAATGGCACCTCGGGGCTTCCCACGGGATAACAAATTCAATTGACGAAGGTGGCGGGCTGAAGCCCGCCCTACGGGTTGTCGTATCTGGGGTAGGGCGGGCTTCAGCCCGCCTCTACCTCCTCGACATTTAACCACACGCCCCCCTCAGGGCGCAGGGTCAGGATCATGACAGGGTCCGGGTCTTTGCCTTCGATTGGCAAGAACTTGAACCGCGCCAAGAGTGTCGCCAAAATAATCACCGCCTCCTGCAGGGCAAAGCTTGCACCGATGCAGATGCGAGGTCCGTCGCCAAAAGGCAAATAGGCGTAACGGTCTGGTTTTGCGTCTAAAAAGCGTTCTGGTTTGAAGGCGTCTGGATCGTCCCATAGCAATTCGTGACGGTGCAACGCATAGATCGGGATCATGACAGTGTCGCCGGGCAAGATCTCGCGTCCGCACAGTGTGTCCTTCGCCTGTGCCGTTCGACTGACGATGCCCGCAGGGGGATAAAGCCGCAGGGTTTCATCGATGATGGCGCGGATGAAAGGAAGCTTGGCGACGTCCGCTCCGGTGGCAGAGCCATTCAGCACAGAATGTGCCTCAGCGCGGGCGCGGTCTTGGACATCCTGATCAAACGCACAGAGATAGAGCGCCCAGCTGAGTGCCAGCGCCGTGGTTTCGTGGCCCGCTACGATGAAGGTCAACAGATTGTCGCGCAACTCGGCGATGTTCATCGAACGTTTGGTCTCGGGGTCTTCGCCCGCCAGCAATAGATCCAAGAGATCAGGGATCTCACCTTGGCCCTTTTCGCGCCGAGCTTGGATCGAGTCATCTGCGATTTTCTTCATATCCCGCAGGGCCGATCCAGACACTAAGCGTCCAGGGCGAGGCACCCAGTTTGGCAGACCCAACATGTCGAAAAGTGAGATCTTTCCGGCCTCGGCAATATAGGCATCGATGGCACGATGCACGTTTTGGGAGTCGATGTTGCTATCGCCCGAAAAGGTCACATCAGAGGTCACATCAAAGGTCGCGCGCACCATTTCCGAGTAAAGATTGACAGCCTTTGGGCGTTGCGCGGCGATCCGGTCACAGGCGCTTTCGGCGGCCCGCGTCATCACGGGAGCTAGGTTCATCACATTGCGATGTGAAAACACCGGAGCCGCGGCGCGACGTTGCCAGCGCCAATGCGCGCCCTCAGCAATGAACAAGCTTTCTCCGATGGCAGGGCGTAGCAAAGACTTCGTGGTATTGGACTTGGGGTAATCATCGAGCCGCTCAAGCAGCATCTGCCGGATCGCATCGGGATCCATCACCATATGCCAGCGGATCCCCGTGCGCCCAGAGACCATAGGCTGCTTCACAGCAAGCCACGGCAAAATGCTAAGCACATTGCGCCGCGCCGCTTGCAAAGAGGCCCAGACGCCCATCGGCTTGCGCCCTAGGTCGATGTGAACCGGCAGTTTTTCTGGCGAGGCTATGGCTGGCACCACGGGTCTCCACTTGGTTTGGCTAGAAACAATCTATGTCGAAAATTGGGTTTTGACAGCGGAACCTTGCTTAATCAGCCCTGTAGATTGTCGAAATGCGGGCGATCGGCTAAGTCAGTTAACCAAACAACGGGGAAAAACCATGAAACGCTGGATCGCCATTGCGGCTTTGGTAGGTTTGGTCGCTGCATGTTCGCAGCCCGAAGAAACGGCTGAACGTCTGGATCTTGGCGACTTTGTGCTGGGTCACAATGTCGTTGTCGCGCCTGATTTGCAGAAGGGGCCAACGTCTCGGAATGCCGAACCCGAAGAATTGATTGCCGCGGTGCAAGGGGCCGTTGCCTCCCGGCTCGGGAAATATGATGGGGACCGCTTGGTGCATCTTGGCATCAACATTGGCGGCTATGCCCTGGGGCGGCGCGGTATTCCTCTGATTTACACACCGAAATCTGCCTTCGTTGTCACTGTCACCGTCTGGGATGATCGTGCTGGCGAGAAATTCACCAAA
>JABSOU010000152.1 GCA_013215215.1 Cognatishimia sp. | reverse complement strand
AAATGGGACAACGGCTATCTGGACCTCTTGTTCAAATACGATTGGGAGCTGGTGAAATCCCCAGCCGGTGCACAGCAATACGCACCTGTCGGCATCTCTGAGGAAGACATGCCAGTGGACGCAGAAGACGCCTCCCAACGCCGCATGCCGGTCATGACCGACGCGGATATGGCGGTCAAAGTTGACCGGGGCTTCCGTGAGATCGCTGAGAAGTTCCAGAATGACTTCGACTATTTCTCTGATTGCTTCGCCCGCGCGTGGTTCAAACTGACCCACCGCGATATGGGTCCAAAAGCGCGCTATGTCGGCCCAGACGTACCTACTGAGGATCTGATCTGGCAAGATGTGATCCCAGCGGGCGCTACGGGCTATGATGTGGCAGCGGTCAAAGCGGCGATTGCGGCGAGCGGTCTGTCGACCTCTGATCTTGTCGCAACTGCTTGGGACAGCGCACGGACCTTCCGTGGTTCTGACCTTCGCGGCGGTGCCAATGGCGCGCGCATCCGTCTGGCGCCTCAGAAAGACTGGGAAGGCAACGAGCCCGCGCGTCTGGCAAACGTCCTGGGCACTCTGGAAGGCATCGCATCCGCCAATGGCGCAAGTCTTGCGGATACCATCGTGCTGGCTGGCAACGTCGGCGTGGAAACCGCAGCCAAGGCGGCTGGGTTCGACGTCGAGGTGCCGTTTACTCCGGGTCGCGGCGATGCCACGCAAGAATCCACCGATGTCGACAGCTTTGATGTGCTCGAGCCGATCCACGACGGCTTCCGCAACTGGCTGAAGAAAGACTACGCAGTCGCGGCCGAAGAAATGCTGCTCGACAAAGCGCAACTCCTAGGCCTGTCCGCTCCAGAGATGACGGTCCTCGTAGGCGGCATGCGTGTCCTTGGCACCAACCACGGCGGCAGCACAGATGGTGTGTTCACCGACAATGTCGGTGCTCTGACCACTGACTTCTTCGTTAACCTGACCGACATGGCCAACACCTGGCATCCGGTTGAGGGCGGCTACGAAGTCCGTGATCGCGCGTCCGGTTCTGTCAAATGGACCGCCTCCCGTGTGGATCTGATCTTTGGTTCCAACTCCATCCTGCGCGCCTACGCAGAACTTTATGCGCAAGACGATAATGCCGAGAAGTTCGTGCATGACTTCGTGGCGGCTTGGACCAAGGTCATGAACAACGACCGCTTCGACGCTTAAACAACAAAGGCGCGGGGGATAACCCTCCGCGCCTTTTTCTCTTGCCCCAAGTATCCCGGGGAGTTCGAGGGGCTGGCCCCTCGTACCAGCCTAGTTCAGCCGCACCCCATTCAAGTCCTGATCACCCGGCAGCTGGCTGCGTTCCAGAATAATCTTAGACACCGCCCGCGCCCGAACCGGCGTCATCTTCGCCAAAATCGGAGCAGCCGTGCGCGGCGACATGGTTCCCAGCACCATGATCGTCACTTCGATGTCCATCTCGTTCATCAAGCTCGCCGCTTCGGCAGGCTTCATGTTCTTATAAAAATCAATCAAGCGCTGAACGTCGTCCGTCTGCTGCGCTTCGATCTTGGCCAATAGGGTCTCAATCGAGCCCTTCAATTCCACCAAGGCTGCCTTCTCGATATCCAACTTCTCGCGCGCCAGGGTCACTTCGGCTTCATGCGCATCGACTTTCGCCATACGCTCAGCGATCAATTCACGTTCTTTAGACAGGGCGCGCAGCACTTCCTCAGGCGTTTCACAAAGCCCGGGCGTATCCGACAGGCCTGCAATCACCGGCGGTGGCGCGTCTTCGTCCAGTTCTTCGGACTTCGCAATGACCTTTTCGTCCCCTTCGTCCTCACCGGCGGTCAGAACGATATCCGTGATGGCTGGCGCCGGAGAGGTAAAGGGATTGGGCAATTCCGGCAAAGACACCGCGGCCTTTGCCACGACGGTCATCACCAATCCCCCAATCAGAATTTTCCCTACCGGAAGCCGTGCCATGGTTACGCCTGTTCTGCGCGCGAGGCGTCAAAGAAGCGGCGCACCAGATCCTGTTTATCGCGCACCACCTGAACACCCGGGATCTTGGCGCGGGACTGGCGACGCGTGGCAAACATCGGCTCATCTTCGTCCTCTGCGTCTTCAAACATCGGGCGTTCCTCAAGGTTCTGCTTCATCGCAGCCACCGAGGCCTCTGATTTGTCGACGGCCTGGGAATATTCATTGATCAAAGGCTCAAGCTCTTTCAGCGCCCCCATCAACAAATGCACTTTCCGAGATACGTAGTACCCATAAGCGATTGCGCCGGTCAGCAGCGCTATGATCAACAGATCAGTCAATGTCGCGGCCATGGTCGGTCTCCTCTTCTGCTTCGATACGTTCAGTAATGCGTATGGCGGTATTGCCATTGTTGCGTTTGCCCATCAGCGCCTTGAACATCTCTGTTTCAGCACAAATCACGCGCGCCTCGTGGTCCTCTTCAATCCAGAGGTTCACCGTCTCGCCCGGCTTCCAGTTCAGCAACGTCTGGATCGGCAGCTCGACCTCGGTCAGCACCGCTTCCAGTTCGACCACAGAGCGTTCGATCTGGCCGGTCAGTTGGTCTTTCCAGGGGCTGCCGTCCTCATTGGGTTCCCCAAAGTGGATCTTTCCCAGCTTGGGGCGAATGGGTTCCAGAGCGTCATAGGGAATGATCGCGTCAAACATCCCGGTACGCCCGGACAAAGCCACCGCAAAGCGCATGCGGCAGACCAGGCTGGTCGGCTGAGTGACCATGGCCGCATCGGGATCGGTCTCGATCCGGTCAAGCTCCATGTCGACATCAGCTACCATTGCCAAACAGCGGCGCAGCTCTGTGGTCAGCACATCTCCAATCCGACGCGCAAAGCCCCGTTCGATCATGGTGAACTCATCGGACTGCCGCTTTAGGTCACCCTTCGGAGATCCTCCTAGCATGAGCTCCATCGTGGTCAGGGCAAAGGTCGAATCCAGTGCCAAAAGCACGTCGCCGTTCAAATGATTGGCCTCCACCACACCCAGGAATGAGGGCAAAGAGATACCATCCATCGCCTGCGCCATCGGCAGATAGTCCAGACTGTTCAGCGAGGCCTCAACAATCACGCCAGTGACGTCCGGCAAAACGGTGGTCAGCGCATCCGCAAGCCGCTCACCGATGATGTCCAGCATCGGAAGCCGATCGAAGTTGAAATCGGACATGCGGATGATCTCGTCGATCACCCCTTTGCCGTTTTCAGCAATTTCCTCTGGCGTCATGATCTTGTTCATTCTCGCCCCGCCTATTGCACAATCAAATCGCTGATCAGGATTTCTTGCGGCAGATCATTGCCTGCCGCCGCCCGTGCCCGCTTCAGCAGTTCGGATTTCACCGTCAGGATCCCCGCCATGCCGCGCACATCCGCCTCGGTCAGACTGCGCGCGTATCCGTTGAACAGATCCCGCATGAATGGCTTACGGCTTTCCATCAGCTCTCTGGAGCCGGGGTCCGGTCGATAAACCATGACCACATTCATCTTTAGGAAGGCGTTGATAGGAACACCGTGCTGATTGTAGCTGGTGATATTGGTCAGGATCTCATCGAATTCGATAATGCCATCCTCGGCAGTTTTGACCTCTTCTTCGCCCTCACCGCCGCCATCCGCGTTTTTCTCTTCTGACTCTTTTGCAGCCAGCTCTTCGTCGACACCTTTCTCGACGACCTCTTCGACATAGTCAGGCGCATAGGTTTCGGCGTCTTGTTGAAACGCCATCCGCGCAAGGAAAAACCCTCCGCCCAAAGAGACGAGAGACAGCACAACGGCTGCAATCAGAAGCTTTTTACTGCCCTTCGGCTGAGCGTCTTCTTCGCCCTCTGCCTCGGCCGCCAGCTCCGCATCGTTTTCCTTAGGTGCCTTAGCCATGGATTTTCCAATTATTCTGCTTGGTATATTCTTAGTTTTTTCAATTGAATGCAAGTATAGACATGGATATTTACTTGCTGTTCAAAAATAGTCTATCCTTAGATCAAAGACAGCCGTAACGCCTCAGGAGGCCCCGTGCAGAACTTTCTGAACAATCTGATGGCGCTGGGACAGCGTCGGCTCATGATCCTGGGTGCTGTCACGGCTGTTGTCATGGGGGTTATGCTTTTCGGTATCACGGCGATCACTGCGCCAAATTACCAGCCTCTCTACCGCAACCTCTCAACCGCCACTGCAAGCTCGATTGAAGCCACACTCACAAGCTCGGGTTTTAATGCGGTGATGAGCGACGACGGCACCTCGGTCTCAGTTCCGGCGTCAGACATGGCGCGAGCGCGAATGGTTCTGGCGGAAACCGGCATCCCAATCGAGGGCGATCCCGGTTGGGAGCTGTTTGATGACTCAACCGGCCTGGCCATGAACTCCTTCATGCAGCGTGTGAACCGTCTGCGTGCCATGGAAGGCGAATTGGCGCGGTCGATCCAAACGTTGGAAGGTGTGCAAAGTGCACGTGTGCATTTGGTCTTGCCTGAACGCGAGGCCTTTAGCCGGGAACGCCCAAGTCCACGCGCCTCTGTAATCGTACGCCCCGTGCCAGGTCGAGCCATCAGCCGTAAACAGGCGGCCGCTGTGCGCAACCTTGTGGCGTCCTCCGTTGCGGAACTGGATCTGAACCGCGTCACCGTTCTGTCGGCCAGTGGCGAAGTTATTCTGGCGGAGACCGGCTCGGCGGGTGGGCAGGTCACGCTGCAAACCACAAAATCCACAATCGAAGAACGTCTGGCGCAAGAAGTTCAAAACATGCTGACCGCCCGGGTCGGCGCAGGCAACGCGCGGGTGCGGGTCAACGTAGAACTGACCAACGCCCGCGAAGTCGTCGTTGAGCAGAGCTTTAACCCAGAGCAGCAGGTCGTGCGCTCGACTGAAAGCACCACCGAAGATAAATCTGGCACTGAAGGCAACGGGAACGTCGGCGTGGAAAACAACATCCCCGCCGCGCTGCAAGGCGATGGGGCAGGGGCAAGCAACACGCAATCCAAATCCGGCGAAGTCGTCCAATATGAAATCGGCAACACCCGGCGCGAAATCATCCGCGAAGCCGGAGAGGTGAAACGGATCTCTGTCGCGGTTCTGGTCAATGGCATCTACAACGTCGAGGACGGCGATGTGATCTACGTGGACCGTGCACCCGAAGAAATCGCGCGTCTGCAGGAACTCGTGAAAACAGCTGTCGGCTTTAGCGCTGCTCGTGGCGATGAGGTCTCGGTCGATAGCCTGCGCTTCATGGATTACTCTATGGAAGTGGGCGATCCGGTCACCATGTCCATCATGGATCAGATCACCCGCAACTTTATGTCCGTTCTGCGAGGTCTGCTGGGTCTTGTTATCGTTGCGATGATTATGATCATGGGCGTGCGTCCTGCTCTGCGGACCCTGCTTGAAAAACCAGCGGAACTCGAAAACGAAAACGCCGCCGTCCTAGAAGCACCTGACGGCGCGCCGATCGACATGAGCGTTGCACCACAAGCGGCAGAGGCGATTGCCGCGGATACGCCTGCGCAACAACAGCCGTTGCCAGCCCCGGGCGACGTCCCAGACATGATGCCGGACCTGCCGCAAGAACAGATGCAGGCGGAATATGAGCCCCGCGCCGTGCGCAACGGATCTGATCCCGAAGCCCCAGGCGCGACCTCGATCTTTGACGTCAACGAAGACGACGGCCCGCATGAATATATCGAAACCCTCGGCGTGCGCGGAAGCCTGATCAAAGCCCGCGTCGAAGCCATCCAGAACATGGCCGAAGAAAAGCCCGACGATGTTCTGCGCGTGCTGCGCGGTTGGCTCAATCAGGAGGTTGAGGCATGAACGCACTCTTCCTGAGGGATTTTGACGCAGAGCAGGCGACCGCCTCGCAAGTCGCAGACGCGGATGAAGCCGCCGCTGAAACCACTGAACCTTTGTTCACCTTTACCGAGGCAGAACTGGGTAAAATGCTGGCGGACGCCCGCGCCGAAGGCCATCTTCAGGGTCTGAACGAAGGCGAGGCCGCTGGGCGTCAGTCCGAACGGCAAACCATCGAGGCCGAGGCACTCGAAGCTCTGCAAGAGCTGCAGAACCGTGTCGCGGATTTCGCCACCGAAGACGCGCGCCGTCGCGCCGATATGCAGCAGGATATCATCGACCTCTTCCTCGATGTCGCCGAACGCGTCGCGCCTGATTTCCTGAAGGCCTATTCGGTTGAATTGGTGCAGGCGCGCATTACAGAAGCCGCGCATCTGGGGGTAGGGCAGTCCAAACTGCAGATCCAACTGGCCTCCGAAACCCAAGCCGCCCTCACAGAACCGCTCAAGGTGATCGACCCCACCGGTGAGATGCTTGAGGTCAGCGTCGACCCCGATTTCAAGAACGGCGAGGCCCGCGTGACCTGGGACAATGGTTTCCTGAAATACAACCTCGCCCGTGTCGTTTC
>JABSOU010000151.1 GCA_013215215.1 Cognatishimia sp. | reverse complement strand
ATCTGGACAGATCGCGCCGATCACACCGACAGGTTCACGCATCGCAAGAGCGACGCCTCGGATCGGCACGTTATGGGTTTGGCCGTCGAATTTATCGGCCCAAGCGGCATAGGTGAAGAGGCGCGAGATCGCGACGTCGACTTCAATGGCGCCGCTGTCGCCTCCGGTGAGGCTGTCGATACGATTGCCGAATTCCTCGGATCGGGCGGCGAGGTTTTCGGCGATGTAGTAAAGGATCTGCGCTCGCAGATGACCTGTTGTTTTGGACCATGATCCAGCACCCGCCGCCGCCTCAACCGCGTTGCGCACGTCCTTGCGGTTTGCAATGGGGGATTGGCCCAAGAGCTGGCCCTCGGGGCTGTAGATGTTCTGGGAATAGCCACCATCAGGCCGCGCTTGCTTGCCCCCGATATAGAGCTTTGGGGTCCGGTCCAGAGGATCAATGCCGCCCATGTCGCTGGTGTCACCGGGGAAGGCGTCGATTTTCTCCAACGCCTCGCTATCGCCTTTGGGTTTGGTATAGGCGGCGAGGCCTTCCCAGCCGCCTTCGCGCCCAAAGCCGCTTTCGCGGATGCCGCCAAAGCCGGCGGCCGCGTCAAAGAGATTGGTTGCGTTGACCCAAACCACACCTGCCGCCAGTTTCGGCGCGATGTCGAGCGCGAGGTTCACGTTTTCCGTCCAGACCGACGCGGCCAGACCATAGCGGGTGTTATTGGCGATCTCGATGGCCTCAGTAGGGGTGCGGAAGGTCATCGAGCAGAGCACAGGCCCAAAGATCTCTTCCTGCATCAAGAGATCAGACGAGGCGAGGCCGGTGATGAGGGTCGGCGGATAGAAACAACCGTCTTCTGGCACCTCGCAAGGCGCGTGATAGGTCTCGCCTGCTGTGTTGGCGGCGACCATGGAGGTGATTGTGTCAAGCTGCACCGGATCAACGATGGCACCGACGTCGATGCATTTGTCGAGCGGGTCACCGATGCGCAGGTTGGCCATGCGGGCTTTGAGTTTCGTGTAGAAACGATCCGCGATGCCTTCTTGCACCAAAAGACGGGATCCTGCACAGCAGACTTGGCCTTGGTTGAACCAGATCGCGTCCACGAGGCCCTCTATCGCGCTGTCGATATCCGCATCGTCAAAGACGATGTAGGGGGACTTGCCGCCCAGTTCCAGCGTCAGAGCCTTGCCGCTTCCCGCGGTCGCTTCGCGGATTTTGCGGCCCACAGAGGTGGATCCGGTGAAGGCGATTTTGTCGATGTCCTCATGGGTTACGATCTTTTCGCCGACCGCGCCATCGCCGGTGACGATATTGACGACGCCTTTGGGCAGGCCCGCTTGGCGGCAGATGTCTGCGAACAGGATAGCCGTCAAGGACGTGTATTCGGCGGGTTTCAACACCACCGTATTGCCCATCGCCAGGGCTGGCGCGACCTTCCAGGCCAGCATGAGCAGAGGGAAATTCCATGGGATGATTTGGCCGCAAACGCCAAGCGCTTCGCGGTCGGGCAATTCGCTGGCCATAAGCTGCGCCATGCCCGCGTGGTAGTAGAAGTGCCGCTGGACCATGGGGATGTCGATGTCGCGGCTCTCGCGGATCGGTTTGCCGTTGTCCAGCGTCTCCAGCACCGCAAAAAGGCGGCTGTGTTTCTGCAGAAGCCGCGCGATGGCATAGAGGTAGCGCGCGCGGTGATGGCTCGACATGCCGGACCAGTCGGGAAAAGCGGCGCGGGCGGCCATGACGGCGCAATCAACGTCGGCCTGTGTGGCTTGGCTGAGGTCAGCAAGCACTTCGCCGGTGGCCGGGTTTTTGGACTGGAAGTCGGCCGTAGGTTCGGTGAACTCGCCGTTGATGAAATGACCGAAGGACGCGCCTTGGTCCACGAGCCAAGCCAGAGCATCGCCAGCGCTTTCAGGGGCGGGTCCGTAATCCATGCTATCAAAGATCTCTTTTACGGTCATTTGTCTTACTTTCTTGTGATCCGGGCGGTGACGCTTTCTTGCAAAGAAAGCGCGTCGGAATTTTTGAAAATTCCGCGCCAGATGTTATCCCATTGCGTGACGGTGGCCTGCAGAATAGCGGCCGGTCAGGTGATGTTCGAGCTGACGTTCGATGTCACCCAAAAGCGAAGACGCGCCAAAGCGGAAGAGATCCGGCTGCAGCCAGCGATCGCCGAGCTCATCCTTCATCAGGGCCAGATAGACCAGCGCGTCCTTAGCCTTGGAAATCCCGCCCGCGGGTTTGTAGCCCACGCGATAGCCTGTGCGGTCATAGTAATCGCGGATCGCGCGGATCATGGTCAGTGAGACAGGCAGGGTCGCATTGACGCTCTCTTTGCCGGTTGAGGTCTTGATGAAATCAGCGCCCGCCATCATGCAGACAAGAGAGGCGCGGGCGACGTTGCGAAGGGTGCCCAGTTCGCCGGTGGCGAGGATGGCTTTCACATGGGCGTCGCCACAGGCCTCGCGGAAGGCCTTCATCTCATCATAGAGCGCCTGCCAATTGCCCTGCAGCACATGGCGGCGCGTGATCACGATATCGATTTCAGAAGCCCCAGCGGCCACGGATTGACGGATTTCCTCTACACGCAGGTGGAACGGGGATAGGCCCGCAGGAAAGCCAGTCGACACAGCAGCCACAGGAATGCCTGTGCCGTCCAGCGCCCTAACCGCGGTTTCGATCATATCGTGATACACGCAGATCGCCCCGGTTGTGAGATCGGACAGGCCGAGATCGGCCAAAAGGGCAGGGTTCACCGGTTGTTTGGCTTTGGCGCAAAGGCGTTTGACCCGGCCTTCGGTGTCATCCCCAGACAGTGTGGTCAGATCGATCAAGGAAATCGCGCGACAGAGCCAGGCTGCCTGAAACTCTTTTTTGACAGACCGCCGACCTGGCAAGGTCGCAGCTCGGCGTTCAATGGCGGAGGTGTTCGCCTGAACCGAGCGCACCCAGTCCAGATCCAGCTCCATGCCTGGATTGCGCGGCTCGATGGCCTGCGGCAGCTGATNGGTCGCGGCCTCGATGGTGGTAGATTCCATGACTCGTCCTTCACAAATACCAGCGTAGCGTCTCACGCGGGAAAAGAGAGTTCAAGACGCGTGACGCTTGGGACAGCTTCTAATTTGACCAAAAAGTCAAAAGTTAGTTGAGAATCGTTCGCAATTTAGTTGACTTAATTGCGAATAATTCGCAATAACATTGACAGAGTTGAGAATGGTTCTCATATTCAATTGGAAACTGAAGGAAACCCCATGCGATTCTCTCGTCGTGTTCTCTTGTCTTTTGTAATGGCCGTTGTGGCTGTTCCATCCGTTGCGATGGATCGTTTGAACGTGGTTGCGACCACTGGCATGATTGCTGACGCAGCGCGTCAGGTCGGTGGAGATCTCGTAGATGTTCAAGGTCTGATGGGCCCAGGCGTTGACCCGCATGCCTATCGTCAAACGCGCTCTGATATCGTTGCGATGACCCGTGCAGATCTGGTGCTTTGGCACGGTCTGTATCTAGAAGCACAGATGGAAGATTTTTTCACAGACCTCGCAGCCAAACGCAACGTTGTAGAAGTCGCTGCAGGTTTGGATAAATCCCTGCTGCGTGGTCATGACGATTATGACGACAAATATGACCCGCATGTGTGGATGAACCCAGATATCTGGGCGTTGATTGTTGGTCAGGTTCAGGCAGCGCTTACTGCGACACAGCCAGAAAGTGCAGCTGTTTTTGCGGCGAACGCAGAAAAGCATCTCGAAGAGATCACCCGCCTGTCTGGTTACGCGAAAAGCTCCCTGGCATCCGTACCTGAACAATCCCGCGTGCTGCTTTCTGCGCATGACGCTTTTGGCTATTTCGGCGAGGCCTATGGGTTCGAAGTGCTTGGCATTCAAGGCATTTCGACCGAATCTGAGGCTGGCCTGAACCGGATTTCCGAATTGGTCGACCTGCTGGTGTCGCGTGACATTCGTGCTGTCTTTGTCGAAACCTCTGTGTCTGATCGCTCGATGCGCGCCGTCATCGAGGGTGCGGCTGCCAAGGGCCACAAGGTTTCTATCGGCGGCGAGCTTTTCTCCGATGCCATGGGCCAGGATGGCACCTACGAAGGCACATATATCGGCATGATCGATCACAATGCGACGGTCATCACCAATGCGCTTGGTGGCGATGCGCCTCTGCGTGGCCTGAACAACAAATTGAGTGCGGGGTCTTAATCAATGGCAATGACACTGGCGTCTTTGGATGGGCGGTCTCAAACGGAAAATCTAGCAGCCACCCCCATGGCAGTTCGTGGATTAACCGTGTCCTACGGGGAGAAGCCAGCGGTCTTTTCTGTTGATATGACTCTAACCAAAGGTCGTATGACGGCCATTGTCGGTCCCAATGGGGCCGGCAAATCTACGTTGCTTAAGGCCGCACTTGGGATCATTTCGCCGCTGGCTGGGCAAGCCACGGTATACGGCAAGCCTTTGAAATCTCAGCGCCATCGTATTGCCTATGTGCCACAGCGCGCCTCTGTGGATTGGGATTTTCCAACGCGCGTGATTGATGTGGTGCTCATGGGATTGCAGCGCGAGCTTGGTCTTTTGGGCCGCGTTCGCGCGCGACATACTGCGCAGGCCATGGAGTGCCTTGAGCGGGTCGGCATGCAAGATTTCGCAGATCGCCAGATCGGCCAACTTTCCGGCGGGCAACAACAACGCGTCTTTCTAGCACGCGCTTTGGCGCAGAATGCTGACCTATATATGTTGGATGAACCCTTTGCGGGTGTCGACGCCGCAACAGAGCGTGCGATCATATCGGTCCTGAAATCCCTGCGCGAAGAGGGAAAGACTGTCGTGGCTGTACACCACGACCTTGCCACCGTTGCCGAATATTTCGACGACATTTTCCTGATAAACACACGCAAAGTGGCGGAAGGTCCGGTCGAGACCACCTTTACCGCCGACAACCTCAACAAAACCTACGGCGGTCGTCTTGCGATGGCTCAGATCGACCAATTGGAACTGGCCACAGGCTGATGTTCTGGCAGGCAGTGACGCTGCAGCTTGGCTATAATGCCACGCTGGTGATGTTGGGAGCGGCCTGTCTGGGCGTGGCGGCCGGTGTGACGGGCACCTTTCTTTTCTTGCGCAAACGCGCCCTTGTGAGCGACGCGATCAGCCATGCGACACTGCCGGGCGTTGGGCTTGCCTTTATGGCAATGGTTGCCCTTGGCGGCGACGGGCGCAACTTGATCGGATTGCTGTTGGGATCGGCGGCATCTGCGGGGCTTGGGCTGCTGTGCGTCAATTGGCTCACCCGGCGTACGCGACTGGCCGAAGACGCCGCCATAGGTGCGGTTCTGTCGGTCTTCTTTGGCTTTGGGATCGTCTTGTTGACCATCGTGCAAACCATGTCCTCGGGGCGTCAGGCGGGACTTGAGAGTTTCCTTTTGGGATCCACGGCTGGCATGCTTTGGAACGAAGCCATTGTGATCGCCGTGGGCGGTGCCTTGACCCTTGCGCTGGTAGTCGCCTTGCGCAGGCCGATGACTCTGGTGGCATTTGACCCAGAATATGCGGCCGCGACAGGGACGAATGTCTCTCGCGTAGACCTTGCGATCATGGGCTTGGCCATGGCTGTCACGGTCATTGGCCTTAAGATCGTCGGCCTTATCCTCATCGTCGCGATGCTGATTATTCCACCCGTCACCGCGCGCTTTTGGACGGACCGTACGGAAGCGATGGTGATCATTTCAGGCGCAGCAGGGGGTCTTGCGGCCTATATCGGAGCCGCATGGTCCGCCGTTGTGCCCGCAATGCCAACCGGGCCGATCATTGTTTTGGTCAGCTTTGCCGGATTTGTTCTCTCCCTCTTACTCGCGCCAGGACGCGGTGTCTTGGCCGCCGTGCTGCGTCATCGCAGGTTTCAGGCGCGTGTTCATATGCGTCAGGGTCTCTTGGCTTTGGCGCAAGGCCAGCCGATTTACGAAGGCTACACCACTCGAATCCTGCGGCGTCACGGGTTGGTCTCGGCAGATGGGGTTGCAACAGAGGCGGGCCGCGCGCGGGCGTCCAAAGCTTTGTTGGATGAGAAACGCTGGGAAATCATACGCGCGGATCAGGCGATGGAAGGGGCCGCCGCGCTCTATGACGGGATGCGCGCCTTGGAAACTGTCCTTACATCAGACCAAATCGCTGAGGTCGATGCAAAACTCACAGGTCCGGAGGCTCTGGCATGAGCGGCGCTGAATTCGTTCCCCTAAGTCTGCCGCCCTTGGTGATTGGTGTTCTAGCGGCAATCGCTTGCGCTTTGCCGGGCAACTTTCTGGTCCTCAGGCGTCAGGCCTT
>JABSOU010000150.1 GCA_013215215.1 Cognatishimia sp. | reverse complement strand
AAAACAAACCCAGACAACGAGCGGCTATGCTCAAAGCTCATGTCAATTGTGCCATTCGGGCCGATGTAAAACGAACTGCTCGTCTGCACGCCGCTTTCGCCTGTAAATTGCCACGCTTGATAACCTTTAACCGCCCGGCCACCCCCCGGGTGACATGAAAAAGCTTCGTCTGCGAGGACCTGGTGGTTCAATACGGTATCGAAGTTTAGGGACCGCCCCTCTAAGTCCATTTTACCTGCATAGAGACTTTCCGGCGGTCCTTTGCCTTGATCAGGTTCAGTTCGCGTCGGCTCTGATACGAAAACGCACAGTGCGTCATTTCCCCAAAAACGCGCTGAGATATTATTTCGGTACGGTATTCCACGTTCTTTGTATGGCGTGACATCCGGTTCAAAACTTACGGCTGGTTGCGGCCCATTCTCCTCAAGGCTTAGCAATATTTCACCCGAAGCTGCATCAAGAACAACAAACGGGTTGATATAGTCCCTCGGCACTACAATCTTCGAACCGTCTGGGCTGAACATTACTCGCCCGTACCAAAAGGGCGAAATAAATTCGTGTTCGTATAACCTAATGCGGTGAGCGATACTGCCATCCAAAGCGTTCACAACAACTAGATCTTGATGTGTTTCCATCCAGGCAATCAATTCGTCATCCGACGAAAATCCAGGGATCTGTGAAGGCGAGACGAATATCGAGCCCACGAAAGTAGAGACTCTCCGACCTGTATCTGTGTCCCAGATAACAACTTCGTTTTGGCCATCGGGCAGTTGCTTCTGGGTCAGCACACGTGTGCCTTTTGGACTTAGCCATCCGTAGTCAAACTCATACCGTTCCTCGAGCGAAACGCTGCTAGTAAAAAGCGCGCGGCGGAGCACGGAAAGAGCTTCCTTGGCCTGTTTGGGAAGATCGTCATCAGCCAAATCGAAAGGAGGCAGCGCGTGCTGTAAGGCCGAAATAGCCGCTTTCCTGTTACCATCTTCGAGCATCTGTTCAGCCTCAAACAGCGACAGGATAATGCTTTTCAAGACATCGTCGGTAAAAGCAACTTCAGGGTCATTTGCAAAAGTAGGGTTTGAGCAAAATATACTTGTTGATAGAACCACTGCACCTATGGTGTTTTTGAGAAACTTACAAAACAAGTACTTCTTCATGGAGAAAACCTTTGTTGAAAAAAAATATTTTGGCGTTGGCGGCATGGCTAGCAACATACCCACTTCTCGTTTCCGCGCAAGCAACCGGCCAATGTCATGATGGCTATCGATGGTCATCGAGTTTTCAGGGTGGCAAGCGGGTAGCGACATACAATGCGTGCAATGCGTCAGGGGATTTCATTTCTATTCGGTGCGGCCCGGGTTGGCCTGTTTTAATCATCGAGAGACCGTTTCCAGAACTGGAGCTGGGCAAAACAACCTTTGATTGGATGTACGTGGATGGTCAGGAATACGAAATGGCGATCAAAACCGAGTATTCCGAAATGCTCGGAGCGCCGTTTGCCATATTGCCCTTGGATCACCTTTCGTTCGGCGCAATCATAAGGGGCAATTCCATGAATTTAAATGTTGGCGATTCTAGTTTCACGGCGCATCTAAAGGGCTCAGGGAAAGCGCTGGAGCTTATTGTTGGGTGCCCTATCGGCGGATAGATTGACAATGTCTAAAATCGGCTCTGCGTTTCTGCGAAACAAGCGCATTCAGATAGCGTGACAGCGCTAAAGGTTTAAACGGAGATCGACAACTCCTAACCTCACCGCTTTTGAAAGCTGACTTCGGTGCGGACAAGGCAAAACGCTACTTCGTCCCGCGTCGCAGTAGCTAATCGTTGGCGCATTGGCTTTTTCCGCAAGCGCCGTGGAGCTGGAAATAAAGATCAATTTTGTCCTGTTATGTAAAATCAAAAAGAAACGAGAATATCCAGCGAGATAGGGAGCGCCTTGCGCTCTTTACAACAAATGCCTGACTAACCGCCGAGCCACAGACTGAAATTTGCAGTTGTACCTACATGGACCTGGAGATTGAACAATTGCAGGTATTCTCCCGTGCTGCACTTTTCAAAGGCTTCTAATGTAGTGTTTTTACGTCTGAATGCGTCGTCAGATACACAATAGAAGGATTCAGTACCATATTGAGTTGAATGCCGGAATGTTCTTGGAATGGTGTCTACACCATAGTCCAATACTTCTCTGCCTTCGTTTGTGCGTCGCGTTACTGACAACAGGTAAATCGTAGGGGCGTTACCGTAAGACCAGCGTTCACATTGACCCGGGGAGATGTGGAACCAACCTCGCGACTCCCAACGCGTGCTCAGAAACACCCAATGTCGGACAATCATTGCGATCATTAGTGTCGAGTCGCCCTCGTTACAAATACGGAATTCTGGGTTTGATTGAGCTTCAATTCGCTCTGGAGGCAAAGTAAGTGCGACAACGATCAGAGCCGCTAGTGTTGTTCTCTTTCTCATTGTGGACACCTATAATCTGGCGCTTGATCAGGTGGTACCAAACGACCGCTACGCTCGAACCAATGTTTTCCATTGCGAGTATTATACAGCCTGGTGCCGTCGTCTCTTTCATATGAGCCACGGTTATAATTTTTAATTTGTAATTCACATAGAGCTTTTGTTANACGCAACTGCTCAGCCTCTTTTTCTTTTGTTTTGAGGTGAATTTTTATCATGGCTGAAGCCCTAACGTTACCAAGAGCCGCAGCTTGCTCGAGCATCTTGAGACCGCGATCTTCATTGACGCGAACACCATCACCATCAAGCAGTCTTGATCCATACTGGAAAAGAGCCTCTGGGTGACCTTGTTTAGCCGCACGCGCAAGATAGTTTATTGCGGTTTTGGTGTCGTTTACAAAACCAGAATCTTTGCGAATTAAAATAAGTGCCGCTTCTACCTGTGCATCTGCATGGCCACTGTCTGCGGCTTGCCTCAACAGTTCTAAACCAGCAGCGCGTGCCAACTTGGATTCACTCTTTTCCAACGCTTTCATACCTAGCACATACTTTGAAACTGGATGATCTGATGCGGCCTCCAACAACTTCAAGGCGCGTTTGACATCTTGCGGGCCTCCTGTGCCCGACATTAGCATTTCCCCTAGTCGCGCTTGAGCTTCTATGCTCCCGCTCTCCGCCGCGAGTGAGAATAAGTCACGAGCGCGTACAAGGTCGCGCTTTACTCCCTTGCCTTCAAGTAGCAGCCTACCCAATGAGACATGCCCCAAAGGGTCACCGCGGCTAGAAGAAACCCGATATGCCCATACAGCTGAACTGATATCAGAAGCACCACCAAGCCCACGTTCCTGCACAAAACCCATTAAATACGCTGCGTATCCACTTCCGTTCTGCGATGCCTTTACGGCGTAGCGGTATCCAGAATTCACGTCTCGTTCTACGCCATTTCCATTGATAAGCCTTGCAGCAAGGTCATTTAGTGCATCGGTAATACCGCCATCGGCCGCCTGGTAAAGAAGTCGAAGTGCTTCTTTAGGGTTCGCCGGAATTCCATCGCCGGTCCATAGCATCTGAGAGAGAGCGAATGCCGCGTCTGGAAATCCGGAAAAGGCTGCCTGCCGATATAGTTCCGCCGCGCGCTCTTCGTCGCGTTCAACATAGGTGCCACTATGATGAAAAGTTGCGAGCGCGTGAGTGGAACGCGCGTGACCTGAAGTATGGCCACGTACAAATGCTTCATATGCCTTAGCTTCATCTGCATCAACGCCCAAGCCATAAAGGTACATGAACCCTAGCGCATTGTGTGCAAGAATGAATTGAGCTTCAATGGCTTGCTTCACTAAAGGCAATGCTTCCTCTGCTCGATTGGCTGCGAGAAGGACGCGCGACAGTCTAAACGCACTTACAAAATCATCGGGATTGTCCTTCATCGCGCGTTCGCAGGCGGGAAGTGCCTTTTTAGTGTCCAATTTTTCAAATGCTACACCTTCAACGCCTGGTTCGTCGGGCGAGGCTGCGTAACGTTTGCAAAGTGACTCATCAGCATACGGTAAGGTGGGCAGTTGCAAGAAAACAAAGGAAACGACAACAGCCAAGTTTTTGGTGGCGCAAATACGCGAACTCCAGAAAGCCTGAGTCATAATGTTACTTAGGCAATGAAACATCCAAAAATCCAATACGCTTTGATAAATTGTTATCCACGGTCACAGCACGTTAACGATTTTACCCGTGCTAGCAAAGTTTTTCCTAAGCACTCGCCATGCGGGAGAGTGGGCATGAGCAGCCTTTACATGCCAAGCTGGACCCGCCGATCTTGCTGTAAGCTGCGCGCACTGGACCACGTTTACACATGCGATCAAGCGTGAGGTTTGGGTCAGGTTCTGAATCCTGGGGGTGACCTTCGAAGTTTGGATCTTTGGCTTCTGCACCGCGATAAATGACCGCCTCGACCTCTCGATCTTTGAACTTGATGCGCGTCTCTTCGGCGATTTTGTGGTTTTCCACGACCACCAAAACACGGGTGTTCGGATTGCGCTTCACAGTCTGCGAGATCGCGTCTGCCATGGCGTGCGACTTGCCTGTCGCGGTGTCAGACTCCAGAATTGTGATCCCGGCCTCACGTCGCCCCATAAAGCTCTGAGCGACCTCGCGGTTGGTCTGGGAGCCTTGGTCTGCCGTTGGGAGATCGGATGATCCTTCGCGAGCAAACTCTGGAGGCAGGGATCGGAGTCCCTTTTCCTTTGCCCGCTCTTTCGCGAGTCGCTTCGACTGCTCTTCGGCTTCCTCGGCGGTGTAGTAGGGAATTCCGAGGGCGTCATACTCACGCATAATCACCATCCGCGATCTGCTCTTCGGCAACCGAGACCATCAAGTCGCCCACTATCCACATGGCGCGGCCTGTCGCTCGCCAAACGCCCAGCGCGTCGGCAAGGTTGCTGCGGATCTCAGGCGCCCCAGTGCCGGGCAGGCGAACCCAATCCTCCTCTAGCGCGGTGCGCTCCTGCCAGTCTCCACCGACGCAATGATAGCCGTGGGCCCTGCCTTCCTTGTCCGTTGTGCGGATGACCACCGTCCCGCCTTCGCCGACTGACGTGTCGCCATATGGGAGCCATTGAAAGATCTCGGGGGCGGGGAACTCAGCGCCGAGAATTCGATCAGCACCGGGGGAACCTTCGAGGGCGATGATGCGGTCTGTCTCTGCGCGCAGCTCTTCGGCGAACGGAACATTAACCCGATACGCTTCGCAGAGTTCAAAGAGGGTCTCAAGCGCCGACGCCTTATTCGCCAATGACTCCCATGTGTCGCCCATAGTGTCCGAGTCTTCGGGGTAATTTTTCGCTGTCGCTGACCACTGATCCCAGAGATCAAACCCCGCGTCACCGTATTCAGCCTGAAGAGTCGCGCCGACGCTCAGCCAAATGTTTCGATCATCGGCGGGCAGGTCTCGCAGCTCCTCCGCCACGATCTCGATGTCCACCGATCCCGTGGGAATTGAGCTGACTTTTGGTGTGAATTTTCGCTTCTCTAATGCCGCGACAAGGGCTGCCGGAGCCTCTTCGATGTCATCCAGATCGCCCAGCGCGACCGCGTAGACACCGCCTGATTTGTGGCGTGATCCGGGGCCGATAACAAAGCCGGAGCTCTTAAAATCTATGCCGTCATACCCGGCGAGTTTGCTGCGCACTTCGACGCCTTCAGGGAGTCTGAAGTACAGATGTCGAGACCCACCGCCGCTGCCTGTCGTGACGATGAAGCCCGAAAGACGGACCTCCGGAAACTTGGCTGCCAGCCGCTCGAAGGCGTCGATCCCACCATTCCGCGCATCGACATCGACTACAAGGAGACCGGATTGATCGAGGAGGACGCCATACCCGGAGTCGAATTCACCATCCTCAAGATACCATTCGAAGAGATCGGTGCGCTCCCGGAAGTCAGGAGTCGCCTCTTTTTTGTGAACGCGGTGTTTGCCCGCATCGCTGCAGCTCTCGCGCCAACAAGTACAGCGCCCAGCCGCGTCCATGGGCCAGAGCTGCAGGACATTGATCCCGGCTTCGACAAACGCGGTTGCCCAGCGCTGGGCGTCATATTTCTGCGAATTAGTGTGATATTCGTGCATTTTGTGCGCATTTCACGCCTGCACAACAACATTTAGGGTAGTAACGGACCCTGAAACACCCTACATTAAACGGACCAGTGATTAATGCTTTTTGGGTGCCGGGGCAGCGTGTTCTTGCTTCGGCTTTCCTCTTTTTTAGGCTTCTGTTTCTTCGTAAGTCGCTGCAATAAAGCGCTGCTGCTCTTCTGAATCTCGGATATCCAAGAGCTTGCGAATTTCACTGTATCGATAGTAGCGACCGTACTTCTCCCCCAGAACCGAGCGAGGTAAACGTCGCTGCTTGTGCCAATTCCAAACCGTTGCGCGGCTTACGCCAAGGATGCGTGCTAGGTCTATCG
>JABSOU010000149.1 GCA_013215215.1 Cognatishimia sp. | reverse complement strand
CCGCGATCGTCGGAACTTTGGTTTTTCGCACGGCACCTGATGCCACACACCAGACCTCCACACCACGCGGTAGCGGTCTCGTCCAAATCCCGATCTGGCTCGGCCTTTGGCTGGCCCCAATCGTCTTGGTTTACTTGCTCGAACAAGCGTTTCTTGTCGACATCGCCCTATTCTTCTCCAAGCTCGCAGTCGTCACCTTCGGCGGCGCATACGCCGTTCTCGCCTATATGGTGCAAACCGTGAGCTCAGATTTCGGATGGATCACGACGGCACAGATGATTGACGCTTTGGGTCTTGCCGAAACCACGCCTGGACCGCTGATCCTGGTCACAGAGTTCGTCGCCCTCTTGGCGGGCTACGCGCAAGGCGGTGTCCCCCTCATGCTCGCCGCCGGAGCCTTGACACTTTGGTGCACCTTCACCCCCTGCTTCCTCTGGATTTTCGCCGCAGCGCCCTATTTGGACCGCTTGCTCGCCCAACCCGCCTTAAAAGCGGCGCTATCAGGCGTCTCTGCTGCTGTCGTTGGTGTCATCCTCAACCTATCCCTGCTCTTTGCATTGCATGTTCTCTTCTCAGACCTCTCGCAGACGGCCTTCGGCACCGTCCCCGAGCTTGCGAGTTTTCAACCAATCGCCTTTGGTCTCACTGCGTTTTCCGCTATGCTTTTGCTTGCGATGCGCTGGTCTTTGCCGATGGTTCTGCTCATCTCAACAGCATTGGCGTGCATCCTGGCATTTCTTTGAAGGATCGACCTTCACACGATCTTCCGTTTCACCAAAAATCTTCTATGTTTGAGGAAAGACAGAAATTCTAGGACGGTTCATGTCTCAGACAATTGAATATGGAAACTTGATGCATCGCGCGCTTCGGCGGCTTATCCAAGAGGTTCTTGAGGATGTGCGCGACAATGGGCTGCCGGGCGAGCACCATTTCTTTATTACCTTTGACACGCGCCATCCGGGCGTGAACATCGCCGACTGGCTGATGGATCGCTATCCCAGTGATATGACGGTTGTCATGCAGCATTGGTTTGACAACCTCGAGATCACCGACGACGGGTTTTCGGTCACATTAAATTTCGGCGACGCGCCAGAGCCGCTTTATATTCCTTTTGAGGCCATCAAGACCTTTGTCGACCCTTCTGTTGAATTTGGTCTGCGGTTTGAAAGCCAAAGCGATGAGGATGACCTGGACGAAGACGAAGAGAGCGCGTCGGCCGACGTCGAAGAGATCGACATCCCCCCTGCTGAACCTCACGCCGAGACCGAGACAGATACCGAAACGGCAGATGCCGATGTGGTGAGCCTCGACAGTTTCCGCAAAAAGTGACCTTCTGCGAAGCTTCGCATTTTCTTCACACCATTTCTGTCATCGGCGTGCTAAGAGGCGCGCGAGACATTTAGCCTAAGCATTGAGAGGGGAGCACTTTGGCCAATTCACTCGGAGTATTCCTCGGCGAACTTATCCGCCGTCCGACACAGGTCGTGGCACTTGCCCCTTCTTCAACGGCTCTGGCCCGCGAAATGGCCGTCATGGTTCCAGAAGGGCCAGGTGCAGTTGTCGAACTGGGCCCCGGTACCGGCAAAATCACAACTGCTTTGCTTGAGGCAGGTGTGCCTGCGCAGGATCTGCACCTCTTTGAGCTAAACCCTGTGTTTGTCGACCTCCTGCGCCAAGACTTCCCGGATGTGAATGTCCGCCAGGACCGCGCCGAGAATGCGCGCGACTATGTTGAGGGCTCGGTCAAAGCCGTCGTCTCAGGCCTGCCTCTTTTGTCCATGCCTTTTGAGGTGCAAAGAGCCATCGTCGGCGGGGCCTTTGATCTGATGGGGCCTGAGGGCCGCTATATTCAGTTCACGTATGGGCCTAAACCGCCTGTCACCGAACGGCTACGTGGCGAGCTGGGGCTGACCTGGACCAAGTCGCGCAAAATCTGGGGTAATCTGCCACCCGCGCGCGTCTATACGTTCACGCGTTCTGGGAACTGAGTCTCGGCGCTGTTTGTTTGCGCTAAACCAATAAAATAACGTCAATCGCATCATTTTGCCGCGGCTTGTCCGGGTATATTGATTGTATTTTCCGGTAGGTCAGCTATGACGGGTCTGATTTATTTTTGCCGGAGAACATCATGTCTCAAACCCGTACCGAAACCGACAGCTTTGGCCCTCTTGATGTTCCAATCGACAAATATTGGGGTGCCCAAACACAGCGCTCTATCATGAACTTCCCAATCGGTTGGGAGAAACAGCCTGTCGCCATCGTACGCGCCTTGGGTGTGATCAAAAAAGCCTGTGCGCAGGCCAACAAAGCCTCGGGTAAGCTGGACGCAAAGATCGCGGATGCTGTCATTCAGGCCGCTGGCGAAGTTTTTGAAGGCAAGTTTGACGACAACTTCCCGCTAGTGGTCTGGCAGACCGGCTCTGGCACCCAATCCAACATGAACTCTAACGAGGTCATCGCCAACCGTGCGATTGAGATCCTTGGCGGCGTGATCGGCTCCAAAGATCCGGTGCACCCGAACGATCATTGCAACATGGGTCAGTCCTCGAACGACACTTTCCCAACGGCCATGCATATCGCCACCGCCATGTCCGTGCGTGACGTACTGATGCCGGGTCTGACAAAACTGGCCGAGGGCCTTGAGGCGAAATCCGAAGAATTCAAAGACATCATCAAGATCGGCCGGACCCACACCCAAGACGCGACCCCGCTGACTCTGGGCCAGGAATTTGGCGGCTATGCCCATCAGATCCGCCAAGGCATCGCCCGCGTCGAAGCCGCCCTGCCCGGCATCTATGAGCTGGCGCAAGGTGGTACCGCAGTCGGTACCGGCCTCAACACCCAACACGGCTGGGGCGAAACGGTTGCGGCGAATATGGCAGAGATCACCGGCCTGCCCTTCGTGACAGCGCCTAATAAATTCGAAAGCCTCGCAGCCCATGATGCGATGGTCTTTATGTCCGGCGCTTTGGCGACTGTGGCAGGTGCGATGTATAAAATCGCCAATGATATCCGCTTTTTGGGTTCCGGCCCTCGTTCCGGTCTGGGCGAGCTGATCCTGCCTGAAAACGAGCCGGGTTCGTCGATCATGCCGGGCAAAGTGAACCCAACCCAAGCCGAAGCCATGACCCAGGTCGCGGCACACGTTATGGGTAACAACGCGGCGATGACCTTCGCGGGCTCCCAGGGTCACTTTGAACTGAACGTCTATAACCCGATGATGTCCTACAATCTGCTGCAGTCCATCCAACTGCTCGGAGACGTTGCCGACAGCTTCACCGAGCGTATGCTCAACGGCATTCAGGCCAATGAAGCGCGCATCGACAAGCTGATGAAGGAATCGCTGATGCTGGTCACGGCGCTCGCGCCAACCATCGGCTATGACAACGCGACCACAGTGGCCAAGACTGCGCATAAAAACGGCACCACCCTAAAAGAAGAAGCCATCGCGCTCGGCTTTGTGGATGAGGCGACTTTTGACGCGGTCGTGCGTCCAGAACAGATGATCGGTCCAAAAGACTAATGTCTGAACCGGTCAACCTGAACCGGTTTCGAAAAGAAAAGGCGCGGGCTGCCAAAAAGGCCCGCGCTGACGAAAACAGCGTGAAATACGGTCGCACCAAGGCCGAGAAACAGCGCGCTATCCAACAGTCAGAGAAATCCATCCGCGATCTGGATGGTCATAAACGCGACAGATGAGCCGTCCGGTCAAACGATCCCTTACCCTCAAAGGCCACCGCACCAGCGTTTCGCTCGAAGATGAATTCTGGGTCGCCTTTCGCGAAATAGCAGATGAAAAAGATATGCCAATCAATGTATTGGCCGCTGAAATTGATGCATCGCGTGACCTTGATGCAGGCCTCGCCAGCGCGATCCGCTTATATGTATTGCAGCATTATAAAAGCGCTACGTAACCCATTCATCTTGCAATAAATACTCGCGCCGCAGGCTTTGTCCGCAGGGCAACAACATCACGCCTGGGACGCCACCAAACGAACCCGCTCGATCATGGCCTTCAAACCGTTTGAGCGTTGCGAGGACAGATGGTCATTCAGACCCAAACGGGCGAATTCGGCTCTGGCATCGACGGCCATAACCTCATCCAAAGTGAGACCATTATAAAGCTTACGCAACACAGCAATCAGCCCGCGCACAATCATCGCATCGCTGTCGCCGTCAAAATACATGACATTGCCGTCGATCTTTGGATGCAGCCAAACCTGACTTGCGCAGCCATCTACCTTGGTCGCGGGAACTTTCAGCGCGTCATCCAGAGGATCCATCGCTTTCCCCTGCTCGATCACATAGCGATAGCGCTCTTCCCAGTCCTCGATGAACTCGAAATCCTCGACAATCTCTTCAAATGCTTCTGCGGCCATGGTCACATTCCTCTGTTGCCCTTCACCTATGTCGCCCGTCCTAAAACGTCCAGCCCCCAGCAAGCGGCTTTTCAACGCGGCGGCAATGCGTTAACTCGGTAAGGGACTTTGGGAGATGCCAGCTCTATGAAAAAAACAATCGGACTTCTGCTTGTTGTAACGCTCACCCTGTCGGCCTGTGGCCGCGTGCGCGACTCTGCAATCAACCCGTTCAATTGGTTTGGCAGGGCTGAAACCGTGGAAACCACCGAGGCAGCGGAAGTGAACCCGCTGATCCCTCAGGAACGTGAATCTATCCTGCGTCGCCCCGAGGCTGAATATGCCGGCACTTTGGTCGCTGAGCTCACCACGCTCAGAATCGAGCGTGTCGCAGGTGGCGCCATCATCCGCGTAAAAGGCATTGCTTCTACTCAAGGTGCGTTTGATGTGCGTATGGAGCCTGAAAACGAAGATCAGGAACCAGTCAAAGGTGTTTTGACCTACACGCTTCTTGCAGTTCAGCCTCCAGGCTTCCGTCAAGGACCTGCTCAATCCCGCGAAATCACCGCAGCGGTCTTCCGCACCGATCAAGAGCTGGCAAACGTACGAACAATCCGCGTCGTTGGCGCGAATAAGACCCTCCAGTCCCGCCGCTAAGCTGCTCTAAAGTTTGATGATTTTGATATTGGAGCCTTTGGCGGTCAGGGCGATCTGACCGTCGCAAAGCCGCAACGCATCTTCGCCAAAGACCTCGCGCCGCCAACCCGACAAGGCGGGAACATCCCGCTCACCCGAAGCCAGGCGGTCTAGATCAGAAGTTGGTGCGATCAGTTTAGACGCAACGCCGGATTTTTCGGTCTTGGCCTTCAGTAAAACCCGCAATAGATCCGCCAAGGCAGGGTTCACCTGAGCCTTGTCCTTGGGGTTCGCCACCTTCGGCATGTCCGATTGCGGACATTCAATCCCGGCCTTCACGGCTTTTAGAATACCATCCGCAATGTCGCCCTTGCGCGCCTCGCGCAACAAAAGGCGCGAGCGACCCAAGTCCGCCAAAGACCCCGGCTTTGTGGAGGCCATCTCGATCAGCGCGTCGTCCTTAAAAACGCGATTGCGCGGCACATTACGTTCCTGCGCATAGGCCTCGCGGAACTTGGCCAACTCGCGCACGATTGCCAGAAATTTGGGCGCAGTCGTCCGGGTTTTGACCCGCTGCCAGGCATCCTCAGGCAAAAGCGTATAGGTGTCCGCCGAGGTCAGCGTGGTGATTTCTTCGGTCACCCAATGGGTGCGGTTGTTTTCCTCAAGCTTGCCCGCGAGGAATTCATAGATTTTGCGCAGATGCGTGACATCCGCGAGTGCATATTTCTTTTGCGCATCTGTCAACGGGCGTCGAGACCAATCGGTAAAGCGGCTGGATTTATCAAGGCTCTGCTTTGCAATGCGGCGTACCAGCGTTTCATACCCCACCTGCTCGCCAAAGCCGCAAACCATCGCCGCGACCTGCGTATCAAACAGCGGCTCAGGAAAAACGCCCGCCTCAACGAAAAAGATTTCGAGATCCTGACGCGCGGCATGGAAAACTTTGACCACAGAGGTATCGCGAAACAGCTCATAAAGCGGCTCTAGCGACACATCCCCCACCAGCGGATCAACCAGAACAGCGTCGTCTCCATCAAAATCCGGCACCGCCATCTGAATGAGGCACAGCTTGGAATAATAGGTCCGTTCGCGCAGAAATTCTGTGTCGATGGTGACATAGGGTTGGGTGCGCGCCATGTCGCAGAACTGCGCCAGCTCTTCGGTCGTGGTGAGTGTTTTCATAAAGAGGTGATCTTCTTCATTGTCTTGCTCGTCGCCTTATCCACAGACCTACGTGGTCTATGACGAAATTGCAAACAACCTATTCGCTTATGCGTATATCACTCAGCTTTGAGGGAAGCGGCGAACTCACGCAGCACTTTTGGGTAGAGTTGGTGCTCTTCTTTTAGAACCCGCGCGGCCAGCGTATCCGCCGTATCGTCCACTTTCACAAGCACAGTGGCTTGCCCAAGGATCGGGCCATCATCCAAAGCCGGCGTCACAAGGTGCACTGAGCATCCGTGTTCTGTATCGCCTGCATCCAGGGCCCGTTGATGCGTGTGTAATCCTTTGTATTTCGGCAATAAAGATGGGTGGATGTTCAGCATCCGCCCTTGCCAACCGCCAACAAATTCTCCGCCCAGAATGCGAATGAAACCGGCCAGACAAACGATATCAACCTCGGCCTCTCGCAGCACTTTGTCGATAGCCGCCTCAAACCCGGCGCG
>JABSOU010000148.1 GCA_013215215.1 Cognatishimia sp. | reverse complement strand
GATCGCGCATAGGCCAAGTCCATTTCAATCATCTGGTCAAAACCAATATCCGCGCGACCTGCGACCTGCCAAAGACCAGTCAATCCGGGCTTTGTGTCTAGTCGTTGTTTGGCATGCGCCGAGTAATTTGCCACTTCGCTGGGCAGGCCTGGGCGTGGCCCAACGATTGACATATGACCCACCAGGACATTGAAAATTTGCGGCAATTCATCGATCGAGTACCGGCGCAGGAGACGGCCAATACGTGTGATGCGTGGATCATGTTTCGCTTTAAAGCACACGCCTGTGCGATCTGAATTGGCTAGAACTGCACTACGTCGCGCTTCGGCGTCGCGATACATCGAGCGAAATTTATAGAGAGTAAAGTGGCGTCCATCTTTGCCGACGCGGGTTTGGCGGAACACCGGCTGGCCGGGGCTCTCCAGTCGGATCGCTAGGGCCACAATCAGAAAGAGGGGGGAAAGAGCCACGAGGGCTGCGAAACTCAGCGATACATCCAGCATGCGTTTTGCGACGTCACTTGCAGTGAACGACGTCATCTGGAAAGCCGCGACGCGGGCAAGGAAGGTCACATTACCGACAAGATAGCGTCCCGCCAGACGGCGCGGCTCCATCATCAGGCGCCACGCCCATTCCATTCGTGCGCGACGGAAAGAGGCAGGCGCGCGCGAGACATTCCCGGCCCAGAAATCCAAAAGCGCGCCGACACCCATGGCCAATCGCACATTCAATTGATCGAAATGCCGATCAATCCAAACGTCTTGAAGAGGTACGCCCAAGGCGACCAGCAAGATGTCTGCGCCCGAGGCATTGATATCCTCGACCGCGCCAACCAGCCCCTTAAACCCGTCACGTGTACCTACGATCTCAATGCCCGGGATTTGACGGCTCAGATTTTGCGCCGCTCGCGCGGCTGTGCCCGTTTCTCCACCCAGCATGTAGACCTTAAGGCCTTTCTTCGCGGCCACTTCCATCAGGCGTGGGCCAAGATCAGTCCCATTCAGATTTTCGGTGAGCGGCGCGCGCGCGAGTTTTGAGGCGATCTCAATGCCAATTCCATCGGGAAGGATATAATCGGCCCGACGCAGCGCATGGGCATAGTTTTCTGAGCGCCGCGCAACATTCACGCAATGCGCGTTCATAAATGCAACTTTGCGACGGCCCGGGGCGACCAGCGCCTCGAGCACCTGCGCCGTCGTTGCATTCACCATATCAAAGTCCAGAATGGACGAGGTCGGAAGAGACGGCACCACCGTCTGCTGGGGCAAGATTTCGTCTGCTCTATAGTGTTTCATACCGCTTCTCCGCATTAGAACTGAGGTCATCTTGGTAAATACGGACGCATCACGCCTTATCGAGGACGGAGCAAAAACGCGGAAATATGTGAATTTTGTCGCCCAGAGGGGAACAATGTTCTATTCAATCAACTAAGAGCCTATCCCTTTGGATGAGCGCCTTAACCACATTTTATCCAGTGTTGCTCCCAAAATAGGTCACATTTGTGAGCGATAGGACAGAAGGCCTACATCCGTGTTTCGGTAACAAGGACTTTGAGTAATGAGAATTCTAATAGCTGACGACCACGACCTGCTGCGCGACTCTTTGGTGGCTTTTATGCAGGCTGAGGGAAACATCGACACAGACACTGCCGCAAATCTTGACGAGGCATGTGCGTTGATCGATGGGCACTACACCTATGACTTGGTTCTGCTGGATTACAACATGCCTGGCATGAACGGGCTTGAAGGCCTGAAAACAGCGTCTGATCGCAACGGCGTGCACCGCGTTGCGCTGATGTCCGGAGAAGCGAGCCGAGAGGTCGCCGAACAGGCGCTTGAAATGGGCGCGATTGGGTTCATTCCCAAGACGCTGCCGGCCCAATCGCTCGTGAATGCGATTAAGTTCATGGCCATGGGTGAGAAATACGCGCCGCTGGACTTTATGACCGCCGAACCAGAGCCCAACAATCACCCGCTGCTCAAGAGCCTAACGGATCGCGAAACTCAGGTGTTGCAGGGTCTGACAGAGGGCAAATCTAACAAAGAGATCGCCCGCGATCTGGAACTGTCAGAGCCGACGGTAAAACTGCACGTCAAAACGCTTTACCGTAAAATCAACGTGTCCAACCGCACGCAAGCCGCCCTTGTGGCGCGCGACGAAGGCCTGTTTTAAGCCAAACGGATAGGGGCGGCCCAAACGCCCCTTTTTCCTTCCTAATTCCCCCCAACATTCCACACCCGTCTACGTCAGGATCACCTCATAGACATGAGAGATCCAGAGAATGGCATTTTATTCCGACATAGAGCCAGCTGCACCGTTGACCTTTCGAACATTGATCCGCAAGCTGCGGTCCAAAAGCGCGTGCGCCTTGTTGTTTAAACGTGTGTTTCGCTATCTGACAGTGTTTAGCATTTGGTGTGCCGTGATCTGGGCACCGATCCTGACCTACCTAACCTCGGCAGCTCCGGTTTATACTTCCAGCATGTCTTTGATTTTGCCGGGGGCAGGGGTCTCGGCATCGGTCAATATGGAAGGCATCGGTCAGGCAAGCTCATTTGCGTCATCAGCCTTTGCCTCAAATTCCGTGAGCCCCACCCAGACCTACAAACGATTGATCCGCGCGGATCGGATTTTGCAGTCTGCCGCAGACCAATTGGCCATCCTGCGTACTGATTTGCCTATGCCGAAAGTGACTTTGGTGGATCAAACCGGCCTAATCCATGTGGAACTGAACGGCCCTTCTCCCATCGAAGCGCAAGCCCGCGCTGAGGCCGTGTTGACCGCCTTTTTCACCGAAGTCGATCTGCTGCGCAACGATGACCAAATGGTGCGCGAAGAAGGGGCGATCCGGGCCATTGAGGAATATCGCAACTCGGTCCAATCCACTCGAGAGGCTGTGAGTGACTTGCGCAATCAGACAGGATTTTTGTCGCGCGATCAGTTCAACGCGCAGGTTCAAGAAAACGACAATCGGTATGCCAAACTGATCGAGTTGCGTGCTCAACTCGAGGAGAAAACAGCTTACGTTCAGGCGCTTGAGGCCAGCGTTGGGTTCTCTGCAACCTATGCGGCGCGCGCCTTGGATCTTTATTCTGATCATCAATACCTCGCTTTGGTCGAGGATGCCGCTGACAAGCGCACAGAACTACGAGAGGCGCGGTCCAGTTATGGATCTCGCCACCCAGAGCTGCGTCGCGCCGAAGCCGCTTACACGGATGCACAACGCGCCACACTGCGTATGGCAAGCACACTCACGGGATTGCCCGCGTCCGATGCAGAACGTTTGAATGTTTCTCAATTCGGAGACAGAACGGCCCTGCTGGCAAAGTTGGTGGAATGCGAGGCAGAGAGGGCGGGTGTTCAGGCCCAGTATGACGCCTTGAACACACGTCACCTCGCGGAAAAAGCGCGACTTGAGCAGGCGGCCATCGCTGCGGCACGGCTAGAAGACCTGCAGCGCGACTTTCAGGTGGCTGAAGCGGTTTTTGCGTCGGCCATCGCACGTGCGCAGTCCTCTAAAGCGGATGTGTTTGCCTCTTATCCGCTTGTACAGGTTCTGGAAAATCCCTCCTTGCCAGACCGTCCAAGTTCACCGCGCGAAAAATTGGCCATCATGGCAGGCGTCGGCGCGACCCTTTTGATGATCATGGGTCTAACTTTGGGATGGGTGCGCCGCAGCCTGATCGCTTGGCTGATCGGTGTGAAACGTCGCGATGGCTGATCTGAGGCCGCAAAATCCAGCTGAGGCCATGGTCTACAAGGTCCTTATCTGGACCTGGCCGCTCTATGCCATCGGCGGCCTCTATGTGGCGGGACCGGTTTTAGGGTGGACGCTGGGGGGGCTTGCTTTGGCCGCCTTGTATCTAGGCCCAGCGACCCGGTCGGACTTGCGACCACATAGGATCCCGCCAGTTGTTTGGTTTTGGGTCATTGGCATGATCGCAATATTACCAATCCTCTGGATCGGACATGTGAACTGGGGGTTTGGCACCAAAACGGTGATCCGCTCGACAATTGGCTGGGCGAAGGGGTGGGCCTTGATGGCGCTTTTTCCTCTGGCGGGGGCGGTCCTGCCCATCCGGCGCGAGATCCTTATTCGTGGGCAATGTGTGATTGGCCTTTGGGTGTTGCTACTAGCGCCAATCATGATCCTTGCCCCCTTTGTGGGCCTGCCCAGCAAGATATTTGTGTCGCCCCTAAAGGCCGTCGGTGGGCCGGGGCCTGAGTATTTCACGGTCTTTTTGTATTCCATCGACCCTGCAAGCGGCGCTGCGCGGTGGCAGTTTTACGCCCCCTGGTCGCCCTTTGCGGCCCTGTTGGGCGTTCTGATGGTGCTCTTTGCCTTGGAAGAAAAAGTGGTGAAGTGGAAAGCGATTGGGGTTGCTGCTGGCACCTTGATGGTGCTGGCGTCGAAGTCGCGCATGGGGCTCGTTGGTCTCGTGTTCTGCACCATTCCACCCAGTCTCTTGCCGCTGTTGGGCAAGCGCTGGGCATGGTTCGCGCTTTCGGGCGTGTTGGTCACCATCGGCTTAACCATGGATCGCTTGATTGCGGCCGTGGGCTCGGCAGTCGATACTTTCAAAAACGCGCGCGCCGAAAGCACGCGGGTCCGGGCTACATTGCAACGGATCGCCGAAGAACATTGGCGCGAAGAGGCGGTTTGGTTCGGTCACGGGCGCGTCGCGCCCGGGCCGCATCTGGTGGAATACATGCCAATCGGCAGCCACCACACTTGGTACGGCCTGTTGTTTGTGAAGGGACTGACCGGATTCTTTGCCTTGCTGATCCCGCTGGTGTTCCAAATCCTGTTGGCCTTGGCCGACGCGCTCGTGTCGACCCGCGGAAGGTTGCCTTTGGGCTTTGCCTTGGTGGTGATCCTCTTGTCCTTTGGCGAGAACATCGAGATCCAGGCCTATCTGCTGTGGCCGGGTCTGATGATCTGGGGCATCCACGCACGCGAGGTGGCTGAAAAACCGTTTCTACCTGGGTTTCTGCCAGAGCCTAAAGCCGTGTGACACGTTCAAAATCACAACAGCCTATGCCCCGCGCCTGCGCGGTTCATCTTGCTGTTCCGATTTGGAAAAATGGTGGGCGACCTTGGAATCGAACCAAGCGTGAGTCGCCTCGAGGGAGTTACAGTCCCCTGCCACACCTTGCGGCCTGTCGCCCACCGGTCGGCAGTAGCTGCCGAATGTGAGGGGCTGATTACAGGCCATGTCAGAGGGCGTCAACAAGAAAATCGCTTGCAGATCGTGGCGAGTTTGCCCATTGCTGTGCCCCACATCAATGCGTGGACGAAGATCATGAAAAAACCCAAATGGGTCGTGGAAAAAGAGCAGGCCAAAAAGGCGCAGAATGCTGAGACCGTGTGGCTGTTCGGCCTGCACGCTGTGCGGGATGCACTGCTTAATCCCGCGCGCGACAAGCTGCGTTTGATGGTCACGAAGAACGCGCATGACAAGCTGGTGGATGCGATTGAAACCGCTGGGGTCGCGCCGGAACTGGTGGACCCGCGCAAGTTCAATGCGCCGATTGATCCACAATCCGTGCATCAGGGCGCGGCTTTGGAAGTGAAACCCCTAAATTGGGGACGTCTTGCGGACCGGGCAATTCCAGACGATGACACGACGCCACGCTTGGTGCTTCTGGATCGGGTGACAGACCCTCACAATGTGGGCGCGATCTTGCGCTCAGCAGAAGTCTTTGGCGCGCAGGCCGTGATTGGCACAAGACATCATTCAGCCCCCGAAACCGGCGCCTTGGCGAAAACCGCCTCAGGCGCTTTGGAACGCCAGCCCTATCTGCGCATGCGCAATCTTGCGGATACAATTGTCGAGCTGCAGGGCATGGGCTATCTGGTGCTTGGTCTTGACGGTGAAGCAGACCTGACCATCGAGGAAGCATTGGAGGGTAAACGTGATCGCGCTGTTGCGCTGGTTTTGGGCGCGGAAGGGCCTGGACTGCGTCAAAAGACCAAAGAAACCGTGGATCACTTGGTGAAAATCGACTTCGCGCGGGGTTTTGGGTCGCTCAATGTCTCCAACGCAGCGGCTGTTGCGCTCTATGCCGCCAAGCCGTGACTCGATTTCTTTGAAAGAAATCGACATCGGAAACTTTCAAAGTTTCCGCCCCCGGCTTGCCTTGAAACGCGTGAAATAAACGCGATATTTCAAACAGAGTGAGGAGAGGAGCACCCATGAGCCAGAAAATCGCCACCTGCTGTTACTGCGGGACCCGCGCGGCTTTATCGCTTCATGGCAAGGTGCAACATGAACTTGCCTGTTCGTCTTGCGGTGCGCCTTTGCACGATCTGAAAATGATGCCCGTAAAGCCCAAAAGTCACGAGGTGCATTATTCTAAGCCTTTGAAAAAAAAGAAATCCAAAGGGCACAAGAAATACGACCGCGACGACTATTACCGCAACAAAGATCGCAAAATGAAGAAGTCTAAAAAGCTGAAAAGCTGGGGTGAGAAGCTCTTTGATGGGGTCGACGATCTCTTTGATATTTTCGACT
>JABSOU010000147.1 GCA_013215215.1 Cognatishimia sp. | reverse complement strand
TTCCAAGGCGCTGTCTGTCTCGTCCCGCGTCTACTGCCTGCAAGAAGGCCGCGTGTCCCTTGAGCGTACATCGAACAACGTCTCGCGCGAGGAGATTTCTCGCGCCTATTTCGGGATCGAATAATATGGATTGGTTGAATGCAGTCGTTCAGGGCACTTTGCTCGGTGGGCTCTACGCCCTCTTTGCCGCGGGGTTGTCGCTTATTTTTGGGGTTATGCGACTGGTGAATATTGCGCATGGGGACCTAATCGTGCTCGCGGCCTACCTTGGTTTGACAGTCACGACAGCCACCGGTCTGCACCCGCTTTTGGCTCTGATCCTTGTGGTTCCGACCATGGCAGCAATCGGTTACGTCCTTCAACGTGGGCTTTTGAACCAGACGTTAGGCGACGATCTTTTGCCACCGCTTTTGGTGACGTTTGGGCTGAGCGTGATCCTGCAGAACACTCTGCTTGAGGTCTACACCGCCGACCCACAGAAAATGGACGCTGGCGCACTGGAAACGGCAAGTTTTGCGGTTGGTGGGCTGACGCTTGGTGTCTTACCAGCTCTGACCTTTGTTTTGGCGGTCGTAGTCATTTGGGGGCTGCAATGGACGTTTTATCACACGGCCATCGGTCGGGCGTTTCGCGCTGTGTCAGATAACCAAGACATCGCGCAGCTGATGGGGCTAAATCGCCGTCATGTCTATGGCCTCGCCATGGCCTTGGCTCTGGGTGTCACGGCAATTGCTGGGATCTTGCTTGGCATTCGAACGAGCTTTGATCCGTCAATTGGCGGCGGCCGTCTGATCTTTGGCTTTGAGGCCGTGATCATCGGCGGTCTCGGTAATCTCTGGGGCACGTTGGCGGGAGGTGTGATCCTTGGCGTTGCCCAGACGGTCGGGGCAAAGATTGATCCCGGTTGGCAGATCCTATCGGGTCACCTCGCGTTTCTTGTCATCCTAGCCATTCGTCCGAACGGCCTGTTTCCGAGGATCGACACATGAACCTGAATACCTACACCGTCTCGCGGTCGTCCAAAACCGCGCGCATCGCAGCGATACTATCAGCCGTTGTCCTGATTATTCTCATTGCGGCACCATGGTGGGCCGGTCGCGCCGACATGCGACTGATGGGAGAGCTCTTTCTCTACCTCGCTCTGGCAACGCTTTGGAACTTGATGGCTGGCTACGCGGGGCTGGTCTCTGTAGGGCAGCAGGCCTACGTCGGTTTTGGCGGCTATATGCTTTTTGCCCTAACAATGTTCGCCGGTCTGCATCCCATTGCAGCAATTCTAGCCGCAGGTTTGCTTGGGGCTTTGGCCTCGATCCCGGTGGCCGTGCTGATTTTCCGGCTACGCGGTGCCTATTTTGCGATCGGAACATGGGTCATCGCAGAAGTCTTTAGGCTTGGATTTGCGCAAGTATCGGCACTAGGGGGCGGGTCTGGCTCGTCGCTGCCCGTCGCTATTGTCAAGTCTCTGGCCTCAAAACGCGCGATGAGAGGGTCGCTCAGCTATTGGTTGGCGCTTGGAGCGGCAGTTGTTGTGATCGCAGCCGTTTATGCGTTCCTGCGATCGCGCAAAGGTCTGGCCCTCACCGCAATCCGCGACAACGAACTGGCGGCGAGCAGTTTGGGTATCGATATCTGGCGCACCAAATTCACCGTCTACGTGGTTACATCGGCCCTGACGGCGATGGTGGGCGCGCTGATCTTTCTGCAAAAGCTGCGCATCTCTCCGGATGCGGCCTTTAGTGTGAACGACTGGACCGCCTTCGTCATCTTTATCGTCGTCATAGGCGGGATCGGCACGATTGAAGGACCGATCATCGGCACGCTTGTGTTCTTCGCTTTGCGTGAAACGCTCGCCGACCTGGGCACTACCTATCTCATCGTTCTGGGCGTGGTTGCCATAGTCATCATGCTTCGCGCGCCCAGGGGCATCTGGGGTGTCATCCGCAACCGGTTTGATCTGCAACTATTCCCTCTGGGCTATCGCGTGAACGCCTCAAACAAAGACAATGGAACCTGAACCATGGCTAAAAAGCAAAAAACAATCATCACCTGTGCCGTAACAGGGGCGATACACACGCCGACCATGTCTGATGCGCTGCCATACACCTATGACGACATCGCGAAACAGGCGATTGAAGCTGCAGAGGCCGGGGCATCTATTCTACATTTGCATGCACGTGACAACGTGACTGGCGCTCCGTCTGTAAACCCCGATGATTTTGCGGCTTTCCTGCCTCGAGTGAAGCAAGCCACGGACTCGGTGATTAATATTTCGACTGGAGGATCACTGACGCTTTCTATTCAGGATCGGATCAAACCGGCCAAGACCTTCAGTCCCGAGATGTGTTCAATGAACATGGGATCGATGAATTTCTCGTTTCATCCACTTGCGAACCGATACAAGGATGATGACTGGAAGTTCGATTGGGAAAAGGAATACGTTGCTAATTCCGACCAGAATATTTTCCGGAATACATTTCGGGACATTAAAGAAGCGGCCGATACACTGGCACCACATGACATCAAATTTGAGCATGAATGCTATGATGTCGGTCACCTCTACAACTTGAAATTTTGCATGGAGGTTGGGCTTTTCAAAGCTCCGATCTTCATCCAGTTTATCTTCGGCATCCTCGGAGGTATTGGCCCAGAAGTTGACAATCTGGTCTTTATGAAACGTACCGCTGACCGATTATTTGGAGACGACTACCGTTGGTCAGTTTTGGGAGCAGGTGGTGCGCAGATGTCATTGGCATCCACGGCCAGTCAGATTGGTGGCAATGTACGCGTCGGACTAGAAGACAGTCTGTTCATTTCGCGGGGCAAACTTGCGGAAAGCAACGCCCATCAAGTTTCGAAAATTCGCGGCATAGTTGAGGATTTGGGGTGCGAAGTCGCAACGCCTGATGAAGCCAGAGAGATACTCGACTTAAAAGGCGGAGACTGCGTTTCGTTTTGAAAATGGTCGGTCGAAAAAGGTTACTTGACCGAGCCATTTTCTTAATTTTTAGGAGTGTGCGTGACTACCGTTTCATCAGCGTAATTTAATGCTTTCACAAGCCTCCCTTGCGAATCACCGAACTCGGCCGACAAACGGTCAAGGCTTTCCGGAAGAAGACATCTACACCAAAGGCTAAGCACAAGCTGCGAACCCTACCTTCCCGAATTGGAAGACCGAAGGGGCGGTTTGATAGATAGTTTCCAGGCATGAATTGGGCTCTCTGCCTGGCATCGGGTGAGCAGCAGGTTCGTGGAAGCCGCATGGTCGCGACTGACCGAGTGCTAGAAGTCCGCAATGGGCCTAATATGTTCGCAGTTAGAAAGTGCAGGAAACGGACCCTAGTGGCATTGGCGTGAACACAAAAACTGAGTGAAAAAAATGGAATGGCCAATTGAACCAAGACCCCTTGAAACCACTTTGTCATCTCAGGATCCGTTCTTGATATTTACTCGGATATTCTAATGGTACTTGTAACAATTGAAAAAATTACGAAGTAACGTTCGCCGAAGTTCAAAAGAAGAATTTGCCTACCTCCTTCTACAAAAAACCACGACTTCAGTTGACCCGATCTCTTGGTTCTTTAGACGTAGGGCGTGGCCAGAACAAAAAGCGATAACCTGATCATTGGCGCTGCTGTGGGCAGCGGCATTTCTGCTCTTGCCGCCGAAGAGGGGGGCGCGGACTTTCTTCTTGCGATCAATGCCGCGCGGTTTCGGAATATGGGGAGCCCGTCGATTGCCTGCATGCTGCCGACCCATGATGCTAATGACCTCAGCATCGAATTCGCGGTTAACGAAATCTTGCCGCGTGCCAAGCTGCCCGTGCTGATCGGGCTTACATGCTGGCACGGAGATGAAGAGCCCGCGCAGCTGGCTGAGCGCGTGAAGCAGTTGGGGTTTGCGGGCGTAGTGAATTTTCCTTCTGCGATGCATTTTTCCCAGGATATGCGCCAGATTCTGGACGGCGTTGGAATGGGCACGCGCAAGGAAGCTGCGGTGTTGAAGGCGGCGCAAGACCTTGGGCTTCAGGCCTTATGCTACTGCGGCTCGCGCAGTCAGGCGCGGTTTGCGGCGGAAGTTGGGTGCATCCGAAATTTCGAACTGCACGACGGTAGCGTGATCCGCGAACAGCTTTTGTCATTGTCGGATCAAGATCACGCCTGCACGTACGCAATTCTGGAAAGCCACATGGGAGTTGAAAACTACACAGCGACCTTCAGGCTGAGCCCAGTGACAGAAGACGACACGAGCTTTGCAGAATGGTGGGCAGATTTCGAGTGTGCAGCTGACGAAGAAAAAGACTTGAAAGAGATGATAGGCACGAACGTTTTCGCAGCCGGGATGCGGGCTCTTGGAGACTGGCGGTAATCGGGCCAAATCAAAATGACTTGAGTTGAAAACTCTGACGAAGGCACGACGCAGCGAGGAATTTCGCGTTGATCGAATAGTTTCGAGTCCACAATCTGCTTGAAGCGCAACGCGGCCGCTGTTCCTCCAAGTGATCTCGGGCAACGGCAACTTTGTCGCCTTGGTGCAGGAGCGTCCAGCATTATCCGTTCCGCTATTCTTGCATACCTTGCAGCACCTATAATGACACAAGACCTACTCAAGGCGACCCAGTGCTATCAAGCCAGCGCAAAGACCGATGATATTGGAGCCAATATGGGCTGCTTAGTTGACGATGCGTTTATGAGGGACGGGTCGCGGATTTTTTTTCGAGGCAGAGGCTATTAGCCCGTGGGCTATTCGTGACGTTATTCCCAGCGGTGACACATTCCGTCACCTTGACGTTTTGGCGTAATCCAAAGGTTATGCCAACACGGAAGAGGATAGGTTATCTTGGGTAGTGTGTTGTTCCTGCTCCTTGGAAGCCGAGGGAAAGATCACCAAGATGTCCCTACAATAAGCGGAGTGATCAGATGAATTTGCGTTGGTGACAGGCGGTAACTGTGGCACTATTCTGGTGGTCGCCTGATGTCTGGCTGACGGTTAAGACTGTGATTGTACCTCATTTCTAATCTAAGAAATTTGGGGCGGGCCACACAAAATTCTCAATAAAAGCAAGCGTACCATCTTGATTGCTTGCCATAACCTAGAAGAATCTTGCAATAAAACGCCTGGTCGAACTTAAGATCATTTATTCTGTAGTAAACCCACATGAAATCCCGCATTCTTCCCGGAATCTGGATTCGAGTAAATCGGGATAAGACACTGAAACAAATACTGAAATTTATTTCACCCAAATATAGCGTGACGGACAGCTCCTCCGCCACGAACAAGCTAATTTGCAAGGCGTGATTTCCGGTCACTCACATAGCGTGATCAGCTACACCAAACCCGAAAAGTTTGTTTTAGGTGTCGTATTCCGCACCGCAACCCCTCCAAAACTAAGCGAACTTGCGAGGTGTTTGCAGCATGTCGCTCCTCTCTTGCCCAACAAAGAGACCAGTCTAAGTTTCTAATATGCGCTGTTTAGTTCTTTTCTTGCTGTTTCCCATTCCGGCCCTTGCGTGGGAATTCTCTCCTGACCCCATTTGTACGCTCTTTCACCAAAGCCCGTCTGCGCAGATCACTGTGACTTTTGATCCCGAGCCTTCCCAGTTTCAACTTGTGATCATTCTAAATGGCAGGAATTGGGATCCGGCTCCGAGTTTCGGCATGTCGTTTGAGGGCGGGCAAGCTTTGACGATTGGAACCGATCGTCATCTGATCCAAGGGAACACGTTGAGTGTGTCCGACAGCGGCTTTGGAAATGTATTGAACGGTCTCGAGCTCAATCAAAAAGTGACAGCTTTTAGTCCAAGTCTTGGTGTTGTTTTCAGCTTAGCGGGGGCGATGGAGCCTGTGAAGCATTTCAGAGCCTGCACCAATCCTGCGCCGGCGTTGTCGTAAGGCATGCCCATTTTGAATGGGAGTAATAGAGCAGACTTTCGGGACGCTTTAAAGTTCCACCTTTTAAGCTCTCCACACTTCCGTGCGTTGGTGCTCGGTGATTGCGCGAGATAGGCTTTTAAGCTGAAGCGATACATTCTTTACAAACTGTTTGACTGCAGGCGCTCGGTCGCTCTCTGTTTACATTAGCAGACCAAGTTCACGCTTGGATGCTGAATGCGCATCTCCGCAGAACACCCAGACGGGCTGTTCTACGAAGTCATACACGATTTCATATTGGCACCCGAGGCGTGATTGATCCATATATTTGCACCTGCGAAATTGTCTTAGCCGGTGCAAACGTCGTTCGATGGGAGAGAACAAGTCCCTGCGATAGTTTACGAATTGCGCCCAAAAAGTTAGAGCTTTGTGCAAGCTGTTGTAAGCCAATTACTCTGCCGAGGATCTCGCACATCACAAAACCTGAGCTAGAAACGCTGCCAAAACCCCATCAAGACGCGGTCAAATTGACCCAGCACTGGCTTGAAGACATGGTTGTCGGGTTGAACCTATGCCCGTTCTCCGCAAGCGTGATTGCGCGAGATCAAGTGTATTTTGCCGTCTGCGATGCCGAGGACGATGTCGACTTGCACCAGTTCTTTCTGAGCGAATTGGAACGCCTTCTGGGCACGAATGAAAACGAAATCGCCACCAGCTTGCTTATATTTCCTCAAGGCCAGGAGGCGTTCGACGACTACCTTAGCTTGCTCGATTGGTTTCAGCAACTTTTGGAACAGGCAGAGCTGACAGGGTATGTACAGCTCGCGTCGTTTCATCC
>JABSOU010000146.1 GCA_013215215.1 Cognatishimia sp. | reverse complement strand
GCTGACGTTTGAATCAGCAAAACTGCTTCAGCGTATCGGTCGGTTCTTGCTGGCTGTCGCGCTGCTGAGGCTGGTGTCCTATCCAGTCTTGAGTGTGCTTCTCACGCTCGGAAATCCTGAGGGTCAAAGACAGCTAAGCATGGCACTCACCGAAGGCGACATCGGCTTTTTGATCGCAGCGGGGTTTGTATTTCTTGTGGGCACCGCAATGCATGAGGCCGCGCAAAACGCAGAAGACATCAAAGGGTTCGTCTGATGCAGATCATCGTAAGACTGGATGTCGTCATGGCCCAACGCAAAATGAAGGGCAAAGACCTCGCAGAGCAGATCGGCATCACGGAACAGAACCTGAGCCTGCTTAAATCCGGCAAGGTGAAAGGCGTGCGCTTTGAAACTCTGGCGCGGATTTGCGAGGTGTTGGACTGTCAGCCCGGCGACTTGCTTGAGGCATCACCGTCCTGATCGGACAGCATGCGAACTTCCCGTTGTGGGAACGGGAAGTTGATGCCAGCCTCTTTGAAAGCGTCCCAGAGCGCGAGGTAAACGGCGCCTCGGATGTTCGTGAGACCGCCTGTCGGGTCGCTGATCCAGAACCGGAGGATGTAGTCGACAGAACTGTCGCCAAAGCCCACGATGTGGCAAACGAGGGCTTTTGGGTTGTTAAGGACGCGATCCACAGAGGTTGCGGCTTTGATGGCCGCTTCGCGCACCACGTGCGGGTCATCGCCATAGGCCGTGCCAAAGAAAATATCGAGGCGCACGAAGTCGTTGGAATGGGACCAGTTGACCACTTGGCCGGTGATCAGGTCTTCGTTTGGGATCAGATATTCTTTGCCGTCCCGCGTGACCACGCTGACATAGCGTGCACCGAGGGAATTGATCCACCCAAAGGTATCGCCCAAGGAAATCACGTCGCCGGGTTTGATCGACTTGTCCAAAAGGATGATGACGCCCGACACGAGGTTGGACACGACCTTTTGCAGGCCGAAGCCGAGGCCGACACCGATGGCACCGGACAAAACGGCGAGGCCGGTAAGGTCTACGCCGACGATCCGAAGGCCGATAAAGAAGGCCGCGCCGTAGAGCAGCACCTGGAGGAACTTGATCATCAAGACCTGCATCGAAGGGCTGATGTCTTCGTTGCGTTTGATGCTGGCGGTCGAGGTGCCCGACACAAACCGCGCAATCGCAAAGGTCAGGCCCAGCATCACGGCCGCCTGCACGATGGTCCAGAGTGACAGACGGATGGAGCCGACGTTCAGGGCTGCGGCATCGAGCAACTGCCGGGTTTCATCGCTGACCCCCAGAACCACTAGCGTCACCCAGATCCAGGCTCCATAGCGGATCACCGCGCGGACCAGATTGTTCTGAACCAGTCGCGCCACGAGGGCGATCACAAGCCACGCCAAAGAAAGGTTTGCGATTATTCCAAGGATATAGCTTCGGCTCGGCCAGGTGACCTCGCGCATGACGAGGACCGTGGCCCAGATCAGAATGACAAAGAAAATCAGCGCCAATCGCTTTTGGAGCAAAAGCAAATAGCGATAGCGCCATTTCGGCCAGCCTTCGCGTGTGCGCATCCAAGCCAAAACCATGGGCCCGAAAATCCGCGACAACGCAAAGGCCACAAGGATCAAGCCAATCGCGATGCCAACCTGATAGGCATTCCATGGCCGCATCAAGCCGACGCCGAAATCCAGCACCTGATCCCAGAGGCTCAGGGCGATGTCTTGAGTATCTTGGACGCCTTCGACAGGGGCCGCCTGTTCAGCCGCCTCATCAAGGCCAGAGGTTTCGTCAGACATACTACGCTTTCTTTTGTCTGATCAAAACACGGGGGCGGCCCGCAAAACAAGGGAATTCCCTTGCGGCATAGGGCGACTCTCTATATCTGCGAGACCATGAAACGCATCTATGACATTGCGGACCGCGCCTTTCTGCCTTGGCGCTTTTTCGGTCAAAGCAAATCCGTCATCGCCGCCCTATGAGGGCAAGGCGCGCTTTCGCGTGCCCGTATTGCAGCCTTAATCGCCAATTTCATCAATACGCAGAGGACCCATGTCCCCCAAAACACTCTATGACAAAATCTGGGACGCTCATGTCGCCCATGAAGCCGAAGACGGCACCTGCCTGCTTTATATCGACCGCCATCTGGTTCACGAAGTGACCAGCCCGCAGGCCTTCGAAGGTCTGCGCATGGCGGGCCGCAAAGTGCGCGCACCGGAAAAGACCATCGCTGTGCCTGATCACAACGTGCCAACCACTTTGGATCGCACCAAAGGCATCGACAATGAAGAAAGCCGCATTCAGGTCGAAGCCCTGGATAAAAACGCCAAGGAATTCGGCGTGCACTACTATCCGGTCTCCGACGTGCGTCAGGGCATCGTGCATATCGTTGGCCCAGAGCAAGGCTGGACCCTGCCCGGCATGACCGTTGTTTGTGGTGACAGCCACACTGCAACCCACGGTGCGTTTGGCGCGCTGGCGCATGGCATCGGTACCTCTGAGGTCGAGCACGTTCTGGCGACCCAGACGCTGATCCAGAAGAAGTCCAAGAATATGAAGGTCGAGATCACCGGCAAGCTCAAGCCAGGTGTGACCGCGAAGGACATCACTCTGGCCGTGATCGGCGAGACCGGCACCGCTGGCGGTACCGGCTATGTGATCGAATACTGCGGTGAAGCGATCCGCGATCTGTCCATGGAAGGCCGCATGACCGTCTGCAACATGGCGATCGAAGGCGGCGCACGCGCAGGTCTGATCGCACCAGATGAGACCACCTATGAGTACTGCAAAGGCCGTCCGCACGCACCTAAAGGCGCGGCATGGGAGCAGGCGCTGGAGTATTGGAAAACGCTCTTCACCGACGAAGGCGCGCATTTCGACAAGGTTGTCACGCTGAAGGGCGAAGACATTCAGCCGGTTGTGACTTGGGGCACCTCTCCTGAGGATGTTCTTCCGATCACTGGCGTTGTGCCAAACCCAGAAGACTTCGAAGGCGGCAAGGTCGACGCGGCCCGTCGTTCCATCGAATACATGGGTCTGACCCCGGGCCAAAAGCTGAGCGACATCGAGATCGACACGGTCTTTATCGGCTCTTGCACCAACGGCCGCATCGAAGACCTGCGGGCCGTGGCCGAGGTTGTCAAAGGCAAAAAGATCGCCGTGAACCGCGCGATGATCGTGCCTGGCTCTGGTCTGGTCCGTGCGCAGGCCGAAGAAGAAGGTCTCGCCGAGATCTTTGAAGCGGCTGGCTTTGAATGGCGCATGGCGGGATGCTCGATGTGTCTTGCGATGAACCCAGACCAGCTGGCGCCAGAAGAGCGCTGCGCCGCGACATCCAACCGGAACTTCGAAGGTCGTCAGGGCTATAAGGGGCGTACGCACCTTGTCTCCCCTGCTATGGCCGCAGCCGCTGCTCTGACGGGCAAGCTGACCGACGTTCGCGAGCTGGTGAACGCCTAATCGAGGTCTGTGATGGCGTCTGAACACACATTGCCAACAGTGGCCAGCCTTTGGGCTGGCGACGCATTGACCTGGCTGCACGAGCTTTGCCTAGCAAGCTACGTGCACTTTGGTCACGAGGTGGTGTTGTTCTACGTCGGGCCCTCGGCCCCATCGGTGCCTGCCGGTGTGGTCACGCGGCCCTCTCTCGACATCTGGGATCACGAGGCAGATGGCCATGGGGATGCCCCTGCGGCCATGCTGTCTGACCTGTTCCGCCTGCATCTGATGAAGCAGACGGATATGGTCTGGATCGACACGGATATGCTGTGCCTGCAGCCCATGCCCGAATCCGACTATTATGCTGGCTACGAGCAAGCAGGTGCGATTAACAGCGCGGTGTTACGCCTTCCGCAAGACTCTGAAACACTGGAGCTTTTGCTGGGATGGTTTGCAGATCCCGAATGGGTACCACATTGGCTCGCCGGTCATCTGCGCCGCAGAATTGAATCCGAGCCAGAAGGCAAACGCCTTTTGAAGTCCTTCGAATTGATCCGCCCCGTTCTTGGCCCACGCGCCTTGACCCATACGATGAAACGCACCGGAGAAGCCGCGCATGCGCAAAAAGCTTCGGTGTTTTATCCGGTGCGCGGGGTGATGTCAGATGTGCTGTTCAGCGGCTATGTCCCAAAGGATCATTGGAAGCAGGATGATACCCTCGCGGTCCATCTCTATTCTTCCTTGCTCCGGCGCTATCACAAACTTCATCGACCAGAACAAAACAGCTTCATCGCACGATTTGCCCAAGAGATCGGGTTTGATTTCGGCGAGTTGAAGCATCAGTCACAAGGAACCGACTAATGGAAAAGTTTGAGAAACTCCACGGTATCGCGGCCCCTATGCCGCTGGTGAACATTGACACCGACATGATCATCCCAAAGGTNTTTTTGAAGTCCATCCAACGCTCTGGCTTCGGTAAACACCTGTTTGACGAAATGCGTTTTAATCGCGACGGCACAGAGATCGAAGATTTCGTGCTGAACAAACCGCAGTATCGCGACGCAGAGATCCTGATCGCAGGCGACAATTTCGGCTGCGGCTCTTCGCGGGAACACGCGCCTTGGGCGATCGCAGATTTCGGCATCAAATGCGTTGTCTCAACCTCCTTCGCGGACATCTTCTTTAACAACTGCTTCAAGAACGGCATCTTGCCAGTTGTCCTGCCCCAAGAGCAGGTCGACATCCTGATGGCCGACGCTGAAAAAGGCGCAAACGCGCGTGTGACCGTGGATTTGGAAGCACAAGAGATCACCACCTCTGAGGGCGAAGTGATCAAATTCGACGTGGACTCCCACCGCAAGCACTGCTTGCTGGAAGGTCTGGATGACATTGGTCAGACCATGCAAAAGCAGGGATCTATCGATGCGTTCGAGGCACAAGCCTCTGCTGCACGCCCCTGGGTCTAAGCGAAAACGAGGGTTAAGACGGCACATCGTCTTGACCACATTTTTGACACAAGTCTTAACGCGCCCCGTCCAGACCGGGCGCGTTTTTCATTCATGACGACGAAGGTCGATCCCGGAACGTTCCTGCTATTTCAGCTCCGACACAGGTAAAAACGCCTTGTTTTCAGGTGTTTCGGTGCAATTCCGCACCATTTCCCACAACCTTCGGGCGAAAATTGTGAATTCCCAAACATTTTCTTGAGCAAATTGAAAAACATAGGCACAATTAACGAAAGATGAGGCAAACCGTCCTGAACTGGCGGATCAAGCTTGAAACAGCACGCAACAAAGAATTGCGGCGGTCGGGTTTGAAGGGAAAAGGCAGTGTTCGCACAAATCACAAGCGCGATGACACGCGCGATCCTTATGGCGGTGCTGGTGGCAACTCCGGCTCTTGTGCTTCCGGACATCACGTCGGATGCGCAGCAATTCGCGTTCATTTGTGCATTCTTCGCTGCGTCCTTGGTCTTTATTGAATATTTCTCAGCCTATCCCAGCATTCTGGAATTCCGCTTTGCGCCTCCGTTTAATCGGATCCGTTTTGCGACAATGTTCTTTTCTATATTTGCCCTGTCGTCGGCCTTCACTTTTGGATCCTCGTCCAACCTGGTGAATGGCGTCATGCATGCGCTGGCATCCCTGATCGGGACGGTGACAGATGTGCCTTACTCGCCTGTACGCCTGGTTCTTCTGACGTTGCCCGCAAACGCGGATATGGAGGCGATATCTTATGTGCGCATGGCAGCCGGCATGTCCTATACGGCCTCTTTGCTCAGCCTAATCCTCTTTTACTTCTTTGTGCGCGTTTTGGATTGGCCGACGAAAAACGGCGCGTTCAATGTCTGGGTGAACCTGCCCCTATTTGATCCAACGGCGGGCGGAGACGTTTTGCCTCGGCTCATTCGCGATGGTCGCGTCAACATCGTCTTGGGGTTCCTGCTGCCCTTTATCTTCCCGGCGCTGGTCGAAATCACGTCGGGCGCGCTCGGTCCAGCGCTTTGGTCGGACCCGCAAACGCTGATCTGGACCATGACCATTTGGGCGTTTTTCCCGGCCAGCATGGTGATGCGTGGCATCGCCATGTTGCGCGTTGCGGCCATGATCGATCAGGATCGCCGTCGCGCCTATGCAGAAGCTCAACAACTTCAGCATATCTGACCTATTTTTACCCTTCATTTCTTGATCTTTCGGCCTTCAGAAGCTAGGCCCAAGGCAACATGAAAATCGAAGGATAGTTCCATGGGCAACCCCTCTCTGCTGATCCTGCCGGGCGACGGCATTGGCCAAGAAGTCATGAATGAAGTGCGTCGTATCATCGACTGGTACGGCGAGAAACGCGGCCTTGCGTTCGACGTCTCGGAGGATCTCGTGGGAGGTGCGGCCTATGACGCCCATGGCACGCCTTTGCACGACGACACGATGGCCAAGGCGCAAGAGGTCGATGCGGTTCTGCTCGGAGCGGTTGGCGGCCCGGCCTATGACGATCTGGACTTCTCTGTAAAGCCAGAGCGCGGCCTGCTGCGACTGCGTAAAGAGATGGACCTCTTTGCCAACCTGCGTCCGGCGCAGTGCTTTGACGCGCTGGCGGATTTCTCGTCGCTGAAGACTGACATCGTATCCGGTCT
>JABSOU010000015.1 GCA_013215215.1 Cognatishimia sp. | reverse complement strand
ATCGCGTTGGCTGGTTTTGGCCGCAAGGAACTCGATATTGCTGAAACCGAGATGCCGGGCCTGATGGCGCTGCGCAAGGAATATGGCGAGGAAAAGCCGCTGAAAGGCGCGCGTATCGTTGGCTCTTTGCATATGACGATCCAGACAGCTTGTCTGATCGAAACACTGGTCGCACTGGGTGCGTATGTGCGCTGGGCGTCCTGCAACATCTTCTCGACCCAAGACCACGCGGCCGCGGCGATTGCGGATGCGGGCATTCCTGTGTTTGCGATCAAGGGTCAGTCTCTGGAAGAGCATTGGGACTATTTGGACAAGTCGTTCCTCTTTGAAGACGGTCCGAACATGATCCTCGACGATGGCGGCGACGCAACGCTTTACGTTCTGCTGGGTGCACGTGCCGAGGCGGGCGAGGACATCATCCCAGTGCCTCAGTCCGAGGAAGAAGAAGTCATCAAGGCGCAGATCGCGAAGCGTATGGCGGCTTCTCCGGGTTGGTTCACCAGGACCCGAGACCAGATCATGGGCGTTTCTGAGGAAACAACCACTGGCGTGCACCGTCTTTATGAACTGCAGAAAAACGGCCAGCTGCCGTTCCCTGCGATCAACGTGAATGACTCGGTCACCAAGTCCAAGTTCGACAACAAATACGGCTGTAAAGAGAGCCTCGTGGACGGCATCCGCCGCGCGACCGACACAATGATGGCCGGTAAAGTGGCTGTTGTCTGTGGCTATGGCGACGTGGGCAAAGGCTCTGCGGCGTCGCTCGCGGGTGCAGGTGCACGTGTGAAAGTGACCGAAGCTGATCCGATCTGTGCGCTGCAAGCTGCGATGGACGGGTTTGAAGTCACGCTGCTGGAAGACGAAGTCGCCACGGCGGACGTCTTCATCACCACCACCGGCAACAAAGACATCATCCGCATCGAGCACATGCGTGCGATGAAGGATATGGCGATCGTTGGCAACATCGGCCACTTTGACAACGAGATCCAAGTTGCGGCTCTGAAGAACCACAAATGGACTAACATCAAAGAGCAAGTAGACATGATCGAGATGCCATCCGGCAACCGCATCATCCTCTTGTCTGAAGGTCGTCTGCTGAACCTTGGTAACGCGACAGGTCACCCATCCTTTGTGATGTCAGCCTCCTTTACTAACCAGGTTCTAGCGCAGATCGAACTGTTCCTGCGGGGCGATCAGTACAAGAACGAAGTCTACATCCTGCCCAAGCATCTGGACGAGAAAGTGGCCGCACTGCACCTTGATCGTGTCGGCGCGAAGCTGACCAAGCTGACCGAGGATCAAGCGTCCTACATTGGTGTGACGCCGGAAGGGCCGTTTAAGCCAGAGCATTATCGCTACTAAGCGACAATAGATCGAAAAAGGGCCCCACTTCGGGGCCCTTTCTTTATGCGCAGGCGGCTTCCCAATCGTTGAGGAAGCGCATGATTTCTAGTGAATCCTGTATTCGAGGAGATGGCCGTGGCGCTTGGGTCAGCCCTGTTGCCAGGCTTGCCTCAACCATTTCGAGTTGGTGATCGAATGCATCGCCCGGCGCATCCTCAGAGTACTGCCTTTCCGACCCATCGTAGCCGCGCCACGTAAACCCATTGGCCTCGGCATCTGGCAGCCATGGATTGTGGTCAAAGCGGATCGTGCCTTTGGTGGTGGCAATCACAAACTCATGCGCCATGCCATAGCTGTCGGTGGAGTGAAGCGACGCGAGAACGCCGTTGCCAAAACGTACTGACACAGCCGCGTCACAGATGTTGCCATCTTCGTTGACATTGCCTTTGGCGGTGAGGTCGCGGGCAGAAAACACCTCTTCTCCGCACATGGCTTGCACCACCATCTGCATCAGAAATGCGGGATAGCAGCCAAGGTTATAGAGCGTGCCTTTGCCCGCAGGATTGACCACTTGCCAAATGTCGGCGGCATAGAATCCGGTGATGTGGCGGAGCTCTCCGATGTCCTCAGAACGCAGGACGTCAACGAGTGTTTGATAGATCGGATGGGCCAAGTACATCAGCCCTTCAACACAGAACTGTCCCGAAGAAGCTGCCGTGTCGACCAGAGCCTTGGCGTCCTCATAAGTTGTCGTCAGGGATTTCTCGCACAAAACAGCCTTTCCAGCAGCCAGAGCCACCTCCGAGGCCTCGCGATGTAGGTGGTTTGGTAGACCTATATAGATGGCATCCACATCGGGCAGGGCGGCTAGCTCGGCGACAGTCTCTACACCTGTCCGAATCCCATATTGCGCCTGTAGCTCGACGCGCGTTTCTGCCGAGCGACCCGAAAGCGCAACAGCCTCAGACCCTTCACGCCGCGCAATCGCGCCGAGCATGGCGTGTGAAATAAACCCGGTGCCTGCGATGCCCCATTTGCTCATGATCGTCTCCTGTTTGGCCGACCGTTCGGCCAGAAAGAGCGGAGCATAAGCCAAGTATCATGGGTGCGAAAGCTGAAATCTCAGGCCGCGAGCTCCGAAACAAATCCCTCACGGAGCACCTCTGGATCGTAAGCTTTTCGACCAAAAACCTCGCGCACCATCGGCTCGAAATGCGAGAGTGGCTTCATGGGATAGGCGGGGTCAAAAGACGACTGATCCCAACGCTCGCAAAAGGCCGCGCAGCTGTCAAAGCACGGGTGATCCTTGAACTGATCCCGCGCGTTTTCATCCCAGCCGTAGTGTTTGCCGTAGTAGAGCATCTGAAAGATCCCGTGATGCTCAACCACCCAAGACACATCCCAGCGCACGAACGGACGGATGACCTCAGCGGAAAAGCGATCATGGTTCTGCGGTGCAAGCCCATCACCGATGTCGTGCAACAAAGCCCCAACGATCCAGTCGATATCAGCCCCATCGGCCTCGGCGCGAGTCGCCGATTGCAACCCATGTTGCAGCCGGTTGATGCGATAGCCTTCCAGAGAGGCCTGCCCATGGCGCTCCATCTCTTCCAGCACGCGATCGGCGGTCATGCCCAAATAGGGTTTCTCGAGCTCAGCCAAAAGAAGATAGTCTTCCTTGGTGCCGTCCTTCATCTGGGTAAAGCTGACCAGTTTTTCTTCGCTCATGACGCATCTTCCGCTTGATACATGCCTACATTGCCCTCGGCCCCGGCGGCCAAAGTCGTGGATTGATGATTAAGAACCTCACGATAGAGCGCGAGGTCTTCGGGATCAAACAGGCGATTGGGGCCCGCGATATGGATCCAGCCGTTCTCGGCGTCTTTGCCGCGCACCAGCATTGCATAATCGCGCCCCTGCGCCGATTGCCGAACGCCCGGGGTGACATAACGGATCGCCAAACCGATCCGGCGGTCTTCGGAGTTGTTCGGCGAGGAGGCATGGAACGTCCGCCCATGGTGAAACGACATTTGCCCGGGTTTCAGAGGCCCGTGCTCGGCCTTCGTCTCATCGATGCCGGCGATCTCTTGGCCACGCGACAAGAGGTTGTCCTCGTCAAAAGTGTCCTCATGCGCCACGATCTTGTTCTTGTGGCTGCCCGGGATGAACCGCATGCAGCCTGCTTCGACGCTTACGTCAGAAAGCGCGATCCAAGCCGTCAGCTCTTCGTCAGTTTCGCCCATGCCCCAATAGGTGATGTCCTGATGCCAGCTGACGACGGATTTCGTGCCAGGTTCTTTGATGAAGAGTTCGACCGACCAGACCAGTAGATCCGGCCCAAGGATCGAGGCAACCTGATCAAGGATCTGTGGCGTGCGCGAGACCTGTGCCAGCAAGGGGATGACCAGATGGCCGTTCACGCGAAAGAATTGTCCCAGATCAAAGCCGTCAGCCCCCGCGGCATACATCTGTTCCAAAGTCTCAACCTGCTGGCGCAACCCCGCCGCGTCCTCAGAGGAAAACGCGGTCAGACCGGCCACATAGCCTTTGTCGTGATAGTGCTGGGTCTCTGTCGGTGACAGTTGTCCTTGCATGGCATCTCTCCCCTATGCCGTTTCACCACAAGCATGCGACCGGACCTATGGGTCGGTCCACACCGAATACGTCACCGAAATGGTCGCTTTTCGCATGAATTTGCGGGGAATAGCGGGAAGTTTTCCCTTTGTGGGTTTCACCAATACGGCTAGGCTCACTTCCAAGCACCACTCGGCGCTGTCTTTAATTGTTGTTTGCTTTTTTGCAGGTGGGAGAAAGAAAATGGGAAAACGCGACGATTTGATCGCTCAATACGCGGATGATCTGCGCAACAAATGCGGTATGGAGCCAGATATGGACCTGCTGGAAAAGGTCACTTTGGGCTGTGGTCCGGCGATCTATAACGCGGATGCCTCGACTGTTGCGGCTACGCAAGAGAGTGAGCTGGAAACCGTAAAGAACAACTTCCTGATCAAGAAGCTCGGCCTTGCGGATGGTCCGCAGCTGATGGATGCGATCAACTCCGTCATGGACACTTACGGTCGGTCCGAGCGCAACAAATACCGCGCCGTGGTCTACTACATGCTGACCAAACATTTCGGCAAAGAGTCCATTTACGGCTAATTCCG
>JABSOU010000145.1 GCA_013215215.1 Cognatishimia sp. | reverse complement strand
CTGAGCGATATCAGTATGTTGGCGTAAGGAAATGGTGCCCGGGGGCGGAATCGAACCACCGACACGAGGATTTTCAAACCGGAGCTTTTGTATGGAAATCAAACCTTTATCGGTGACTTTCGCGTCAAACCCATGACGGAAAATCAAGCACTTATTCCAATTTTGTCAAACCTTAACCGTGGTCTGACGGATGCTGGAAAATTCGTAGGAGGAAGCTATGTCTGAGACCTTGCCCTTCTGCAAAATCAAACTCCAGTATCTGCTGGAAATGGTCACGGATCATGACCTTGATGACAACGCGTTGCGTGTGGCTCTCTATCTTACTTTGGCCCATGCAGATCATGAAACAGGCGAAAGTCACCCTCCCTTCGAAACCATTGTTGCAGCCATCGGCAAACACGCTAAATCGATAAAGCGTGCGCTAAACAAATTTGAAGCGGCTGGCTACATGGCCATCGAGCGCGGTACGAACAAAGGGAAATCATCTCGCTACCGCCCGACAGAAACTGCCTTGAAACGAGCCACAATTCGCCGCCGGGAGGGGGACAAAATTGTCCCGTTGTCCCGCGCCAAAAGGGGGCATTCGTGTCCACAAAGCCGGACAGGTTTGTCCAGTAAAGGGGGACAGGATCGCCCCCCGAATAGAAAACAAGAACTTAGAAAAGAACATGGGCGCAAGCGCGCGCCGGATTTGCCTGATGAAGGGCAATCCGGCGTTCCCCACGATCAATACCAACCAATATTCGTTCCAAGGGGTATCTGTTTCGTTCGGGATTGGGATGACCGGCTCGCCAGAGTGGGCATGCCACCTCTGGAACGCCTTCTGCCATCCGTTCGTCACGGTCAGCACTTAGGGTTCTGGTTGCCTGCCCGAACACCCGCGCCGTTGGGGAGTGTCACATGGGAAGCGCAGAAGGATGCTTTGGAAAAGCTGGTCTGTGCTGCGCATAGCCGAAGGAAACATCCTATTCCCAATACGGTCTCAGGAACGGCGTTTGTACCGATTTCAATGCGCACTACCAGAGCGCAAAATGGGTGAAGATAGGGGGCAATTCTGCCTAAACTTGCAAAGCCATAAAAATAAGAGAAAAAGCGGTGAAGGAAGATGGCAAGAAATAGGGGTGATTACTTCACATGGATTTCCGCCGCAAAATACGCGAGAATCTCCACCTCTAGGCGCTGTAAATCCCTCCTTAACTCACCGCACGCATTGATCTTGACTTGTACGTACATTGTACATTATCTTGACGCAGTAAGGAGATCACCATGATTCAGGTTCAGGACACCACATCGGCCCTGCGTGAGCCGAAGTCACATCGCAAGGATTTGCGCCTCAAACCATCCGTTTTGGATGCGATTGAACGCGCCTCATTGGCTGTTGGGATGGACGCCAGCACCTTTATCACATCGGTCGCTTATCGTGCCGCGCAGGACATCGAAGCCGCGCAGCACAGGAGCGTCTTGCCCACTAAAGCGTTCGATGCTTTTGCGGACGCCATCGACCAACCCGCCCAGCCGAGTGCTGCACTGACCGATCTGTTCACTAAACGACGTGAGCTGATCGCAGATGACTAAACCAAAATTCCGGGTTGAGCGGTTCGACAAGGCCTCGCATGATCGCGGGGCTTTTTCTTGTGGTGTTACAGGGATGGACCGCTGGTTCAAGGAAAGCATCACCGATCAGATCAAGGCCAACCGCCTGCGGGTCTGGTGCGCTTTGGACGCGGAGGGGCGCGTAGTTGGCTTCTACGGCCTGTCAGCCCATTCGGTGGAGGCAGAGGCGTCACCGGCCCTTTCCAGGCGCCGAGAGCGCCACGCGATACCGGCGGTTTACCTGGCGGCGCTGGCAACAGACCTGTCCGTTCAGGGTGAGGGTTTAGGTGGGGCTCTGATGGCCGATGCTTTGGCAAAGGCGCTGGAGGTGTCCGAAACCATCGGCGCGGCGGCAGTGATACTGGATGTGTTTGAAGACGAACGCTTTGAGCAACGCATGGCGTTTTATACAAAGCTGGGATTTCGCCCGTTGAATCCATCGGAAGACCCGAAGCGGCTGTTTTTGCCGATTAAAGCAGTGCTCGAGAACCCCATTTGATCGAATACAACGTGGATCGGAAACAAACATCCGGACCCAATTTCGGGTGTCTCCACCTAAGCAACTCAAAGCCGAAGACGTTCCCTGAGAGCTAACTGCAAATGTTGGAGTGGTCAGAAGGTTTGTGGGGAGGATCAGAAATTCGTCCTGCGGCAATCCGCACATGTCTGCGATTTCCTTGAAGGGTGCGCATGCGGAGAAATCAGTCATTCGCGCGCCCGGGATAGATGACTGCTTTGCGGGACGAAGCAGCATTTCGCTGCGGCTGCGCCAATGTCGGCATTTGAGAAAGCGGAGAGTTCAGAAAAGGTCTTTTCTGCACTGGCTCACAAGCGCTAGTTTTGATTAAGCCTCGGCAACTTAGATGCTCTCTGAGCGGCACCCTATTTGGCGAAACGGTGATCTATGCTCCTTGTGGATGAATACGTACGATGGTGTTGTCCTCTGCAAGGAAACTTTCTGCAACGCGCTGTATTCGAATAATTTCAGTCATCAGTTCTGCGAGGTCAATTTCCTCTAGCCCCTCTTGGCCTTGGGACATGAACGTGTCTTCATCAATCAAATAAACACGCTTTATGAACCACCTTCTTTCCCCTGCCTCGGGTGGGTTCAGATAGTCGTAATTTTTGCGGGAAACGAACACAGATTCTAAAATTCGCTTCTCACCTGCACCTATCCAGAGATCAAGCCGTTCATCGAGGTGCTCAACGTTGTTTCTGGCATTTCTGCTAAGCACTGGTGATGTTTCATCTACAACTAGCAAATCCTTTAGTGCCTTCGCCCTAGCTTTTGATAGCTGTGACTTCTTGGGTGGATCCATATATTTTGAAATCATCGCGGTATGCGACAACGCAGACTGAATGAAGGCCCAGACTTCGCGCCTTTGACGGGTCTCCACGTTGGCAACGGTTTTGCGCAATCGAATATAGGCCTCGATGGCAAGGTGAGCTTGGACGAGCACTTCCTCGACTAGGAGGTTTCGGTGGGCTGGCGATATTTCAATAGACATATCGGCTTTTTAACATATCAGAAAGCTACCGTGTAATGCTGCGCGTGCGAAAGACGATCTTATTTGCACTAAAAGGTGGTCAGTCAAGACAATTGCGAAATCGTGTGACACAACCTTTTATCATCATCCAAGTTGATTTTGGTACGCGTTTGGTCATCTCTTGAGAACCGGACCTTTGTGCACACTGCAGCGTATAGTAGGTAGGGCTCAATCTTGCCATTCGTTGCTGTGCGGCACGTTTGAGTTCGCTCTTTAACCGATTTGCGGGACAAACCCGACCTTGCACTTTAGCCCTTCGCTCGCGCAGCGTCCGTATGCGCTTGTAGCACTTTTCTTACTGCTATGCTAAACACGCCTTCAAAGAATTCACCGATTGTGCTTTGCAAAGCGATCTACGTATTGAAATAATCAGACCAAGCTCGAGGCTGTATCAGTCATTCGCTTTGCCCAATTCAAGTAAAAAGGAAGCACCAACTCTATGCCACTTCTCACCACGCACGTCGGGTCACTTCCACGAACTCAAGAAGTCGTGGATTTCTTGTTCGCTAGAGAGCGCGGAGAAACATACGACCAAGCGCAGTTTGATGCGACGATGACCAAGGCGGTTGATGAAAACGTGCGCCGCCAAGTCGAGGCTGGCGTCGACATTGTCAGTGACGGCGAAGCTTCGAAGATCTCGTACTCAACCTACGTCAAAGATCGTTACACAGGGTTTTCCGGGGACAGCCCGCGCAATGCGCCCGCAGATCTCAAGCTCTTCCCCAGCTATATGGAACGGCTTTCAAAGAGCGGTGGTACGGCCACCTATTCTCGCCCGCAATGCACAGGTGAGATCATGTCTATGGGGCATGACGACCTGAATAAGGACATCGCAAACCTCAAGGCTGCCATGGAGAAACATGGCGTTAAGCGTGGGTTCATGAATGCGGCTTCTCCTGGCGTGGTCGCATTGTTTTTGCCCAACCAACATTACCCGTCTCGCGAGGCGTATCTTGAAGCGTTGGCCGACGCCTTGAAGGCCGAATACGAAACGATTGTGGCCGCAGGATTGGATGTCCAACTAGATTGCCCAGACCTAGCTCTCTCCAGGCAGATGCTCTTCTCGGAGCTCTCCGATGATGAATTCATCAAGATTGCCAAGGTGAACGTCGAGGTGATGAACCATGCGTTGCGCGATGTCCCACGCGAAAAGGTCCGCGTACACGCCTGTTGGGGGAACTATGAAGGCCCGCATGTGTTGGACCTTGCGATGGACAAAGTGTTCAGCACGTTGATGTCCATCGACGCCAAGTATCTCTCATTTGAGAATGCCAATCCGCGCCATGGTCACGAGTGGAAGGTTTTCCGCGCCCGCAAGGACGAGATACCGGAAGACAAAGTTCTGCTGCCAGGTGTTATCGACACGACGACTAACTTCGTCGAGCACCCCGAGCTTGTCGCGGATCGGTTGGCCCGTTTCACTGATATCGTTGGCGAAGATCGTGTAATTGCTTGTAGCGACTGCGGGTTTGGAACCTTTGCAGGGTACGGTGCGGTAGACCCCGAGATTGCTTATGCAAAGCTTGGAGCCATGGCCGAGGGCGCTTCGCTGAAGGTCGCTGAGCCCGTCTAACAACAGATCCGCCCGGCTTGGTATTTTGCGGACTTGCGTGGTTTGGACAAATTACGTCGGTTCCAGCACTGATCCCGCCTAAGCCGTCTGATGTGTTGAGCACAAGTATGAGGCGTGAGTTCGCCCCGCCAGAGTTTTCACATGAGGGAAGTATGCAGAAATTCAATATGGGGCATGTTCCTCCGGTCGCTTTTGGCAACGGGCGCATGTCCCATGTGCCAGAAATAGCGGCGCGTTTGGGGCAAGGGCCGGTACTTGTCATTGCGGATGCGGTTCTTGCTGACCTTGGCGTCACCGATCAACTGGCTCAAGTACTTGGCTCAAAGGGAAAGTCGTTTGAGGTTGCTGCGACTGTCTCGGGCGAGCCAAAAGAAGCGCTTGTGAACGATCTGTGCGAGCAGGCGCGTGCGCTAGACGCAGCCGTGATCGTGGGAATGGGCGGGGGCGCCGCGATGGACGCCGCCAAGCTTACAGCAGCCATTGCGCGATCGGGCCAACGCGCAGAAACCTTTGCGCTGGCGGCGCAACCTTTGCCGGGAAACGCCATTCCTTCGATCGCTATTCCGACCACGGCAGGGACCGGGTCTGAGGTTACGCGAACGTCGGTTATTTCAAGGGCAGATGGTTCCAAGATCTGGTTCTGGGGGGAGGAGTTGATGTTCTCTCAGGCAGTACTAGACCCACAGTTGACCCTCAGTTTACCGCCCCACATTACGGCATGGACTGGAATTGACGCCGTTGCGCACGCACTTGAAGGCGCGACGTCTCGCACCACCAGCCCAGCTGGCCAGCTTTACGGGCTCGAAGCGCTGCGTATTTTGACCGATGATCTTCCAAAGGTCGTGGACGACGGCTCTAATCTCGAAGCACGGGGTCGTGTTCTTTGGGCAAGCTTGGTCGCCGGACTGGCTTTGCACAATTGCAACACGCATATGGGTCACAATATCAGCCACGCCCTTGGCTCGATTGTTCGTATCCATCACGGGTTGGCGACAGGCCTTGCGCTGGAAGCAAGCCTGCCATGGCTCACTGCCCGGCCCGAGGGGGCGTCGAACTATGCAATGGCCTCTAGGGCAATGGCGGGTGAGGAAACGGCTGACGCGCTGCCTGGTCGGATGTCGGCGTTGATGCGTGCGTGCGGGATTGCGCCTGAGTTGCCCGCGGAATGCGCCGGTGTTTCCAAAACGGAATTGGCCGTCGAAATGAAGAACGACGCGAATATCGGCATGGCGCAAAACTCTGCATGTCCGATGACGCATGAGGATATCGACGAACTGGCTGGCTTGATGATGCAGAAAGGCGTCGCCGCCGCTGCTTAGCCGCCTTTGAACCGGTTTACGAAACCGCCGTTGGGACAACACACGAGACGCTATCCAAATTTATGAGCTATGTTCTGTTTTCCTTTCCTGATTGCGCGAGCCATGTCATCCGCATGGCTCTCGAGGAAATAGGCGCAGCTTACCGAGATGAAGTCGTTGATATGCATCGAGGTGCACATCAAAGCCCTGAATTCCTAAAGCTAAATCCACGTGAGATGGTTCCTGTTCTTGCCGACGAAAGCACTGGTGTCACCCTGTCTGAAACCGGTGCGATCCTTCAGTATTTGGCAGAGCAAGAGGGAGCACTTTCTCCAGCTATTTCAGACCGCGCTCAGCGAGCCTTGTTCCTAAAAACGCTCTACTTCCTGTCAAACACACTGCATGCAGATGCCCAAATCCAATACTAAACAGAGCGATACGTTGGTGAAAGCCGAGCCGAAAGCGTGCGGCCATTCATCAAAAAGCGTATGAGGTCACACTACGAGATCTTGGATGCCCAAATAAGAGACACTGGTGGGCCATGGTTACTGGGCGCGAACTTGAGCGTTTGTGATTTCTATTTGGCTGGCTGCGTGCGTTGGTCGTTGGTCGCTCCAAGGCACGATCCGCTAGAACGGGGCGCAGTGACGTCGCTGCCAAATCTGCGAGCACTGCTGGAACGTTTAGAGACGCGAGATAGTGTCATCCGCGCTTTCGCGGCGGAAGACACGCCCAGATCCGCGTTCTTCTTGGGCCCCGTCCGATCAGAAAGAACCCGGAACGCAGGCAACATGCCTTGGGATTTAGGCTAAAGCGCAAGCAGGTAAGACCAGACCAATCTTGGAACACGCTTTTGCATCCTCGGTAGAGGCG
>JABSOU010000144.1 GCA_013215215.1 Cognatishimia sp. | reverse complement strand
CCATAAGGCCAAGGTGCTGGATTTCGTCACCGAGATGAACAAACACAACAAGACCCTCGATTTCGCCAACAGCACCGGTGACCGCGTTGGCGCTTATTTCCACACCGGTGGCACCACCGGCACACCGAAAGTGGCGCAGCACCAGTATAGTGGCATGATCTATAACGGCTGGATCGGCGACCATCTGCTATTCACGCCCGAGGACAACATCATGTGTCCGTTGCCGCTGTTCCACGTCTTTGCCGTCCACGTGATCATGATGGCCGCCATTCAGGCGGGCTCTCATGTGGTCTTCCCAACGCCGGCGGGCTATCGCGGGGATGGGGTGTTTGATAACTTCTGGAAGCTCATCGAACGCTGGAAAATCTCTTTCATCATCACCGTTCCCACGGCGGTTGCCGCCCTGATGCAGCGCGAAGTGAATGCGGATATCTCGTCGGTCAAAACGGCCTTCTCAGGCTCGGCCCCAATGCCGATGGAGCTGTTCAAACGTTTTGAGAGCGTCTCTGACGTGGCCATTGTCGAGGGCTATGGCCTGACCGAAGCAACCACGCTTGTGTCCTGTAACCCTCCAGGTGGTGAGAAGAAAGTCGGTTCTGTCGGAGTGCCGCTGCCCTATGTAGACGTCAAAATTTACAACACTGACGCCGACGGCAAACCGGTGGACGTTCCAACCAATGAGATCGGCGAGATCTGTGTCTCTAGCCCCGGTGTCTATGTGGGCAACACCTACACCGAAGCCGAAAAAAATGCGGACCTCTACCATGGCGACTATCTGCGCACGGGCGATTTGGGTCGTATCGATGAGGACGGCTATGTCTGGATCACGGGCCGTGCCAAAGACCTGATCATCCGCGGCGGTCATAATATCGACCCGGCTGAAATCGAAGAGGCGCTGGTGCAGCACCCGGCCGTTGCCGTGACTGGCGCGATTGGTCAGCCTGACTCTTATGCAGGTGAGATCCCATGCGTCTACGTCGAGCTGGTTGAGGGCGCGTCTGCGACTGTTGATGAGCTGATGGAGCACTGCAAATCCACCGTCATGGAAAAAGCAGCGATGCCGAAATACGTCGAGATCCTGCCAGAGGTGCCAAAGACTGCGGTCGGCAAGGTCTTTAAGCCGGATCTGCGGAAAATGGCGATCGAACGGATCTATAACGAAGCGCTTGAGGCGGCGGGGTCCCCGGCGCGCGTTGTGAGCGTCTCGGACGACAAGAAACGCGGCCTCGTGGCGCAAATCCAGCGCAATGATGCCACTGAAGAAGACATGACCCGCATCCTTGGCGCCTTCACGCGTCCTTGGGAGTGGGCCCCTTAGAGCCTCGTTTAATATTTGCGACAAGGGCGAAGGTCGATGCGGCCTTCGCCCTTTTCTTTTGAATTTGTTCGCGCTAACGGTTTTGGATCAGCGAATTCTCACGCGCGTATGTACTTGTTCCAATAGGTGAAACTCATGACCCATATCCTCGCAATCGACCAAGGCACCACCTCTACACGGGCGATCATCTTTGACGCGGATATGAAGATCACGGCGGTGGCGCAGGAAGAGTTCACTCAACATTTTCCGGCGTCTGGCTGGGTGGAGCACGCGCCAGAGGATCTGTGGGATACGACGCTGTCGACCTGCAAAGCGGTGCTGGAAAAGGCTGGGCTGGTGGCGACTGACGTCACTGCAATCGGCATCACCAACCAGCGAGAGACGACCTTGGTCTGGGACCGCGCGACGGGCAAGCCGGTGTACAAAGCCATTGTCTGGCAGGACCGTAGGACAGCTGATACTTGCCGTGCCCTGAAAGAGGCGGGGCATGAGGAATTGGTGACCGATGTCACGGGGCTTTTGTTGGATCCCTATTTCTCGTCCACCAAGATCAAGTGGATCTTGGACCAAGACGACACCCTGCGCGACCGCGCGCGGGCAGGGGAGCTGGCCTTTGGCACCGTGGACACTTGGGTCATCTGGAACCTCACCGGCGGCGGGCGTCATGTGACAGACGCCACCAACGCCGCGCGCACGATGCTTTATGACATCCATAAGGGGAAATGGAGCAGCCGCATTTGCGATCTGCTTGATATTCCAATGGAAATGCTGCCCGAAGTTCTGGATTGCGCCGCAGATTTTGGCGTGACCGATGCGGGCATTCTGGGTGTCGAGATCCCGATCCTCGGCGTCGCTGGCGATCAGCAGGCCGCCACCATCGGGCAGGCCTGTTTTGAGCCGGGCATGATGAAATCCACCTATGGCACGGGCTGTTTCGCCCTGATGAACACGGGCGGCATGTCGGTGAAATCTCACAACCGTTTGTTAACAACGGTCGCTTATCAATTGGACGGCAAGACGACCTATGCGCTGGAAGGCGCGATCTTTATCGCGGGCGCTGTGGTGCAATGGCTGCGTGATGGGTTGGGTATTATCGAGGATGCCAAGGAAACGCAGGCTTTGGCGGAACAGGCCGACCCTTCGCAGGATTTGGTACTGGTGCCTGCTTTTGTTGGTCTGGGCGCGCCATACTGGGCGCCGGATTGCCGTGGCGCGGTCTTTGGGCTGACACGCGGCTCGGGGCCTGCTGAATTTGCGCGCGCGGCGTTGGAAAGCGTCGGCTATCAGACCCGTGATTTAATGGAGGCCATGAAAGGCGACATGGGCGAACGCGCGCAATCCGGCGTGTTGCGGGTGGATGGCGGCATGACGGCGAGCGATTGGACCATGCAGTTCCTCTCCGACATCATCGGCGCGCCAGTAGACCGCCCCGAGGTGCTTGAGAGCACGGCAACTGGGGCCGCTTGGCTCGCGGGCATGCGGGCAGGGGTCTATCCCTCGATGGAGGATTTCGCGAAGTCCTGGGCGCGGGATCGTCAGTTTGAACCTGCGATGGATCGCGACACGCGCGATGCGAAATATGCAGGCTGGAAAAAGGCTGTGGATGCGACTTTGTCGGTGTAATGCTGTGGTGGGGTGAAACCCCACCCTACGACCATTGGTCTGTGTCCATCCAGATCGTCACGGGGCCATCGTTTAAGAGCGAGACTTTCATGTCCGCGCCAAAGCTTCCCTTTTGGATGGGAACGCCAGTTGCGGCCAGTTGCTCCGCAAAGAACTCATAGAAGTTGTTGCCTTCCTCTGGTCCACAAGCGTTTGAAAACCCGGGTCGATTGCCACTTTTGGTGTCCGCTGCAAGGGTGAACTGGCTCACCACCAAGGCCGAGCCGCCCATATCCAGAATCGACTTGTTCATCTTGCCAGCCTCATCCTGAAAAATCCGGAGCTTGCTGATCTTTCCCGCCAGCTTCACGGCCTCAGCCTCGCTATCCCCGCGCATCGCGCAGATCAGCACCAAGAGGCCTGGGCCAATCTCGCCAACAACTTCGCCGTCCACACGAACAGAGGCCTCAGAGACCCGCTGGATCAAAGCACGCATAACTCTACCTTATTGATTTTGCGCCACGAAATAGCCAATCACACCCGCCGCAATCAGCCCCAAAACAACCGCAAAGCCGATTTTCCAGGCTGACCACGGCCGCTCACCCTGAACCCGTCCAGTGCGGCCATTGACGACAAAGCGATAGGTTTCGCCGCGATATTTATAGGCGGCCATCCAGACCGGCAGCAGGATATGTTTGAATGTTACATCCGAGATCGTCGTGTTCACGTCATGCACACGCTGGCGATCCCCGCCGATGTCAAATTTCACATCCCGCAGGATCACGCGGTCCATATGGGCGCGGGCCTCCACAAAGCCCTCATCCAGTTCCACCGCATAAGCCTCGGCGCGGAAACCGGCGAGGAACTCGGGGCGATAGGGTTCCAAAGCGGCAAGATCCCAAGGCGCGAGCGCGTCTGTGTATTTCTTGGGCAGGCTTTTTGACGCCAGCACCAGCACATCGTCAAAAAAACGCGCCACGCGGCCTGAGACTGCGCGCCAGCGGACTTTGACTTCGCTGATGGTCTCGGTCTTGCCGTTGCGCGTCACGGTGCGATTGACGCGATACTCGGTGCCACGCTCGCCGCGATAGCTGGATTTCGTGTCCGCATCAAAGGTCCAATAGGGCACATAGATGCCGTCCATCTTACGACCCTTGCGCGCGTATTCCTGCAAGCCATTGGGGGCAAACCACAATTTGCCAAGCCAGTCTTCCATCGCCTTATGGGCCGCGCGTTCGTTCAGGTGAAACGGCAAAACGCCACGCGGTTTGATGTGGCGGTGCGTTCCTGTGTCGGTGACCACGGGCGTCGCGCAAAACGGGCATTCTTTGGAATGCGTAACTGAGTCAAATTCCACCTGTGCGGCGCAATTCGGGCATGTGGAGACCCGCGTTTCTTCGATCTCTTGCGAAGGTAGTTGGTTCTCGATCGCACGACGGAAATCTATTTCCTTGATCGAGCCTTTCCAAGGGTCGACCTCGTCGATCTGGTTTTCGTTGCCGCAATGGTCACAGACCAGTTTCGAGGCGGCCGGATCAAACCGAAAATCCGCCCCGCAATTGTCGCAGGGAAAACGATGCTGGCTGCTCGGTTCTGCCGGAACAGCGGGCGGTGGAGGAGGGGCGTCCTGCATTTACGCGCCCGGTGGAGGCGGTGGTGGCATGATGGTAAAGAGCTGCGCCAGCTCGGCCACGTCTTCGGCCTTTTTCCAGCCGTCCTGACCAGCCGTCCAGACATAGGTCTCGCGGGTCAGCCCGCCTTCTTCGGCCATACGTCCGAGGCGCGCCTTGGAAAACGGCCCGGAAGTCTGGCCATTTTCCGCAATGTGCCACACATGCTCCACTGGCGGAGGCGGCGGGGCCGGTGCAGCCGCTGCAGGCGCCGTCGCCTGACCCGCCGCGCCCCAAGGTCCGGCGTTTGTGGCACCCGTGGCCATAGCGCTCATCTGCATGCCAAGTGCTGCGCCCATGCCGGCTTCCATCGCACCACCTGCCATGCCGCCTTGGCCCAGGGCTTCGGCGGCTTTCCATTTCATGTGGTCATTGAGGTTACCCGCGATGCCACGCGAGGTGCGGTCGTCCAAGGCAGCTTCAACCGCAGGCGGTAAGCTGATGTTTTCAATATAAAGTTCGGGGATAGACAGGCCGTATTGTGCGACAACAGGATCAATCGTTTCAGCGACGATCTTGCCAAACTCGCCGGTATTCGCGGCCATGTCTAGAACCGGAATACCCGAGCCCGCGATGACCTTTGAGAATTCCTGCACAATGATATTGCGGATCTGGAAAGAGATCTCATCCATGGTGAATTCACCATCGGTTCCAACGATCTCGGTCAGGAAACGCGCAGGGTCAGTCACACGGATCGAATAGGTGCCATAGGACCTCAGACGCACCGGCCCAAACTCCGGATCCCGCGCCATGATCGGGTTTTTCGTGCCCCATTTTAGGTCATTAAAGCGCGTCGTGTTGACGAAATAGATCTCGGATTTGAACGGGCTTTTGAAACCGTGATCCCAATGCTGCAGCGTCGTCATGATCGGCATATTGTTTGTCTCAAGCATATAAAGACCGGGTGTGAACACATCCGCCAGCTGCCCTTCATGCACAAAGACCGCAGCCTGCCCTTCTCGGACGGTCAGCTTGGCGCCGTATTTGATCTCGTGGCCCTCGCGTGCAAACCGCCAAACCATCGTGTCGCGCGTGTCATCGACCCAATGGATGACGTCGATAAACTCTCCGGTCAGAAAATCAAAAATACCCATGGGATCTCCTTTAGGTCTCGGCCCCGTCGCCCATTTTTTCGCGGGCGAGGGTTTGAACAGTTGGGCGGGCCTCGGCTGCGCTCATGCCTATGCGCAACCGAGGGTCATATAGCATAGCCAGGAGCGCTTCGTCATGGCTGGTGAGTAGCGCGAATTCGTCGTCATCGTTGAAAATCGACGGCCGCGCGAAGGGGCTGTCGTTCACGATGCCAAGCCCTTGAGCGATTTCCTCGTGATAGCAGGAGCGGCGTAGCAAATCAGGGTGTTCTGCGCGTACGACCGCGACAGCCGACAGGATGCGCGGGGCAGGGCCTTCGGCGTGGCTGACGACCACCAGACAATGGGTGGCGCGCGGAGGCGAGATGATCTGGGCCAGAGCTGAGGCACTCAGGCTCGGCAACAAGGCGCGAATGCGCGCTGTCATGGCGCTTTTGTCGTCTTCGCCAATCACGAGGATATGGAAATTCGGACGCAGGCGGCCCGCAGAAATCGAATGACCGGTGATGCGAGACAGGCGTCCTGCGTATTGGCGGATCATTGCCGCATCCTGAGTGCGGATCTCGTCACTGACGCTTGGGCCATATTCGACATTGATGCGCACGGGCTGGTCCCAGCGGCTCAGCAGCCGTTCCTGACCCGTGCCGCGCTGCACCCGTGTTCCAATGGTGTGCTCGTCATAAAACGTAACCTTCTCGAAGTTTCGGGCAAGCATGGCTGAGGTATAAGGCGTATCTGGTCCGCCACCATCAACGCGCAAGAGGCCTCGTACTAACAGGTCGCTTTCCACACGCTGGTAATAGCGCGCCATGTCGGCGCTCTTTAGGCTTTGTTTTGGGGCCTGAGGTGCCGACGCGGATGGAGGCACCGGTTGCGCAACCGGAACGAGCTGACAGGCCGCGAGGCCTGTCATGAGGGCGAATGCCGTTATGCGTTTGAAAACACGCACCAGTTAGCCAGCAGAGGTCCCGACCGTGTCGCCCAGACCAGTCTTTTTGGCCTTGGCCGCTGCGAGGGTGTCACGCAGTTCGGATTCCATCTTTTTCAGCTCTTCTTCGGCTTCAGCACGTTTGGCCTTGCCTTCATCCGCGATCTGCAGGCTTTCCTCAATCGTGCCGATCAGGTCCGCATTCGCCTGTTTCACCGCCTCGATATCAAAGACGCCACGCTCCATTTCTTCGCGGATCATCTTGTTGCTCTCGCGCAGGTTCGCGGCGTTGGCGGTCAAAAGCTCGTTGGTCAGATCATTCGCGTCACGCACGGCTGCCGCTGCTTCGGCGGATCGCTGGATCGTCACCGCCTGCGCCAATTGGGTTTCCCAGAGCGGCACGGTGTTGACCAAAGTCGAGTTGAT
>JABSOU010000143.1 GCA_013215215.1 Cognatishimia sp. | reverse complement strand
CAGGGATTCGAATTCTGAAATTGGCACACGCACACCCGCTTTGCGGCGGCTCTGGGTCGGCCAGTTATAAACCGACAGTTTAGCGAAGGTGCTCCATTGTTCTAACGTTGCCCGCATCTCTCCGGCACGCGCGTTGGCGGGATGCGTGCGGATCGGTTCTTTGCTGCTGCCCAGTGATAACGGGAGCGTCGTGGTCCGGTTTGCAATGACTCCTCGAACGTGAGCCCAAGTGACATCCTTAAGGTCTTGGGTGCCCAAAAGGGCTGTCGCATCGCGATTGGCGTCGATCAATACGCCGTTTTCAAACAACAGCACTAGTGGCGCTTCTTCGCGTTGGTATTGCCAGTGGCGGATCGAAGATTGCGTGAAAACGCCCCTCAGAAAAACGAAGGCAAGTCCAAGCGTGCAGGCGGCAATAAGCGCAAGCTGCATCGCAAATAATGCAGAGTCTGAAACCAGCATTTTTCCCCATGGCGTCGCAACGCCTAAGGATCCGGAGAAATAGTTAACAAACTGTTAACAGCAGGGTGCAGGGTGCAAAACCTAAGATCTTATCTGGGGGTTTTCCGCGGACAGAGGGTTAACGTCTTGAGCTTCGATGGCCTTGCGCGGCCAGGAGACTTCGACGATGGCTCCACTATGAGACGCGGTTTCGTAGGTCAAATTTGAAAAACTTAAGGTGGCGCCGGTGCGTTCAAGCAATGTCTTGGCGATAAACAATCCTAGGCCCATGCCATCATAGCCCGGCCTGCGTTTCTTGTCCTTTTCGCTTCGTCCACGGCGCAGCGTTGGGCTGCCGATGCGCCCAATCACGTGGTTTGGAAAACCAGGCCCATCGTCAATTACCGTGATCGAAACGATTTCGGTTGTCCATGTCGCTTCGATGCGAACTTCGGATTTCGAGAAATCCACGGCGTTTTGAATTAGGTTACGCAGGCCATGCACAATTTCCGCGCGGCGTTGGACAAGGGGTTCTTCGCCCAGAATGTCGTCAGAAATGGTTTCGTCGATATTCACGTCCTTGCCACGGTCGCTATGTGGTTCGGCGGCCTCTTCGATAATCGTCAGAAGGGGGAGGCTGCGCATATGAAGGTCGCTTTTGCCGGCGCGCCCCATTGACCTCAGGATGTCCCGACAGCGGTCGGCCTGTTGCCCGATAAGGGCTGCGTCCTCGCGGAGCTCTGGGGAGTCTGAAAGCTCTTCCATCAATTCACCGCTGGTCAGTTTGATCGTCGCCAGAGGTGTGCCCAGCTCATGCGCGGCTGCGGCGACAACGCCGCCCAGGTCCGTCAGTTTTTGTTCGCGCGCCAAGGCCATCTGCGTGGCGGCCAGGGCCTCGGCCATGGAGGACATTTCCGAAACCACGCGTTGAGAGTAGATGGACGAGAACAAAACCGCGATCACGATGCCCGCAAAGCTGCCGATCAGAAAGATGTGCTGGGTTTCAAGAATAACGCCCTCGGCTGTGCGGAGCGGGAAGTAGACCTGCGTCATCACCGCCACCAGCGCAATGGTCACTGAGGCCAGAATGGCAGTCATGCGCACCGACAGCGTAGCAGCTGAAATCGTCACAGGTCCGACCACAAGGATTGAGAAGGGATTGTTCAACCCGCCCGTTAGAAACAGCAGGAAACAAAGCTGAAGCAAGTCAAACAGCAACAGTGCTGCGTTTTCGCTTTCGGTCAGAAGTTTATTTTCGGGAAAAGTGAAATAGCCAAGCACATTGACCAAAGCGGACACGCCGATTGCGAGGAAACACAGCTCGTATTCCAGATCCAAGCGAAACATCTGCTGCGCCACGATCAAGGCGGTCACCTGCCCGATGATCGCGATCCAACGCACCATGGTGATGGTACGAAGGGAAATCCAATTGCCGCGACGATTGCCAGAGACGAGGGGCAGTGAGGTTTCGGTCATCCAGCTTCTCCTTCTTGTCCAATAGGGATAGGGTGTCTGATCCGGTTAGGCAAACCATGCGGTGGATTGGCGCGGTGATGTGATTGTGAAGCTCGGCTCTCTTGCGCCTGCATTTGAAGCGGCCTACCACTCACTGTGTCTCTGAAAGGATAGTCCCATGGTCCGTGCAATTGCTGCTGTTTCCACCGTTGCGATCATCTCTCTATTGGGAGGTATCTGGTATGTTTCGCAAAATCCCGGAGGGGATTCTTTTGCGCAGTGCCGCGCCTCGCAGGTCGCAGGCGGGGGTGGCGCGATTGGTGGGCCATTTACGCTGGTCGATGAAAACAACAAGATCGTGACCGACAAGGATGTCATCACCGAGCCCACATTGATCTACTTCGGGTATACCTTCTGCCCAGATGCCTGCCCCTTTGATGCGGCTCGCAATGCCGAGGCGGTTGAGATGCTAGAAGAGCAAGGGATCTCGACGACCCCTGTCTTTGTGTCTGTGGATCCGGATCGCGACACGCCAGAGGTTTTGAAAGAATGGACAGACTACCTGCACCCGAAAATGTTGGGTCTGACAGGGACCGCGGACCAGCTAAAGGCAGCAACCCGCGCCTATAAATCCTACTTCAAGATCAACGAGAGTGAGGACGAGTTCTATCTCGTAGATCATTCGACGTTTACCTATCTGATGCTGCCCGAACACGGGTTCGCCGAGTTCTTTCGGCGCGACGCAACCGCGGAACGGATGGCAGAGCAGATTGCTTGCTTTGTAAACAATGCTTAAAGTTGAGGTGTTTGACCCCGTCAAAAAACGCTATAACTGAAGACCGAAAGCAAGATTGGAAAGCCCAGCGATGACAGACCAGGCACTTCTCGAGATTGGACCAGACAACAGCCTTCTTTTGGTGGACGACGACGAAGTCTTTGTGAAACGCCTAGCAAAAGCCATGGAAAAACGCGGCTTCTCGGTCGAAACGGCAGAGTCCGTTGCAGCTGGTCGTGCTATCGCGACGGCGCGTCCACCGGCCTATGCTGTTGTGGATCTGCGTCTGGATGATGGCAACGGTCTGGATGTGGTCGAAGTTCTGCAGGACAAACGCGAGGACTGTCGCGTTGTGATCCTGACGGGCTATGGCGCGATTGCGACGGCAGTTGCTGCAGTAAAGGCAGGCGCAACGGATTATCTGGCGAAACCTGCAGATGCGCAGGACATCGTGAATGCGCTACTGTCGCCTCAGGGCGAACTGCCGCCGCCACCGGAAAACCCAATGAGCGCCGATCGCGTGCGTTGGGAACATATTCAGCGGATCTATGAGCTCTGTGATCGCAATGTCTCCGAGACCGCGCGTCGCCTGAACATGCATCGCCGGACATTGCAGCGCATCCTTGCAAAACGCAGCCCGCGTTAAGCGCCCCAAAGGGCGCTGCCTGCGGCGCGAGTATTTTTGGCAAGATGAAAGCGCGTCAGTCCTTGAGGTCGTAGCGTTTGTGGGTTTTGCCCACGATCTGACCGCTCGGCAATTTTACATTCTCTTCGTGGCGATAGGTCCGGAAGCCGCGGCTTTGGTAATAGGTCAGCCCGCTGTCATTGTCCGAGCGGATATTGGCATTGATCCAGTCAAAGCCGAGCTTCAACGCTGCCGATTTGGTGGCCTCAAAGAGTTGCGAGCCGATCCCCAGCCCGGTTTGGCCGATCTTTACGAAGGTGCCGATTTCACAGGCCTCAGGCGGCAGATCCGGCCATGGGCCGATCCATTGAAACCCCAGCACCTGATCCTGCTCATCTACCGCAACATGCCAGGCTGTGAGTCCGTCATCGCCAAAGAGCCAGCCTTCCATTTCGTCATTGGTGACCTCTTTTGTCAGCGCAGTTGTGCCGCCCTCGCCGATGATCTCATTGAGGAGTTGTGTGGCAGACCTGACGTCCAATGCGCTCCCGTGGCGAATTCGTATCGTCATGAAAGGTCGAAGCGTTTGAGGATCTTGTCGACCACGAGGCCGTTTGCCAGCTGAATGCCGATCTGACGATCATAATCCTTGAAGCCTTTCGCCGAGTAATAGGCCAAGCCACTCTCATTGTCTGACCGGATGTTGGCGTTGATCCACTTGTATCCAAGCGAAATCGCTGCTGTCTTGGTTGCCGCAAAAAGCTTGGAGCCGATCCCCAGCCCGGTTTGCCCCGCTTTGGCGAAAGTGGCGATCTCGCAGGCCTCCTCTGGCAGATAGTCAGCAATTGTAATCCACTGAAATCCAACACAGACACCCGTGACATTCAGAGCTATGTGCCAAGCAGACGCGCCCGGTGCTTCGGCCATGCGCCCGATGAGATAGTCAGATGTAATGGGATCCGTATAGGCCGTGGTGCCTCCGATCTCGATGATCTCGTTTAAGAGCTCGGCCATTCCAGGGGCATCGGCATCGGTAGCGGGTCTGATCGTGATGCTCATAAGGTTCTCATGAGGTCAGTGTGGCGTGCGGTAAAAGCGCGGCGAACGTCAACAGGTGGGCGTAGATCAATTGCGAGGCCATCAATCAGCTCGGGCTTTGGCTTGCCAAAAAGTTTGGCAGCTTCGGACTCGGTGAAGCCGGCGATATGGATGGCTTCCATATAGGCCGAGACTTTGTCGGCGCGCTTGATCTGGGATTTCACGGTTTTGGGAAGCGCAGCAGGCAGCCCAAAGCGAATGTGAATCGCTGCCGTCAAGCGTTCGTCTAGGGCACCATAGCCAGGACCAACGGCGGCTTTCACGGGAGAAATCATATCGCCGATGACATATTCCGGCGCGTCGTGCAAAAGCGCGGCCAAGCGCCATTTGGTCGGAGACTTCGGGTACATACGCCCGAAAAGCTCTTCGACCAAAAGCGAATGCTCGGCCACAGAGTAAGCGAAATCACCCAGAGTTTGCCCATTCCAACGCGCCACAAAGGCAAGGCCGTGCGCGATGTCTTCGATTTCGATATCGACCGGGGTTGGGTCCAAGAGGTCGAGCCTCCGGCCAGACAGCATCCGTTGCCATGCGCGTGTCATGTGGTGTCCTGTATTTTTGACGGAGTGTCCCCTAGCTGGGCAGGGATCGCAATGGATTCTTGGCAATGACACACAAAAACCAATCCCTGTGCCTTGCAGGGAATTTGTCTAGCTTGAGTGTCTTGTCGCAGCGGGGGAGCGCGACAATTACAACATATAGTGTCATAAATTGGTTACAAACTCAACTTCCGCGCTTGAGTTTTTGCGAATTCCATAGAACACTCAATACGTTCGAATAGGTTTTTTCGCCGGAAGCCCCGCTGACAAACGTGGGATCTGCGATAGCTTCGGATCAATATCTAGTGCGAGGGGGACGCGCGTTCCTCCCGCGTGTCCTCCTGCCAGAAACCATTCAGAGAGCAGGAGACATTATGTTCAAACGACTGACAATCGCCGGATTGCTTTTCGGCATGCTGGCTGCGGCTCCGCCTGCAGCGGCGCGGGAAAATTGCGGAGTTCGGGAAACCGTGGTGGCCAAGTTGCAAAATAGTTACTCGGAAAGTCTCGTGGCTGGTGGACTACAGGGCAACAAGAATGTGCAGACCATGGTAGAGGTCTGGGCATCGGAAAAAACGGGCACCTTCACTATGCTTTTGACCAGCGCCGAGGGCGTGTCCTGCGTGGTGGCTGTGGGTACGAATTTCTTTACCCAACCGCCTGTGGAATTGGCAGAAGGCCTCAAAGGCTAGACCAAAGACGGTCGCACTCTACTTGACCATTGTCGCAAACCCTCATGAGTGTTATGCGGTCGCGGATTTCGTTTTGGTCAGGAGAGCGGGCATATGCCGACAGACTATATTGTTAAAGACATCGCGTTGGCTGGTTTTGGCCGCAAGGAACTCGATATTGCTGAAACCGAGATGCCGGGCCTGATGGCGCTGCGCAAAGAATACGGCGAGGAAAAGCCGCTTAAGGGCGCGCGTATCGTTGGCTCTTTGCATATGACGATCCAGACAGCTTGCCTGATCGAAACACTGGTCGCGCTGGGTGCCGATGTGCGTTGGGCGTCCTGCAACATCTTCTCGACCCAAGACCACGCGGCGGCAGCGATTGCCGATGCTGGCATTCCTGTGTTTGCGATCAAAGGCCAGTCTCTGGAAGAGCATTGGGATTATCTCGACAAGTCCTTCCTGTTTGAGGATGGCCCGAACATGATCTTGGATGATGGTGGCGATGCGACGCTTTACGTTCTGCTGGGTGCACGTGCCGAGGCGGGCGAGGACATCATCCCAGTGCCTCAGTCCGAGGAAGAAGAAGTCATCAAAGCGCAGATCGCGAAACGTATGGCGGCCTCTCCGGGCTGGTTCACCAAGACACGCGACCAGATCATGGGCGTCTCTGAGGAAACCACCACCGGCGTGCATCGTCTTTATGAACTGCAGAAAAACGGCCAACTGCCATTCCCTGCGATCAACGTGAATGACTCTGTGACCAAGTCCAAGTTCGACAACAAATACGGATGTAAAGAGAGCCTCGTAGATGGCATCCGCCGCGCGACCGACACGATGATGGCCGGCAAAGTGGCTGTAGTTTGCGGCTACGGCGACGTGGGCAAAGGCTCTGCGGCGTCGCTCGCGGGTGCAGGTGCACGTGTGAAAGTGACCGAAGCCGATCCGATCTGTGCGCTGCAAGCCGCGATGGACGGGTTCGAAGTCACCTTGCTGGAAGACGAAGTCGCAACCGCAGACGTCTTCATCACCACCACCGGCAACAAAGACATCATCCGCATCGAGCACATGCGTGCGATGAAGGATATGGCGATCGTTGGCAACATCGGTCACTTCGACAATGAAATCCAGGTTGCGGCTCTGAAGAACCACAAGTGGACCAACATCAAAGAGCAAGTGGACATGATCGAGATGCCATCCGGCAACCGCATCATCCTGCTGTCTGAAGGTCGTCTGCTGAACCTTGGTAACGCGACAGGTCACCCATCCTTCGTGATGTCAGCGTCCTTCACCAACCAGGTTCTGGCGCAGATCGAACTGTTCCTGCGGGGCGATCAGTATAAGAACGAAGTCTACATCCTGCCCAAACATCTGGATGAAAAAGTGGCTGCACTGCACCTTGATCGCGTGGGCGCGAAGTTGACCAAGCTGACCGAGGATCAAGCATCCTACATCGGTGTGACGCCAGAAGGTCCGTTCAAGCCAGAGCATTACCGCTACTAAGCGACAATAGATCGAAAAAGGGCCCCAGTTCGGGGCCCTTTCTTTATGCGCAGGCGGCTTCCCAATCGTTGAGGAAGCGCATGATTTCTAGTGAATCCTGTATTC
>JABSOU010000142.1 GCA_013215215.1 Cognatishimia sp. | reverse complement strand
GGTCGGCGCAAAGACAGCCTACATCGAGCCGGGCTCACCCTGGGAGAATGGATATTGCGAAAGCTTCAATGGGCGGATGAGGGACGAGCTGCTCAACGGTGAAATCTTATACTCCCTCAGAGAAGCCCAAATCATCATCGAAGAATGGAGGAAACACTACAACACCAAGAGACCACACAGTGCACTGGGTTACCGTCCGCCCGCCCCTGAAACCATTATCCCAATGGAGCCCAGGCCGATCATGCACTAACAATCAAAATGGACCAGTCAGATCAGACCACCCACACCTTGATCAGTTCTTCACCGATCTCCGTAGCGATTTTCTTAGCGGTGCGCCCAATGCGCCGCACTTCGCGGTGCTCGGAGTTCGCCGACACGGCAAGCCGCGCGGTCTCCGTAAGCAAGCCCTTACAGATCAGCCTTAACTGCCCAGCGCTGGAACTCTTCAAGCCGCGCCTTAGGACTACCGTAAGTTGACTCTGCAATTGCCTGAGAGGCATGCCCAAGGAAGCCGTGACGAACCTCTGTTGGCGCGCCTTCATCGCGCAGCTTGTCGCTAACTCGGTGTCTTAGCCCGTGGACGGTCAAACGCTTGTCTGTGGTCTCTGATCGAACGGCTTTCATCAATGCTGCAGAAGCCGCATCAGCACCTCTCTTACGCGCATAACGGGCAAAGATAGGCTGACCTTGTTGGACGATGCTAACGGCTTCCTGGGCGGCCCTGAGGGCGTCACCTGAAAGTGGCACTGAACGGGTGCTAGATTTGGTCTTGAGACCTCGGACTTCATTGGGTCTGACCAGAACGTGGGGCGTGTCTTCATCAAGCCTTAGGTCATCACTAGTCAAGCCTGCAGCTTCGCCCAGACGCATTCCGGTGCCTTTGAGCAACCGCCAGAGCAACGGCAGTTCCTTGGTCCGTCCCTCTGCAAGACGCCCTTCGACACGTTTGATAAGGTCATCTGGCAATGGCAGCTTCTTCTCAACTGCGCGGGTCTCTTCTTTCGGCCAAGGCAGTGCCGCGAAGGGGTTGGCAACATCAGCCGCCATGTCGAACTCTATCAGGCCGTGTGTGACAAGGGCGGCGACGATGATCGCATCACGCTTGCAAGACCCCAGCGCCAGAGGCGAGCCGTCAGCCTTCTTGGTCTCAAGTAATGTGGTCATGAACTTCCTGCCGTGCTCTCGTTTCAGCGACTTCAAGGCTACCTTATCGAGCGGCCCTAGTGCAGCCTCAAGTCTCCTTAGGGTGCGCTCAAAGCGGACCATATCATCGCGCTTATTGGTCAGGCCTTTATCCTTGGCGTAGGTGTTCGCCGCGTCTTTCAGTGTCACCTCTGGCGGAGCAGCTTCGGGTTCCAACAGCGCCTTGACCAGCATCGGGTCGGTATCGGTTCGCTTAGAGAGGCCGTGAGCGAGCATGCGGCGGGCAAACTCAGGGTCGTCTTCAAGGCCGTGTGTCTCGTTGACAAGACCCTCTGCCTTCAAAAGCGCTTCATGCCAGCGCTCGATAGGGGATCGCATATCTGGTCCGCCTTTGGCCGCTCTGGTCTCTCTGACGATACGGTCGAACTCGGTCATGATCGCCTGATATTCCCGATGGAAGGCAAGACCTGTGCGGTTGGCAATGTGAACCTGCATGAAGCCTTGGCCGAGCGCCTCGGTCACGTCCTTTGGGAAACGCCTGCGAAAGCGCAGGACACCGTTCGCCAGCGAGTCGATATGTTTGATTTTTGTCCGCAATGCCATGGCCTTTGTGTCCTCCGTGTGTGTCGTGATGTGTGTCACGGATGCTTCGGACGAGCTGCAAATTCAAGGAAATAAGGGAACTATGTGTGTTTTTTGGTGCGGTCGAGAAGACTCGAACTTCCACTCCGGTTAAGGAACAGCGACCTCAACGCTGCGCGTCTACCAATTCCGCCACGACCGCACTGTCATAGACTTGGTAGCGGGTCACTAGACCAAGCTTCGAGCGGGCTCAAGAGGAAAATGCACTCCGGTGCATTTATCCGATCAAACCAGCCGTTTGGCGGCGGATGTGACGGATGATCAGCAGGCTGCCAAAGGCGATCACGACGTAGCCTAGCCATGGAGTTTCGGGAAAAAATGCTCTGTTGAGCATTCGTCCAGGCAAGAGGGTGAAAATACCTGCCGCGATAACCCCATACCAATACATGCCAAGCATGGTACGAGCATGACCGGTGACGTTCCCGTTGCGGATAAACCAGAAGGCGCGGCACAGGCCAAAGAGGACAAAGATCGACAAAAAGTGGATTGGGCTAAAGACCCAGAACAGCTGGAAACTGTGAATGAAGAAAGACGAGATCGCCGTCGTCGCCATCGCAAAGATCCAGATGTATCCGAGGGTTTTGTGCAATTTCCCCCTCGCTTTCGGGGTGAATATGAAGGGGCCCAAGGTCAACGCGAAACTCGCCGCTAGAGTGTGGACTTTTATTGCGCAGGATGCATCAAGGATGGGATTGATGGACATTGGACCCCTAGAGGGAAATTGCAAAAACCGGTCTAGACTCTCCCATTACGATTTGCGATTTTAGATGCGTGGAATAAAGGGTTCTGTTCGTGGGTGACGGTACTTTGCAGCTCACGCTTCGTGAATGGCGGGGGCATTTTCTTAATCCTATAGGTCTGATTGTGCAGGCCTGTGTGGGAGCTGTGCTGGGTGTCTCTGGTCCGTTTGGAACTCAGGACACTGTCGCGTTTTTACCCCGTATCTTGTATTGGATTTGGGTTGTTTACTCGACATATGGAATTGGTCTGTTTGGGCTGACCTTTTTCCAAACACTGCTGAAGGACCGGCCGATCTGGGTGCAAAGTCTGGTGTCGGGCTGTTTCAATGGTCTCGCGATCTCACTTTATATCGTGTCGCTCAATCTCTTAATCTTTGGTCCATCCTCGATGCCTTATGGGCCATCTTCCTTCTTGTTTCGGGTGTTTTTGATCGGATTTTTCGTGACAGCCGCAGGGGCTGCGATTGCGTCGATCGTCTACAGCCGCCAGAAAGAGGCACCCACCAATTCTAAGGATCTTCAGCCTCCCTTTGTGCCTTTGATGGAGCGTTTGCCACTGGATAAACGCGGTGAACTGGTGGCGCTGTCGGTTGAAGACCACTATGTGCGAGTCAAAACCACAGCCGGAGTAGAGATGATTTTGATGCGTCTTTCTGATGCGATCCGGGAAACCGGCGAGACCTGGGGCGATCAGGTGCACCGTAGCCATTGGGTCAGCTATGCTCAGGTGGCCTCGGCCCGGCGCGAGGGCGACCGCGCGATTCTAACCATGAAAGACGGGGCCGACGTACCAGTCAGCCGCGCCAATCTGCCTAAAATTCGGGAGGCGGGGCTTTTGCCCCGTTAAGCGATGGAGTGGAAGGTTTCAGATGGTTTGACCTCTTACGAGGACGCGCTGACCTTTATGGAAGCGCGCGTGGATGCGATTTCAAAAGGCACGGCAGAGGAATGCATTTGGCTGCTTGAACATCCGCCGCTCTATACGGCCGGAACTTCAGCTCAGATCGAGGATCTTGTCGATCCAGATCGCTTCCCTGTCTATGAAGCCAAACGCGGAGGGCAATACACCTATCACGGTCCCGGCCAGCGGGTGGCCTATGTGATGCTGGATCTCAATCAGCGCGGTAAGGACGTGCGCCAGTTTGTTCAAAAACTGGAACATTGGGTTATCGACACGCTGGACAGCTTCAACATCAAGGGCGAAATCCGCGAGGGGCGCGTCGGCGTTTGGGTGACGCGACCTGAGAAACCTTTGACCGTGACTGGCCAACCTGCCGAAGACAAGATCGCGGCCATTGGCATCCGCTTGCGCAAATGGGTCAGTTTTCACGGAATTTCGATCAATGTTGAGCCAGATCTTGAGCATTTTTCGGGCATTGTGCCCTGTGGGATCACAGAACATGGCGTCACCTCATTGGTCGATCTTGGGCTGCCTGTTACAATGGATGATCTGGATGTGGCCCTAAAGGCGAGTTTTGAACGCAACTTTGGCTGAGCCAGCGGAGTTGCCGCACTGCGCGCTTTTGTCCTTTGAACCTTCCTGCCAAGACGCCTACATCCTGTGACGGAAAAGCGTGATATTTTTGTGGAGGCACACATGAAGCACCTAGTCACAGCAACAGTAACTTTTATGGCCTTGGCAGCACCGGCGTTCGCGGCGGGTGATGCGGACGAAGGCAAGTCGGTTTTCGGCAAATGTAAATCTTGTCACACAATCGCAGCTCCTGATGGCGAAGTCTTTGTGAAGGGTGGGCGCACTGGACCTAACCTCTATGGCATCGTGGGCCAGACCGCGGGAACCGGCGATTTCCGCTATTCCAAAGCATTGGTCAGTGCTGGTGAAAACGGTCTTGTTTGGGACGAAGAGCTGATTGCGGCTTTTGTCACCGACCCACGTGGCTTTTTGAAAGAGCAGGGCGGAGACAATAAGACCAAGATGACATTTAAGCTGCGCAAAGGCGGCGAGGATGTTGCGGCCTATCTGGCGACGTTCGGCGCCGTTGCGGCGACTGAAGAGGGCGACGCAATGGAAACAACCGAAGCAACCGAAGGTGAAGCGTCGAATGACGCCACCACTGAAGGCGAAGCCGCGAGCGAATAAGCTCTCGACGATACAGTCTTTCAAAGGCCGTGCGTTTTCGCGCGGCCTTTTGTTGCGGTGCAGCATTTGGAGACCTAAATTCCCGGCATGAGCGCTCGTTACAGTTTTTTTCAATCTGCCATCGCCCAAGCTTTGGGCTCTGATTTCCAGCCCAAGTTTGACATCCCGCATCAAGGGGGGGACTCCTACCGATCTTTTTTTGACGTCAATGATTTTGCCATGGCAACGACCAATGCGGCGCTTGGTGAATATGGCGGGATTGTTGGTGCAAAGGATATCGACGTCGACCGACGCCCGGCGCTTTTGTGGTTTCATCTTACGACACGTCCTGTGGGCTGGGAGGTTGGATCGGTTTGGGATGCTATAGCCGGGGACTATAAATGCGCTGATGGCTGGGTGCGGCTTCATACCAATGCGCCGCACCATCAGAAGGCGGCACTTGAGGTGCTCGATTGCGCGCCGGATCGTGATGCTGTAGCGGCTGTCCTAAGTGCGAAATCCAAAAGCGATGTGGAACAGGCTATCGTCGCCAACAACGGCTGCGCTGCGGCGATGATGTCTCTGAATGAATGGGCGGATCATCCGCAGGGACGGGCTCTGGCGGAGTCTCCCTTGATCGAATGGACATCCCGCACCGGTGAAATTCCGAACCGCAAAGGCTTGGCCGGACTTAAGGTGCTCGATTTAACACGCGTTTTGGCTGGCCCGGTCGCGACGCGCTTCCTTGCTGGCTTTGGCGCGGATGTGTTGCGGATCGACCCGCCGCATTGGAATGAGCCAGCGGTTGAGGTCGATGTGACGCTGGGCAAACGTTGCGCCGGGTTGGATCTGCGTCAGGCTGAGGACCGCGAGACGCTCAAGCGTCTTATTTCAGAAGCGGACATTATGATACATGGCTACCGTCCGGGTGCATTGGCCGGGATTGGGTTTGGGCCTGAGGTGATTGCAGAGATCAATCCAAACCTCTGTGACATCAGCCTATGTGCCTATGGATGGCATGGGCCATGGGCCGGACGGCGCGGGTTTGACTCTTTGGTGCAGATGAGTTGCGGTATTGCGGACGAAGGGATGAAACGTGCGGGGGCAGACAGGCCCGTGCCGCTACCGGTGCAGGCTTTGGATTTCGCGACAGGTTATCTGGTTGCGGCGGCTGCTCTGCGGGCATTGCGGTTGCAACAAATGGACGGGCGCGTGTCGCAAGCGCGTTTGTCTTTGGCGCGCACGGCGTATCTTTTGACGTCCTCAGGAGCTCATGACGTCATGGGCGGTGGGCTCGCGCTCACTGATCGGGATTTCGCACCGGAGTTAGAGCAGACCACTTGGGGCCCAATTCAACGGGTGTCGCCGCCTTACAAGGTCGATGGGCAGGGGCCTTCCTGGCCCATTGCGGCGGGTGAGCTGCGGCGTCACGCGCCTGAATGGTCCAGCTAAGGCAGGCTGAGCTGGCTCATCCGGCCACCGTCGACGGTCCAGACCTGCCCTGTGACAAAAACTGCGGCATCAGAGGCGAGCCAGGCCACTAGGGCGCCAACATCTTTGGGGTCACCCGTGCGTCTAAGTGGGTGGATGTCGCCGATTTTGGCGCGAAATTCTTCGGGGTCGCCGAGGCTTTCGATGAAGGCGACGTTCAGGTCCGTGTCGATCCAGCCCGGAGCGACCGCATTGCAGCGAACGCCATCTGGGCCATGATCGACGGCGACCGCGCGGGTTAGGCCGTGTAGCCCGGCTTTGGACGCACAATAGGCGGGGTGGCGCGGGTTGGATCCAAGCCCCTCGATTGAGCCGATGTTAACGATTGATCCTTTGGTTTCAATAAGATGCGGCATCGCGGCTTTGATCAAAAGGAAAGGGGCTGTCAGGTTCACCTGCAAGGTCGCGTTCCAATCCTCAAGGCTGCTTTCCAACACAGTGCCTTCGCGCATGAGCCCTGCGTTGTTGACTAAGATGTCCAATTGACCGGCGGCATTGATGATCTGCTCTATGAGGCAGGCAGGGGCCTCGGAGTCGTCAAAGTCAGTCTGAAAATACTCGAACCGGTCATCCGCGCCGCGTTGGGCTGTGAAAACCCTCGCGCCAGCCTCGGCCAGAGCCTCAGCGCTCGCAGCGCCGATCCCGCTGCGGCCGCCAGTTACGAGGGCGATTTTGCCTGAAAGATCTGTCATTGGACCGGCTTGCCTCCGTTCACTTCCAACAGCGCGCCGCACATGTAGCGCGCGTCGTCGGACGCCAGAAAGGTCACGACGTCTGCGATGTCTTCGGCTTCAGCGATACGCCCAAGGGGCACCGAGGCGTTGAGCGTCTCAATCGCGGCGTCGGGATCCAGCCCGCGGGCGGCGAAGCCCGTGCGCAACATCGGTGTATTGACCTCATTGGGGCAAACCGCGTTCACTCGGATGCCCTGATGGGCGTGATCCATGCCAAGACATTGCGT
>JABSOU010000141.1 GCA_013215215.1 Cognatishimia sp. | reverse complement strand
ATCTGAAAAACCGAGCCAATCGCACCTGCGTCCCTCGCCGAAGTTTGATACTTTTACGGGCGAGGGGCTGTGGCGGATCACTCTTTGGCCAGTGCTAAACCAGCAGATCCGTATAGATCGGGATCTGATTGGCGTGCTCTCGCATCAGGCTTTCGGCCCGCATCGCATCGCGTCTGAGGATCGCGTCGAGGATCAGTCGATGCTGCATATTGGCAAACTTGAGGCGTGTGATCTCTTCTTCGGCTTTATCAGCATTGAACACGACAGAGCCGAGGCTGACCAGCGGCAGATGCGCCAGCCGCTGATAGGCATGCCCGATGAAACGGTTTTCGGCCGCCGTCATGATGGCCTGATGAAAGTCGCGGTTCCGCGATTGAAACCCGGTGACGCGCTCGGCGGGATCCTGATCGCTGGTGAGTACCGCGTCGATGTCCTCGATAATCTGACCGAGGTCTGTCGCAAGGGCCTCATCGATGCCTTCACGCGCCAAAGTGCCAGCGGCCAGACCTTCGAGCACGCCACGTACCTCATAGGCCTGTGCCAGCTCGTGCGAGTTGAAGGACAGAACGGTGTAGCCGCGCCCGTCTCGCTTGCGGATAAGCCCTTCGGACTCCAAGGCCTGCAGCGCCATGCGGGCAGGTGTGCGTGACACATCCAGCATCTCTGACACCAACACTTCGCTGATTTTTGTATCCGCTTTGAGAGAGCCCTCCATGATCCGCTGTCGCAGGATTGTGACGACTTTCTGGTCGGATGTGGCGTTTTCGTCAGTGGCGACAGGGGTTTGAGGCATACCCGCGATCTTTCATAATGTATCCAATAAAATCAGTATTAGCCTGAAAGAGTCGAAATAACTAGAGAGAATCCTAAAAATGAATACATAAATGGTCAACAGAGATTCGTTTCTGCACGGAGGACACTATGAAAACTCAGGTCGCGATCATCGGCGGAGGACCGTCCGGACTGTTGCTGTCCCAGCTTCTTTACACGCAGGGCATCGACAGCATCGTGTTGGAACGAAAGACCAAAGACTACGTCCTTGGTCGCATCCGCGCGGGGGTTCTGGAGCAGGGCCTTGTGCAGATGATGGAAGAGGCCGGATGCGCGGATCGTATGAAGGCCGAGGGATTTCCACACGACGGGACCGAGATCTCCTATGGCGATGAGATCTTTCGCATCGATTTTGCAGAGCTCACCGGCACGCCGGTCATGGTCTATGGGCAAACCGAGGTCACCCGTGACCTCTACGAGGCGCGCGAGAAGTCAGGCGGACAGATTGAATGCAATGTCGAAGATGTTGTGATCCATGATGCGAAATCTGACGCGCCCTTTGTGACCTTTACGCAGGATGGACAAGAACGCCGGATCGACTGCGACTATATCGCGGGTTGTGACGGGTTTCACGGCGTGTCGCGCAAGACCATTCCCGAGACGGTGCGCAAGGAATATGAAAAGGTTTACCCCTTTGGCTGGCTCGGCGTGCTGTCGGAAACGCCTCCGGTGAACCACGAATTGATCTATGCCAATTCGGACCGCGGTTTCGCGCTCTGTTCGATGCGGAACGAGAACCTCAGCCGCTACTACATCCAATGTCCGATCAGCGATGATCCAAACAATTGGAGCGATGAGGCCTTCTGGGAGGAGCTCAAACGCCGTATTCCGTCAGATGTGGCCGCTAAACTTGTCACTGGCCCGTTGATTGAAAAATCCATCGCACCGCTCCGGTCTTTTGTCTGTGAGCCGATGCAATACGGGCGGTTGTTCCTTTGCGGCGACGCCGCGCATATCGTGCCACCAACCGGCGCCAAGGGGCTGAATACGGCGGCCTCAGACGTCTACTACCTGTATCACGCGCTGACCGCTTTCTATAAATCCGGCTCGTCAGATGGTATCGAAGGCTATTCCGCCAAAGCGCTCGCGCGGGTCTGGAAAGCGGAACGTTTCAGCTGGTGGTTCTCTTCTCTGATGCACCAATATCCCGATCAGACGGTCTTTGATCACAAGATGCAGATCGCAGAGCTGGAGTTCCTGCGCAGCAATCGAGCCGCGCAGAAGGCCATGGCCGAAAATTACGTCGGGCTGCCTTATTGAAGCCCGACCGCAACTTCCAATAGCGCGTGGTGCAAAGAGCCTGCCGAGGAATGCGCGCCGAGAACGGACCATCCCGCCTCAGAGCGAATGACAATACAGCCCATGTGATGCAATTGCGTGCGCCGTGCGCTGCCCGGCTGCATGGTCTCGCTGTCCAATCCGCAAAGACGTTGCAGTAGGTCGACGCAGCCCTCGCCCGTCAGATCAAAGCGACAGAAGCCCTCTGATTGATCGGTGACTGAGGCGGTGTCGCCCATGGCGTCTTTAACGTTCGCCGCCCAGACGCCGGATTGATCGAAAAGCGCATCGACCATGTACTGATCCGGCCCCATCCACCACGCGCGCGATCCGTTGGCCTCGACTATGGTGCAGACTTCAGGCGCGCCTGCAAAGCCAAGCGCCTTGAACCCTTGGCCCGCGTCCATGCCCTTGCGCGTCGCAACAGAAGCCAACGCACGATCGGTGACCTCTGTGATGGTCACCGAATCCAAGGTGTCAACGCGGGGCGAGGTCCCGCCCAGCGGGGTAAGTGGAGTGAGATCAGTCACGCAGACGCCCTCCTTCTTGATCAAAGAAATGCGCCGAGACGATCTCGACAGGGGTTTCATACTTCTTGATCGGGTTCACAGCGCGGAGTTTCTCGCCCATGCGCTGATCCCCGCCATTCACATAGCCAAGGCCGATGTATTCCTTGAGCATCGGTGAATAGCACACAGAGGTCACATGCCCCTGATCCACCCAGGCCGAGACCTCTCCGGTTTCGTTCATCAGATGCGAGCCTGCATGGATGCCCTGACCATTGAGCGACCGCAGACCGACAAGCCGTGGCCCGTTCGGATCCAGCTGTGCCTCGCGCTGGCTGTTGTGGAAGCCGATGCAGTCTTTCTTGCGCGACACCATCCGGTCCAGACCCATATTGAGCGCGGTCATACGGCCGTCGATCTCAGCCCCTGTGACGTGGCCCTTTTCGATCCGCATGACGTTCAGTGCCTCTAGTCCATAGGGCGTTACTCCCAGATCCGTGCCGACCTCCATCATACGGCGCACAAGCGCGTCACCATAGCGGGTGGGGACTGCGATCTCATAGGCCAGCTCGCCCGAGAAAGAGATGCGGAAGAGGCGTGCTTTGAGGCCACCACAGACGGTGATCTCGGCGCATCCCATGAAGGGGAAGGCGTCATTGCTGATGTCGTGGTCTTTGTCGACAATACGTTGCAGCAATTCACGCGACTTTGGTCCGGCAACCGCGAATTGCGCCCAGGCGTCGGTGGTCGAGATGATTTGAACGTCCATCTCTGGGAACAGACATTGGCGCGCGAAATCCATGTTGCGATAGACCAGAACCGCGTTCGCTGTCGTGGTCGTCACGACGTAATGATCCTCGGAAAAGCGTGCTGCAGTGCCGTCGTCATAAAGCATCCCGTCTTCGCGCATCATGAGGCCGTAGCGCACCTTGCCGACTGGCAATTTCGCGAAACCGTTCACATAGAGCTTGGACAGGAATTCACCCGCGTCCTTGCCCTGCACGTCGATCTTGCCGAGGGTCGTCACATCGCAGATGCCGACGCTGGTGCGGGTGGCGATGACTTCGCGGTCGACAGACTCACGCCACGTGGTTTCGCCCTTTTGAGGGAACCACATCGCCCGCATCCAGAGGCCGACCTCTTGGAACACAGCCCCCTTTTCGCTCGCCCATTTGTGGCTTGGCGTGAGGCGTTTGGGGCGGAAGTTTTCCAAGGTCGAACGACCTGCGAGCGCGCCCATAGCAACGGGCACGTAAGGTGGGCGATAGATTGTGGTGCCGGTCTCGGGGATCGACTTGCCGGTCTTCTCTGCCATGACGGCCAGACCCAGAACATTGGCGGTTTTGCCTTGGTCTGTGGCCATGCCGAGCGTGGTGTAGCGTTTGAGGTGCTCGACGCTGACATAGCCCTCTTGATGGGCAAGTTTGACGTCTTTGACGGTCACATCGTTCTGGAAATCGACCCAAGCGCGTTTTTTGCCGGGGACGTACCAATATGCCGAGATGCCGGTGGCTTCCCCTTCGACTTCGGGCAGGGTCATGACTTTGGATTTGATGCCCAGATCATTCAGCGCTTGTTTCGCCTGAGACACACCGTCGGCCATCACATTGCCCATGTCATAGACGCCGCGTGCGGCTCCGGCGACGATTTGGCCGGGGGGCAGATCGCCTGCTGGGACAAAGGCTGCGATGTCTTCGCGCCACTCGGGGCGGCCGCGTTGGTGACAGGTCATGCCGAGATTCGGGGAATAGCCGCCAGAGACCGCGATCGAGCCGCAGAGGATGTTGGTTGTGTACCCCTTCGCGGTTTGAACGATGGCTTCGGTGACGCCGTGACGGCCCTTTGTGTCAAGGATGACCGCGCCTCGGTGGACCTCTGTGCCGTCGATCTCTGGGCCTTCGTCGCGGGTGTCGACCACGGCGGGGATGTTGACGCCTTTGGCCATCAGATCACGCGCGGTTTTGTAGCCGTCGTCGTTGTTNGTGAAGACCAAAACAGATTTCGCCGTCGCCGTGNCCCAACGATTGGCATAGGCGCGCACGGCGCTTGCCATCATGATCCCCGGACGGTCGTTGTTGGCGAAACCAATNTGGCGCTCGATGGCACCCGCGGCCACAATCGCGCGTTTGGAGTAGATGCGCCACATGGTCTGACGCGGCTTGCCTGCACCGGGAGTGATCAGATGATCCGCATTGCGTTCCAAAGCGCCGTAAATACCGTGGTCATAGGCCCCAAACACCGTGGTGCGCGGCATGATCCGCACGTTTGGCAGAGACGCCAGTTCCGCCTGTGTGGCGGCGGCCCAATCGCTGCCGGATTGATCGGCAATGGACATGGTTTCGGCCAAGAGGCGACCGCCGAGCATAGTGTCTTCTTCGGCAAGGATTACACGTGCCCCCGCCCGACCGGCGGTCAGAGCGGCCATCAGCCCGGCGGGGCCTGAGCCAATCACCAGCACATCGCAATGCAGGAAGCCTTTGTCATAGGCGTCAGGGTCGTTTTCTTGCGGCACACTGCCCAGACCAGCGGCGCGGCGGATCGCAGGTTCATAGAGCTTTTCCCAGAAGGCTTTCGGCCACATGAAGGTCTTGTAGTAGAACCCCGCGCTCAGGAAATTTGAGAAGAGATCGTTGATCGCAAGAAAATCGCGTTTGAGGCTTGGGAACCGGTTTTGAGAATTCGCGACAAGACCGTCGTACAGTTCGATGGTGGTCGCGCGCGTGTTGGGTTCTTGCCGCGCGCTTTCGCGCAATTCTACAAGGGCGTTGGGTTCTTCAGATCCCGCAGTCACCACGCCACGAGGGCGGTGGTATTTGAACGAGCGACCCACCAGCTGAACGCCATTGGCGAGAAGCGCAGAGGCGAGCGTGTCGCCCTGCAACCCGTTGTAGGATGTGCCATCAAACGTGAACCCAAGGGCCGAGCCATGGTCCACCAGCCCGCCGCTTAAACGATAGCCACTCATCACGCGGTCCCCTTGTTCTTCGCTACATCCTGCGCGAGTTCCGCGCCAAGGATTTCGTGGGTTGAGACATTGCGGGTCACGACGATCCAGCTGCGATCGCCATATTCGTGGTACCAGAGTTCGCGATGCTCACCGGGTGGGTTTTCGCGGGTGTAGACGTAGTCATAGAACTCTTGCGGAGCCGTCTCGGACTGCCAATCAGGGCGATCCAAGAGGGTGGCGTCGCCAAGGTAGGTGAATTCTCCGGCATCGCGGGGGCCAAGAAGCGGGTGGGGGATCAACATCGCGTCGCCTCCTAGTGCAAGTTCGGCTGCGCGCCGGCGCCGAGTTCGTCGATCATGTGACCGGTTTTATACCGATCCAGGCGCAGAGCGGTCGCGACCTTATGCGGTGTGTCCGTCGCCATCAGATGGGCAAAGCAATAGCCAGACGCAGGCGTCGCCTTGAAGCCGCCATAGCACCAGCCGCCATTAAAATAGAGGCCTTTGATTGGGGTTTGGTCAATAAAGGGCGAGCCATCCATCGACATATCCATAATTCCGCCCCAGGTCCTGAGAACCCGCGCGCGGGCGATATTGGGGAAGATTGAGATGCCCTCTTCGACGACTTCTTCCACGGTTGGAAGGTTCCCGCGCCAGGCGTAGGAATTGTAGTAATCAAGGTTGCCACCAAAGACCAAACCGCCTTTGTCAGACTGGCTGATATAGAAGTGACCCGCGCCATAGGTGATGACGCCCGGCAGGATGGGCTTTAGACCTTCGGTGACGAACGCCTGCAAGACATGGCTTTCAATCGGCAGTCTGAGCCCTGCTTTCGCCATGACCTCACTAGACCGCCCCGCCACGGCAACGCCGACCTTGGGGGCCATGATATCGCCGCGCGTGGTTTCGACGCCTTTGACCTCGCCGTTCTCGATTTTGAAGCCGGTTACTTCGCAGTTCTGAATGATGTCGACACCATGTTGATCGGCCCCACGCGCGTAGCCCCAAGCCACCGCATCGTGCCGCGCCGTGCCCGCGCGAGGTTGAAGCAGGCCACCCATGATCGGGAAACGCGCGCTTTCGGTGTTCAGGAAGGGATAAAGCTCTTTGACGCCCGCCTTGTCGAGGATCACCGCGTCTGACCCGTGCAATAGGATCGAATTCCCCCGCCGGATAGCGGCATCGCGCTGGGCGTCGTTGTGAAACAGGTTGATGATCCCACGCTGCGACATCATCGCGTTGAAGTTCAGATCCTGCTCAAGGTTCTCCCAAAGTTTTAGCGAGAATTCATAAAACGGCTGATTCCCATGCATCATATAGTTAGACCGCACGATCGTCGTATTCCGGCCCACATTGCCGCCGCCGATCCACTTGCGCTCCAGCAAGGCAATGCGGGATTTCTTGTAGACTTTGGCTAGGTAATAGGCCGTCGCCAAACCATGCCCGCCGCCACCGACGACGATGAAATCATAGTTCTTCTGCGGTTCTGCATCGCGCCACGCGGGAGTCCACCCTTTGTGACCGGTCAGCGCCTC
>JABSOU010000140.1 GCA_013215215.1 Cognatishimia sp. | reverse complement strand
TATGACAAAGTCGCCAAGCGCATCGTGAACAACGAAAGCGCCGAGATCCTGCGGATGCTGGATGTGAACGCAGAGGCCTTGGGCAGCCAGTTTGCCGCGTCAGAGCGCCCAAGCCTGAGACCGCTTGATGTGCAGGCCGAGATCGACAGGCTGAACGAGCGCATCTATGTGGCGATCAACAATGGGGCCTATAAGGCTGGTTTTTCGTCCGATCAGAAGGTCTACGCTCAGGCGTTTGAGGCCTATTTTGAGACGCTCGCGATGCTGGAGGAGACCCTGTCCGATGGTCGGCCATTTCTGACAGGGGATGCGTTTTCCGAAGCGGATCTGCGCCTGTTTCCGACGCTCTACCGACACGACCCGGTTTATGTGATGCGCATGAAATTGAACGCAGCTCAGATCCTGGACTATCCACATCTGTGGCGCTGGCTCTGCCGGGTCTATGCGCTGCCGGGGGTGGCTGAGAGCGGGTCTTTACTGCATTGCCGACAAGGGTATTTCGGGCGCTCTTGGAATGGTGTTGTCCCTTTGGGGCCGCGTCATCCGATGCCTTACCCCGAGGCTTATCGGCACCCTGAACTGGCCGACCGCTAAGGCCCAGCCCGCTGCAAAAGCAGCCCCTCAAGGGGCAGGCGTTAAGGTACTTTAACCAAAAAGCGCCATAGTGGCCCTACATTACTGAGGGTTTGCTGTTGTATGATCTAGCGCAGTATTAAACAGTTTTTTGGTGCAGAATCGGAGCCAGAACTGCGAGAGGCACGCGCGATTGCGCTGAGCAGCCCGTCAGATTTATTCAAACAGCCGGCTTCAGGACAAAGTCTAACTGAGTGAGAAACCAGGGCACGCGAGGCACAGATGGCGAACTATATCGTTACCGACGCAAACTGGAATGATCCGACCTTTTGGCAAACGGTGACCTCGTCAGGGGCAGGCGATACCCTCGATTTCAGTGCGCTGCCCGACACTTATACCGTCAATTACTATGCCAGCCATGGGTATATGTCCCTGTCTGATGGCACATCGAGTTATTTCGTGGGTGAAGATGCCACCGGGGCGGGCGTCAACGTCCGTTTGGATCCGGCCGTCGATCTCTCGGGCTTTGGCAGCGTCATAACACACGAAGGTTCCAGCTCTGCCTTTGGGGGTGCGGGTGACGAGAACTTCGTTCTAAGCGGCGGTAACGACACGGCAGCGGGTGGAGAGGGTGCGGACACCATTGATGGCGGCTCTGGTGACGACCGGATCGAAGGTCAGGGTGGCAATGACAGCATTATTGGCGGCGAAGGGAATGACTCTTTGTTTGGCCAAGGCGGTGCGGACACGATCAATGCAGGCGGCGGCGACAACTACATAGAATCTGGATCCGACAGTGACTCTGTGACTGCGGGCTCTGGGGCCGATACGATCTGGACCTCTAGTGGGGATGATACGGTCTATGCGGGTGGTGGCGCAGACCGACTTTATGGCGAAGGTGGATCTGACTTCCTCGATGGTGGGGATGGGGCCGACACGATCTATGCTCATGAAGGTCAGGACACGATCTACGGTGGGCTAGGCAATGACAGCATTGGCTCTGGGTCAGATGCCGACAGAGTGTTTGGTGGTTTGGGCGACGACACGATCTTGGCCGGAAGCAGTGATGACTATGTCGAGGGCAACGAAGGCGCCGACAGCATCGACGCGGGGTCGGGGAATGACACTGTTTACGGTGGCACAGGGGATGACACAGTTCTAGGAGGTGCAGGCGATGATTTTCTCGCGGGAAATAGCGGCTCGGATTATTTGGACGGTGGCACGGGCGCGGACACTATTTGGGGCGGAGGTACGGCCGATACCATCCTTGGCGGCGATGGCACGGACAGGATTTACGGACAAGGCGGCAATGACAGCATTGATGCCGGTGCCGACAGTGACCGCATAGAGGCCGGCTCTGGGGAGGACACGGTGATCGCCGGTTCCGGGGACGATACGGTCTACGGTGGTTCCGGCGCGGACTCGATTTCTGGCGGTGAGGGAGCTGATAGACTCTTTGCGGGCTCGGATAATGACACTGTTGATGGCGGCGATGGGAACGATGCGCTTTATGCCGAAGGTGGAGACGATGTTGTCTTTGGCGGTGCAGGCGCAGATACGATTTTCGGGCAGGATGGGGCTGACACCGTAGATGGCGGTCTCGGCGACGACCGGATCCTGGGTGGCGCTGATGCGGATTCCCTCAGTGGTGGCGAGGGTTCAGACACTGTCTTTGGCGAGGACGGAAACGACTTTGTGTCGGGCGGTCTGGGCAATGACCTAGTAGACGGCAACGAGGGCGACGACACGGTGCTCGGCGGCGAAGGGGATGATACCCTCTATGGCGCCTTTGGCAATGACTCGCTTGAGGGCGGGACCGGTGCGGACTGGATGGAAGGCAGCGAAGGTTTTGACACGCTGCGCGGGGGTGAGGGCAGCGATACGCTGGAGGGACGTCAGGATGATGACCTTTTGGACGGCGGGGCTGGTGACGATACTTTTGTTCTGACCGACACGAACTACGACGGCATCGACACCATCGATATGGGTGACGATACGATCATCGGCGGCGAGGGCTTTGATGTCGTTGATGCCTCGGGCATCCAGAACAACGGTGCGGATGTGACATTTAGCGGGGACGGTGCAGGCACCCTCAGCGATGGGATCGACACGGTCACCTTCTCTGAAATCGAGGGGCTCGCCCTTACTCAGAACGCAGATACTGTGGACGCCTCAGCAACCACCAGCGGGATTTCAGTGGACACAGGTGCAGGCGCTGACCGCATTACCGGTGGCAGTGGCTCTGACACGATCACCACCGGCGACGGCGCGGATGTTATTGACCTGAACCCAACCGGTGGTGCCGATGTCATCACCGATTTCACCCTGGATGACGGCAGCGGCGCGCCCTTTGATGTGTTTGATGTCCAAGATCTGGAAGACGCCGACGGCAATCCGATCAACACCAAGGATGTGACCGTCAGCGACGATGGCAGCGGCAACGCGCTTCTGTCCTTCCCAGATGGTTCGTCGGTCGTCTTGCAAGGCGTGACGCCGGAACAGATGGACAAAAGCGGGTTGATGGCTGCGGGCATCCGCTGTTTCGTTGCGGGCACGATGATCGGCACCAAAGAGGGCCCTAAGCCCGTCGAGCGTCTGAACGTCGGAGATCTGGTGCAGACGATGGACAATGGCTTTCAGCCCGTGCGCTGGGTCGGCATGCGGCGCATTTCCGGTGCCGATTTGCTGTCTTTGCCAAATTTGAAACCTGTTGTGATTCCAGCCTGGGCGCTGGGCAACGCGCGTGAGTTGCGCCTGTCTCCGCAGCATGGTGTGAAAGTGGCTGATCACCTCGTGCGCGCCAAGCATCTGGCCGAAGAGGCGGGATCCGAGCTGGCCTATGTCCAAGACGATCCGTCGGATGTCGTCTATGTCCATTTCCTTTGTGATCGACATGAAATTGTATTCGCCGAGGGGATCGCGACTGAGTCCATGTACCCCGGGTCTGGTGCGATTGCTGCGATCGGGGCCGAGGCGGTGTCTGAGATCGTAGACCTCCTCCCCGAGCTCTCGCCCTATTTCGAAGGCCATGCGAGCCTGCAATCTGTCTTTGGACCCAGAGCCCGGCCTTTGGCCACACGCAAAGCTTTGCGGGGCAACGCCGAGGATACGACCCTGCGTCAGAGTCTCGGGCTGACAGGCTAGTCTTACGCGCCGATGGCCTTCGCTGCATGTGTCAGGGAGGCAACCGAGCGTTCAATCAAAGGCGCGTTAAACCGGCTGAGCATGCCAAAGACACTGATCGTCATCGAGAGCTTGCCGTCGTCGCCATAGACCGGGACCGCGACTGCGCCCAGATCGGGTTCATTGTCGCCCTGATTAAGCGCAAAGCCCTGTGCTTTGATCTTGGTAAGCGCGTCTTTCAGATCTTGAGTCGTGTCCTTTAGCCAATTGGATTGGTCCGGCTTGGACATATGCGCGAGCCAAAGTTTCCCATGAGCCGTGACATCAATCGGCAGCACGGTTCCAACGTCGACTTTCACCGAAATCGGCTGGTCAGATACGGCCACCGCAATACAGGTCGGACCCCGTCTGCCGAGGCGACAGACCATGACCGACTCACGAATATCGCGGGAAACTTCATTGATGATCGGCTGCACTTTGGTGGCAATCGGGTTCACTGATTCTGCCAAACGGCCCAGTTCTTCGATGGTGCCACCCAGCGCAAAACAGCCACGACGATAGCTGACCAGGGCGCCCGCGGCTTCCAAAGTCAGCAAAAAACGGTGGGCCGTTGCCACATTGGTGCCAAGCTCGGAGGCCACTGTATTTGCAGTGATTTCTGGTCGCGCCTTGGAAAATAGACCAAGGATAGAAAAGGCCTTCAAGACCGATCCATTCAGTGGCGTGCTCATAGAAGGCCCCCTTTTTCAACGCTTCATACACTGCGGCCGCTATGTTGTCTTGGCAATCATTGCTTGACGCATTCAAAATAGCTCATTATTTAATATTAATATCTCAAAAATTGAGATTGGGAGGAAAAATGGCTGAAGTTCTTGATGTGAACCACCTCATTGGTGGCGAGGATGTCGCGTCTGAGTCGGGGCTGACGTTTGAGCGCAAGTCCCCTGTGACGGGAAATGTGGTAACCAAAGCAGCTGCGGGCAAAGCCCCGGACGTGGATCGCGCGATTGTGGCTGCGGATGCTGCTTTTGACGCATGGTCCACGACTGGGCCCAATGCGCGCCGGTCGATTTTGAATGCCTGCGCGGACGCATTGGAGGCTCGCTCGGCCGATATCGCGCGTCTGGGCGCAGAGGAAACCGGCAGCACCGCGGGTTGGATTGGGTTTAACGTCATGCTTGCTGCTCGGATCCTGCGAGAATCCGCGGCGCTGACCACGCAAATCAAAGGCGAGATTATTCCCGCGGACAAGCCGGGCTGCCTCTCAATGGCGATCCGCGAGCCGGTCGGCGTCTTGGTTGGCATGGCCCCTTGGAACGCCCCTGTTATTCTGGGTGTGCGGTGTTTTGCGATGGCGATCGCCTGCGGCAATACTGTGGTCATGAAAGCCTCTGAAAAATGCCCCGGTCTGCATCGTCTAATCGGTGACGCTATGATTGCGGGCGGTCTGCCAGCAGGTGTTTTGAACATCGTGACCCATGCGGCTGAGGATGGGCCCGAGGTGGTCAATGCTTTGGTGGATCATCCGCTCACCCGCCGCATCAACTTCACCGGGTCCACTCGTGTGGGCCAGATCATCGCCGAACGCGCCGCGAAACACCTAAAGCCCTGTTTGCTGGAACTCGGTGGCAAAGCGCCGCTGATCGTTCTGGATGATGCCGATATTGGCGGCGCAGTGAATGCTGCCAACTTTGGGGCCTTTATGAACCAAGGCCAGATATGCATGTCGACGGAAAAAGTCGTGTTGGTGCCGGAAATCGCCGAAGAATTTGTCGCGGCTTTTAAGGCCAAGGCGGAAAGCATGGCCGTCGGCAAACCGGAAGAGCAAGTGCACATTGCCTCCGTTGTCGACATTGACACGATCCACCACGTGGCCGCTTTGATCGACGACGCCGTGAGCAAAGGCGCGACACTCGTCACCGGCGGCGCGCCTGAGAGCGGAACGATCATGGCCCCAACCATCGTGGATGGCGTCACCCCTGAGATGGATATCTATGCCGCCGAAAGCTTTGGACCCGTGACCACTGTCATCCGCGCCAAAGACACCGAGGATGCGGTGCGCATCGCCAATGATACGGAATATGGTCTGACCGCTGCGGTTCACGGCCGCAACACACGTCGCGCCTTTGACATCGCGCGTCAGCTCAAGACCGGCATTGCCCATGTCAACGGGCCGACCGTGGCGGACGAGGCGCAAATGCCCTTTGGCGGCATGAAAGCCTCTGGCTATGGCCGTTTCGGAGGCACTGCAGGGATCGATGCCTTCACAGAATTGCGTTGGATTAGGATCGAAGACGCTGATCAACACTACCTGATTTGAGGTCCGCTATGGCGAAAGACATAACAAAAGAAACGGTTACCGCAGGTGGCGCGATCTTTGGCAAGATGAAGGCGCTGGGAATTGAGTATGTCTTTACCAATTCCGGCACCGACTTCCCGCCGATCATCGAAGGCCTGATCGAAGCCAACCAAAAGGGGATCGATCTGCCGACCCCGATCATTGTGCCTCATGAGATGGTGGCCGTTGGCGTGGCGCATGGATACTATCAGATCTCGGATCAGATTCAGGCCGTGATGCTGCACACAAATGTGGGCCTGTCTAATGGTGCAACCGGTGTGATTAACGCCTATTGCGACCATATCCCGATGCTCTTGATGTCTGGCCGCACGCCGGTGATGGAGAAAGACCGCTTTGGAGCGCGCACTGTGCCCATCGGTTGGGGTCAGGAAATGTATGACCAGACCGCTTTGGTGCGCGAAGTCTCAAAATGGGAATATGAGCTCAAGTTCCCAGAGCAGATTTCCGACCTGTTTGACCGTGGCTGGGCAATTTCGAATTCTACACCTAAGGGTCCGATCTATATGAGCCTCCCGCGTGAGGTGCTGTGTGAACAAACGCCCCCGGATGGGCTGGATCAGCCGTCGATTATGGCGCCTGTGATCGCAGCACCAAATCGCGCGTCTTTGGCGCGTGCCGCGGAATTGCTGGCGGGTGCGGAAAACCCTCTGATCATCAGCCAACGCGGGGCAGGGACCCGGGAGGGTTTCGACGCTCTGAGTGATTTCGTGACCGAATGGGCGCTGCCGTTGAACCATTATTGGGCCAACCAGATCTCTATTCCTTTGGATCATCCGATGCAGGTTGGCGCTTCACCCGAGGCGCTTTTGGCTGAGGCCGATGTGGTTCTGGTCATTAACAGCCTCGCGCCTTGGTTCCCAGACAAAGTGACCTTACGCGATGACTTGAAAGTCATCCAAATGGGCCCGGATCCCTTGTTCACTCGGACTCCGGTGCGCAACTTCAAAGCGGATGTGACTGTCGTTGGCGAAACAGCGGACACGATCTTGGCGCTGGCTGAAGCGATGAAAGACCTGCCGCGTGATGAGACGGCCTTGGACGTGCGTCGTGAAAAGATCACCGCGATCAGCAAGGCGCGTCAGGAGCAAGTCTTTGCGGAGGCGCGCAAAGGTGAGCGGGGACCAATGACCAAAGAGTGGGTCAGCCTGTGCCTGGGCCAAGCGATCCGCGCATCTGGCAAGAAAGCCAGCGTGTTCCACGAGTTGGGATGCCCGCTAGAACCGCTAAACCTGAACCAGCACAAAGGCTATTTCCAAGAGCCACATTCTGGTGGTCTTGGTTGGGGCGTGCCTGCAGCCATTGGTGCGCAACTAGCGGATCGGGATCGTCTGGTGTTCGCGACAATCGGTGATGGCAGCTATATGTTTGCCAATCCGACCGTCTGCCATCAGGTGCTCGAAGCGCAGGAATTGCCTTTGATTATTCTGGTTCTGAACAACGAAGAATGGGGGGCCGTGCGTCATTCCGCACAGGGGCTCTACAAAGGCGGTCTGGCGGCGAAATCCAACGACGTGCCGCTGACCTCGCTCAA
>JABSOU010000139.1 GCA_013215215.1 Cognatishimia sp. | reverse complement strand
CTCGGCCTTCTCCATAAACCTCTCGCGGTTCTCCACATAGCGGCCAAAGGTGCGTTGGCGCAGGTCCAAATCCAGCCCCGCAATGGAAAATCCCATCCGCGCAATGGCCGTTGCCACATGCATCGAAACGGTGGATTTCCCCGCTCCGCCCTTTTCGTTCCCCACAACGATGATATGCGCCATCTCTCGATCCCCAATATGCTCTGTCGTGCCGGATGACCTTACGGTCTTATGCCCTTGATGCCACTATATGTTGTGTTTGCAATTAGGGGAAGCACGGTTTGGCGCTCTTGTCTTGCAATTCGGCTGGGGGTGCAAGCGGATTGCGTCTGCCGCCTGTCAAACAGGCGCACCGTCGATCCATGTGCCTGTTTTGATACCGTCCAAAGTCCAGCTGCCGACGCGGTAGCGGATCAACCTGAGCGTCGGATGCCCCACTGCTGCCGTCATACGCCGCACCTGCCGGTTGCGCCCCTCAGAGATCGTCAATTCGATCCACGTATCAGGCACAGATTTCCGCACCCGAATAGGCGGCGTGCGCGGCCAAAGCCCCGCGGGTTCGTCCATCCGTCGCACTTTGGCAGGGCGCGTCTTACCGTCCTTGAGAACCACACCACTGCGCAATTCTTCCAGAGCCTCGTCAGATGGCACGCCCTCAACCTGCGCCCAATAGCATTTGCTCATCTTGTTCTTGGGATTGGCGATGCGGTTCTGCAGCTTGCCATTGTTGGTCAACACGAGCAGCCCCTCTGAATCCCGATCCAGCCGCCCCGCCGCATAAACACCGGGCACGTCAATGAACTCGGACAACGTCCGCCGGGACGAGCCTTCGGTGCCTTTGTCTGTAAACTGCGACAGCACATCAAAGGGTTTGTTGAACAAGATCACGCGGGCCATGTGCAGCCCTTACAGCGCAATCCGCGCTTTGGCTATTGAAACTCGGCGCAAGCCTGCGAAAGATGCGCGCAAGGAGAGCGCCATGAAAAAAGACCTCAAACCCGCGACATTCGCAGCCCACGCCGGTGGTGCCTATGACGAGGCCTCGGGCGGCGTGGTGATGCCGATCCAGCCCTCAACGACCTATCGTCGCGACGAGGCCTATGCGCCGCTCAATCCCGATAACGTTTATCTGCGGCCGCACAATGAACCGGTGCGCGCGGCTGAGGCCATCATCTCCGAGCTCGAAGGCGCTGCTGAGTCGCTCTTGTTCCCAGCCGGCATGGCCGCCATCGCCGCCGCCTTTCGCTGGCTGCCGACAGGTGCGCGTGCGGTTGTGCAATCGGGCATTTATTGGGGCACAACGAAGTGGCTGCGCGGTTTTGCCGAACGACGTGGCATCGAGATGGTCGAGGTCGACGCCAGCGACAGCGCAGCACTTTCCGAGGCCATCGGCTCCGAGGTCGACCTTGTCTTCGTTGAGACGCCTTCAAACCCTTGGCTCAAAACCACCGACATCGCCAAGGCCGCAGACCTCACCCACGCGGCGGGCGGCGTCCTTGTGGTAGACAGTACCGCAGCTTCTCCGATCCTGACCCGCCCGATAGACTTTGGCGCAGACATCGTCATGCACTCCGCCACCAAGGTCATGAACGGTCATTCCGACGTGCTCGGTGGGGTTCTAAGCACAGCCAAAGACAGTGAAATCTGGCAGGCCATCAAAGACGACCGTGCAGACACCGGTTCGGTCATGGGCCCGTTTGAGGCCTGGCTGCTCGTGCGCGGCTTGCGCACTTTGCCTATACGGATCGAGCGGATGTGTCAGTCTGCCCAAACCATTGCAGACTATCTGGCCGACCATCCCCAGATTTCTGATGTGTTTTATCCGGGGCTATCCAGCCACGCGGGGCATGAGATCGCGAAAGCGCAGATGTCTGGCGGCTATGGCTATGTGTTGTCAGCATTGGTGAAAAGCACAGAAGCCGACGCCCTGAAAGTCGCAGGTCGCCTGAACCTCTTCCTGCGCGCAACTTCTATCGGCGGCGTAGAAAGCCTCGTGGAGCATCGCCACACCATCGAGCCGCATACGGGCATTCCAGAAACCCTGCTGCGCCTGTCAATCGGCATCGAAGACGCGGGTGACCTCATTGACGATCTGGCGCAGGCCTTAGGACAGTAATCAGGGCCGAACGAAACTCTTCCGCGCCTCTTCGCATTCCTCGCGAATGACGCAGCCGAGGTCGTGGTCATTGATCAGACCCATGGCCTGCATAAAGGCAAAGATCGTGGTCGGTCCCACGAACTTCCAACCGCGCTTCTTAAGCTCTTTGGAAATCGCCACTGACTCAGGCGATGTCGTCAACGTATGCGGCGTGCCCAACGTCTCTGGATCTGGCTCGCGACTCCAGAAGAACTTGGCCAGAGACCCTTCCTCCACGACCATCTCTTTGGCGCGTTTGGCGTTGTTGATCACCGCTTCGATCTTGCCGCGATGTCGGATGATGCCCGCGTCGGCCAGCAGCCTCTCGACATCCTCCTCGCCATAACCCGCCATTTTCTCAAAATCGAACCCGTCAAAGCCTGCGCGAAAATTCTCGCGCTTGTTCAGGATCGTGCGCCAGCTGAGGCCTGACTGAAAGCTCTCTAAACAGACCTTCTCAAACAGCCGCTGATCGTCTTTGACAGGAAAGCCCCATTCGCGGTCGTGATAGTCCAGAAACTCCGGCGCAGCTCCGGCCCAGGCGCAACGTGGCCGCCCATCCGGTGCGATATATAGCTCTCCCATTGGGTCCCCTTATCGAGTTGGGTCCACCTTGCGGATATAGTGGGCCGCGCGTTTGCCAATGGCGGCGCTGCCTTTGATCGACGGGTGGATACGGTCCAGCCCATGATAGGAAAGATCACCGTTGGGGACCAGATCTGCCATCGACAGATAATGGAACCCTTTGCGCGTTGCTGCCAGTTTTTGGAGCCGCGCCTCCAGGATATTGCCCTCTTCCGCACAGCTTTCGATCGGAGAATCCTTGCCCGGCGTGCGCAGATAGCCCAGCCACAGCACCTGCCCGCCGCTCGTCTGTAGACGCGTCACCAGATCGGGAATTTCACCGGACTTTGCATCAGCCGACACCAACCGATTGAGCTTGCGCTTACAGCCCGTACAGCCGCAGGCCAGCCAAATGTCATTGCCGCCGCCATTGGCGATGATCCAATCATATTGCCCGCCGCGATATTGCTTGCCGATGTTAAAGCCAACGGCACCGGTGATAGGCAGCGCATAGATGATCCGCGCCCCGATCACAGAGCGATCCACCACCGGTTCGCCCAATTCCTTGGCAATCACATCCGAAATCGCCCGATTGGAAATCCCATGTGCGGCCATCATTGAATCGCCCATGGCCAACATACGCGGCGCTTGGGTTGAAGTCGTTTCGACGCAGCCCGCCAAAATGAGCGGTACAATCAAAAGCAAAAGTCGTTTCATGGCTTGCTCTGCCTTTCTTAATTTTGTCCCGAAAAATGCCTGTATCGGGTCTTTGCTGCCTAACTTATCTTGTCTTTCATAACGGCGCGCGGTTTACCTTGATCGCGATATTTCAACCCAAGGGGTCACCAGCATGACAGAAATGCGTCTTTCCCATGTCATTGCGGGTTTTGTGGCCGTGCTTGTGGGATATGCGGGCAGCGTGGCCATCATCTATCAGGCAACATTGGCCGCAGGCGCGACCCCCGCGCAGGCCAGCAGCTGGATGCTGGCTTTGGGGCTGGGCTGTGGGATCTCAAGCATATACCTCTCATTGCGCCACCGCGTGCCGATGTTGACGGCTTGGTCGACACCAGGCGCGGCGCTCTTGGTGGTTGCGCTTCCGGGTGTGCCTCTAGAGCAGGCCATCGGAGCCTTTGTGGGCTGCGGGCTGCTTTTGTTGCTGACGGGCCTCACCGGCTGGTTTGAAAAACTGAACGATTGGATCCCCGATGCATTGGCGAATGCGATGCTCGCGGGCGTCCTCTTTCGTTTTGGGGTCGAAGCCTTTGGGTCCTTGCAGGTCGACATGGTCTTTGCCGGCACGATGATTGCAGTCTACGTGCTCGCCCGCAGCTTTGCCGCGCGTTTCGCCGTGCCATTGTTATTGATCTATGGCCTAGGGTTCGCCGTGATGACAGGTGCTTTTGACCTCCCCGCATGGCAAGGCGCGGGGATCGCGATGCCTGTGTTCATCATGCCGGTCTTTGACGTCTCGGTTCTGATCTCTGTCGGCATCCCTCTGTATCTCGTGACCATGTCCTCGCAAAACATGGCCGGAGTCGCCGTGTTGCGCGGCGCCGGGTATCGGGCGCATGTGTCCTCGGCGCTGAATGTCACCGGATTTCTGACCACAGTGCTCGCGCCCTTCGGCGGCTTTGCCTTCAACCTCGCGGCCATCACCGCCGCTATCTGCGCCAATGAAGAAGCAGGCGCAGACCCCAAGACCCGTTATTGGGCCCCCGTATTCAGCGGCTTGATGTATATTGTTCTGGGCATCTTTGGCGCGGCGGTCATCGGGCTGTTCCTCGCCGCTCCGAAAGTCTTCGTCGCTGTGCTTGCGGGTCTCGCGCTGTTGCCCACAATCGCGGCGTCCTTGTCGGCGTCCCTCGCAACACCTGCCCATCGCGAGGCAGCGTTGATCACGTTCTTAACAACAGTGTCAGGCATCTCCTTCTTTGGCATTGCCGCGCCGGTCTGGGGTTTGCTGTTTGGTGCGGTAGCCTATGGGTTAACGACCTTGCGGCGGTGATCGCTTCGTTGTTTCCTAACTGAGGTCCCTGCGCTAGCATCGTCGCAAACGCAGGGGGACAGAGATGGAGATACGACCACTCACAGGCGCTTTGGGTGCTGAAATTCTCGGTGCCGATGTCCGCGATCCCAACCAGTTCGACGCGATCCAAACGGCCTTTGCGGAACACGCCGTGATTGTTTTGCGAGGTCAGGATATCTCGCCCGACGACCACCTGACCTTTGCCCGCCGCTTCGGCCCCATCAACGTCAACCGTTTCTTCAAACCTGTGGACGGTCATCCCGAAATCGCAACGGTCCTAAAGGAAAAGGATCAAAAAGAAGCAGTCGGAGAGGGTTGGCACACAGATCATTCCTACGACCAGATCCCAGCGCTCGGGTCGATCCTGCACGCCATCGAAATGCCGCCCTTTGGCGGTGACACGCTCTTTGTGTCCATGGGCGCAGCCTATGAGGCGCTGTCGGGCAAAATGCGAGGATTTCTGGATGGGCTGACAGCGATCCATTCCTCGCGTCACGTCTTTGGCGCAACCATATCAGACAGCGAGGCCGCCAAAAGCGGACGGTTGTTCAACGCCGAAGCTGCCACGCAGGACGCGCGCCACCCCGTTGTGATAACCCATCCTTTAAGCGGGCGACGTGGCCTATACGTCAATCCCGTGTTCACAACCCATATCGAAGGCCTAAGCCCTGATGAGTCAGACGCCCTGCTGCAGATGCTCTACGCGCACTGCATGCAGCCCGAATTCCAATGCCGCGTGCGCTGGCAGGCTGGCGATCTTACCATGTGGGACAACCGCGCCACCTGGCACAAGGCGATCAATGACTATCACGGGTATCGGCGTCTCATGCACAGAGTGACAGTGGAGGGCGTGGCGCTCAGCTAAACCTCTTGCCACATCGGAATCCTCGCCACAGACTGAGACCATATGAGTTCATGAAAGGTTTTGTGCGATGGAAGAGATTTCAATTTATCTGCCCGGTATTCTGCTCTCTTACGGAGCCTTCTTGCTGGCCATCGCCAGCCCCGGCCCGAATGTTCTGGCGATTATGGCGACGTCCATGGCGGTGGGGCGCGGCTCTGGCATCGCTTTGGCAATGGGCGTTGCAACGGGATCCTTGACCTGGGGCGTACTGACCGCGCTGGGCCTGTCTGCCGTCCTTGCGACCTACGCCTCAGCCCTTCTCGTGATCAAAATCTTTGGCGGGCTATACCTGTTGTGGCTAGCCTACAAAGCGTTCAAGTCAGCTGCATCCAACCACGACGTCGAAGCCAAAGAGCTGGCGGGCGGGCGGCGTTCCACCTTGGGCTATGCGCGGCGTGGCTATATCATTCAGATGACCAACCCTAAGGCGGCTTTGGCCTGGATCGCGATTATTTCACTTGGGATGTCCGCGGGTGCACCCGCTTGGGTCACAGCCGTGATCGTCGGCGGCACCTTCGTTTTGTCCATTGCGATCCATTTACTCTACGCACTGGCCTTTTCCACGACGCCCATGGTGCGCCTTTACACAAGCGCCCGTCGTTTCATCCAAGGCGCGCTCGGTGCGTTTTTCACCTATGCAGGCCTTCGCCTTCTGACCGATCGCAGCTAACGCCCAACAAAAAAACGCCGCCCCAACCTGGGACGGCGTTCTCGAAACCAAAGTGGCGAGGCTTAGAAGCCCAGACCTTCGTATTTCTTTTTGAACTTGGAAACACGGCCGCCCGCGTCCATCAGGCGAGAGTTGCCGCCGGTCCATGCTGGGTGCACGGATGGGTCAATATCAAGCGCCAGCTGGTCGCCTTCCGCACCCCAGGTGGAGCGCATTTTGACAACAGTGCCATCGGTCATTTTGACGTCGATGAAGTGGTAATCTGGGTGTGTATCTTTTTTCATCAGTCCACTCCTTACGCCTTAGGCGCCTTGTAGTTGGTGTCTTCTGCGATACGTGCGGATTTACCACGACGCGAACGCAGGTAGTACAGCTTGGAACGACGTACGCGGCCACGGCGTACAACGGTGATGCTGTCGATGTTGGTGGAATACAGAGGGAACACACGTTCCACGCCTTCACCAAAAGAAATCTTGCGAACCGTGAAGGAACCCGCGATGCCGGAACCGTTTTTGCGAGAAATGCAAACGCCTTCATAGTTCTGAACACGAGTGCGGCTGCCCTCGGTCACTTTAAAGCCTACGCGCACGGTGTCGCCGGCTTTGAAATCTGGGATGTCTTTGCCCAGAGAGGCGATTTGTTCCGCCTCGAGTTCTGCGATCAGATCCATCTGACCTTCTCCTATTTTGCCCGTGGTTTGGTCCACGAAGTTAGGTGCCGTCTAAGAACTCTGTGTCTTCACCGGGTCCGCAAATGCGCCCGCCAGAGGGTAGCCGTCGTTGCTTGTGTCTCTTTTGAGATCCGCGTCACTCTCGAAGAAGAAAGCGATATGCCAATACACAAAAGGCCCGAACGACTCGGGAAAGAGTGCCGGACGGGCGGTGTATAGGGGGAAATTGGGGGGCTGGCAAGAGGGCTTAGCCCCGCTTTTGCTGGGATTTTGGCCGTCCAAGGGTCAAGAAATCAAGGCCCGATCGCTCTTCAGCCAAAAGCACGACTTCGGCCGCCGCCCGCGCGTCTTCTTCGGCGTCATGGTGATGGAAGACAAGACCAAGCTCGGCCTTTAGGTTTGCCAAACCGTGGCCGCCATTGCCTTTGAACTCGGGCCAGGCTTTCCGCGCGATGGTGACGCTGTTGATCCACTCGCTGTTCAAATACGGAATGCCATAGGCGTGGCAGGCCATGTCAAAAGCCTGCTTATCAAAAGTTCTGTGCTGGACAAGGATGCTTTGCTCAAGCCGATGGCGTAGCGTTTCGAGAACCTCGGGAAAGGCGGGAGCCCCAGCGACCTGAGCGGGACCAATACCGTGCAACTGAACATTGAAGGCAGAAAACCGTTCTTCGGGGTCGATCAAATAGCTTTCCGTGCGCATATCGCCATTGTCCTCAACATAGGCGAGACCGATCTGGCAGATGCTGTGACGACCGCGGTTCGCAGTTTCGACGTCGACTGCGATGAAGCGAATGCGTTGGTCTAGCGGGTCAGT
>JABSOU010000138.1 GCA_013215215.1 Cognatishimia sp. | reverse complement strand
GGGCAGTTGAGGTAGGCCTTGCGCTCTTCTTCGGTGTCGCCCTTGTCATAGCGAGACTGCAGCCAGGCGACGTCCATGTTGATGCTCTCGGCATAGACAATGGGGGCGATGGCATCAAAGAACGCCAAGGCATCTGCGCCGGTTTCGGCCTGAATGGCCGCGCCAAGACCGGCGGAGGTCAGGGGGCCCGTGGCAATGATCCAATGGCCGCCTTCGGGCAACTCGGTGATTTCACCGTATTCCACCGAAATATTAGGATGCGCGGTCAGCGCTTCGGTGACGCTTTCCGCAAATGGATCGCGATCAACGGCCAAAGCGCCGCCCGCAGGCAGGCGATGTTTGTCCGCCATCGCCATAATCAAGCCGTTCGCCGCGCGCATTTCCCAATGCAAAAGGCCAACCGCGTTTTGTTCGTCATCATCGGAGCGGAAGGAGTTTGAGCACACCATCTCGGCCAGATGTCCGGTGCGGTGGGCAAAGGTCTCGACCTTGGGGCGCATCTCGTGGATCACCACGTTGACGCCCATATTCGCTGCCTGCCAGGCCGCTTCCGATCCGGCCATGCCGCCGCCGATGATATGCAATGTCTCAGTCATGAGGCGCAGATAGGCCAGAAGCGGTGCAAAGGGAAGGGGATGCGCTAGCGCAATGCGGTTTTGGCAGCGATTTCGGGGGGGCTAAAACACATTTGGGTCGCTGAGGCAGGAATGTCGAGGTCAGAGAGAGTTGACCTTGGAGGGACCTTCCACCGTTCAGCGACCCAATGAAGCGTCTGGAAACCTTATGCCAGAAAATGCGGGCTGATTCCAGAGAAATTGCAGAAATTAGGGCAGGAATATGCCGACTTGTGCCGAATTGTGACCAATCTTGGCGATGCCCCTAATTTATTGTCCCAGAACGAACAATTCTCTAAAATTCCGCCTAACTAAAAGGCACGATGACGCCGGTCACGCCTTAATTCTGCCGTTACGTCACGGATTTGGGCGCTTGAGTCTCTGGCCTGGGAGCGAAAAGAATTGTGAAACATTTATGAGGCACAACATGACCCCGGTGATTTCCAAAGAAGAGCTGTCCGAGTATTTGGCCGAGGTGTTTCCGCAGGTTTGGTCTCAGTTTGAGATTATGGAAATGGATGGGCGTCATACGGTCATGAAACTGAAGGTGAATGATCGACACATTCGCCCCGGTGGGACCGTGTCTGGGCCCGCGATGTTTGGATTGGCGGATGTGTCTGCCTATGTGGCGACTTTGGCGGTTGTCGGACGTAAGGCTTTGGCGGTGACAACCAGTTGCTCTATCGACTTCATGCGCAAGCCAGAGGCGGGCAAGGATCTGATTGCGCACGCTGAACTTTTGAAACACGGCAAGGCTCTGACGGTGACCGATGTGCGCTTGCGGTCAGAAGGGTCGGATGATTTGGTCGCGCGGGCGTCGTTGACTTATTCTGTCCCGCCAGTGAAATCCTAAAGAAAAGGGCCGGTCTGTACCGGCCCTTTTGCGTTTTACGCCTCCCAATAGCGTTTTCTGACTTCTTCGCGGGCTTGCTCGGGGGTGATGCCGATGTCATGCAGCTCGGCGGTCTCAAGCCGCGCCAGAGCCTTTCGGGTGCGCACACGCCGATCCCAAACCGTCACGGTCGCTGCAAAGGCAATCGCCCATTGCGCAAAGACCGGAAGAGGTTGGGTCGCTGCGGTTTGAGTAAGTTGCGTCAGTTGCAGTGTGGACGTCCGTGACATGGGGATCTCCTTTTTTGTGTCGGTGGTCCAGAAATTGTGTTGGTACAATTGGGTGATTGTATTGCTCCATTTGTACAATTACGGTGACAATAACCCGAGGAGATTATTGTGACTGATACAATTTGGCCGCCTGATTTCGCGAATATTTCGGAATCTAAGTACATTGTACTAATACAATCTCTGCGCGCGGCGGTACGATCCGGGGAATTGTCCGTTGGGTTCAAGCTGCCTCCGGTGCGCGAATTGGCCTGGCAACTCGGGATCACGCCGGGCACCGTGGCGCGGGCCTATAAGATGGCGGTCGCAGAGGGGCTCGTGGAAACCACCGTCGGGCGGGGCACTTTTGTGTCCGAAGGCGAACGCGCGGAGCCTGTGGTCGAGGAGTCCTTGATCTCGGTCTATCAGGACACAGACCTCAATATGCGCGGTGTCAAAGTGCCTGAGGTCGGTCAAGACGCCTCGATCCGGCAGATCATGCGGCAGTTGGGCGGAGAGATCGGGCAGAACTATGTGGATTGCCCGACGCCAGACAGCGATCTGGCCGCGCGACTGGCTGTGGTGGATTGGATTGATCCGGATCGGGTAGGGCGTTTGTCAGCGGATGATATCGTCTTGGGGCTGGGAGCCCAGCATTCCGTCATTATGACACTGCAAGCCTGTCTATATGGGCCGAACCCCGTGATCCTGACCGAAGACCTCGGCTACCCCGGTATCCGCCACGCGGCGCGACTTTTGCGGGCGCAGGCTGTGGGCGTAAAAATGGATCAAGACGGGATGCGCCCTGACTTGCTGGAAGAGGCGTTGCGTCAGCATGGTGGTCAGGCGCTTGTGACCGTCGCAGAAACCCATAGCCCCACCACGATCCGCGCGTCGGAAACGCGCCGCCAAGAGATCGCAGAGATCGCACGGCGTTATCAGCTGCAAATCATCGAAGACGATTGCTATTGTGTTTGTCGCACGGATCGTCCCACCTATCGCGCGATTGTACCAGAGCGGGCGTGGTATGTGTCGTCGCTGACCAAATCGGTCTCGGCGGCGGTGCGCTTTGGCTATGTGGCTTGCGCGACGGGCAAGGCCTCGGTTGCGCGGCAAGTGGCGCAGAGCATGTTCTATGGGCTTCCGACGCCGATCTTGGACCTGTGTACCGAATTGCTCACGTCAGGAGAGGCCGAACGGTTGCGACGACTGACTTCGTCCAAAACAGAAGAACTGGTGAAAATCGCCGTTAATATCTTGGGCAAATGGGACATCCGTTGGCGCAAGGAAGTGCCTTTTATCTGGCTGCGTTTGCCGCAGGGCTGGCGGGGCTCGACTTTTACCGCCGCCTGTGCTGCTGAAAAGATCGGGATCAAGTCAGCAGATGAGTTTGCCCTGCAAGACGGGCAGGCGCCAAATGCTGTGCGCATTGGGATAAATCCACAGATTCCACAGGCAGAATTTGAACGCGCGCTGCGTCGTATGTCCGAAATGCTGGAAAATCCGCCCAATTCGGTCGATGTTTGATGAGGTAAAATAATACCTAATTTTTAACGTATTGAAATTGAACATATATTTCGCGATTTGTGCGCTTGACTGTGTATTTCCACCCTTTATAACCCGCCCATCGCTTAACAAGCGCGTCGGACTCTTTCGGCGCTGCTACCAAATATCAGGTAGAACCACATGAAAACCTTCTCTGCTACTCCAGCAGACATCGACAAGAAGTGGATCATCATCGACGCCGAGGGCGTGGTGCTGGGCCGTTTGGCGTCGATCGTTGCTATGCGCCTGCGCGGCAAGCACAAGGCGTCTTTCACTCCGCATATGGATTGCGGCGACAACGTCATCATCATCAACGCTGAAAAAGTTCAGATGACCGGCAAGAAACGCACGGACAAGAACTATTACTGGCACACTGGCCACCCAGGCGGCATCAAGTCCCGTACCGCGGGCGAGCTGCTGGAAGGCAAGTACCCAGAGCGCGTTGTGACCGCAGCGGTCAAGCGCATGCTGCCGGGCAACCGTCTGTCCCGCCAGATCATGACCAACCTGCGTGTCTATGCTGGCTCCGAGCACCCACATGAGGCGCAAGCGCCAGAAGTGCTGGATGTGAAATCCATGAACTCCAAGAACACCCGGAGCTAATCATGACTGATCAAGTGAATTCCCTCGAAGAGCTGAACGCCGTAGCCGGCGAAGAGGCTGCTGTTGTCGAGCTGGCCCCACGTGAGCCTGTTCGTGACGAGCTGGGCCGTTCTTATGCGACCGGCAAACGTAAAGATGCGGTTGCCCGCGTTTGGATCAAGCCAGGTTCCGGCAAGGTCGAAGTCAACGGCAAACCAATGAACGAATATTTCGCACGTCCAGTGCTGCAGATGATCCTGGCGCAGCCGTTCACTGTGGCTGGCGTTGAAGGCGAGTTTGACGTTTACGCGACCGTTAAAGGCGGCGGTCTGTCCGGCCAAGCGGGTGCGGTTAAGCACGGTATCTCTAAGGCTCTGCAGCTTTATGAACCATCCCTGCGTGGCGCACTGAAAGCCGCTGGCTTCCTGACACGTGACTCTCGTGTCGTTGAACGTAAGAAGTTCGGTAAGCGCAAAGCGCGTCGTTCCTTCCAGTTCTCCAAGCGTTAATCGCCTGGGTCGATATTTTCGGAAAGGGCTGCCTTCGGGCGGCCCTTTTTGTTTTTGGGAGACTATTTGTCTTCCGTTACAGTTGTACTGGGTTTGCGTTTCGCCGTTCCGTTCGGAACAAATTGACCTGTCTTTGTGCTCCGTTCTCGACCTGTTGCACCGCCGCCGACGGTTTCAGACAGAGTGGTTGCTGGTCGCCGACGTGCTGTTGTTTCTGTTACGAATTGTCCATTCTTCGCGTCGCGATGACGTTTGCTCATTTAAGCCTCTCTTTATTGGTTTCGATCCCACTAACTTAAGTGCGTGAGTTCTTAATTTTTAGGTATTACATTCAGTACCTTATCCGTTAACACTTTCCTTAACCCTTTCGTAACTCTTTCACGCCTTACTTGCCCTCTAAAATTTTAAGCAACTTTAGCTAGAAATTTCTTGGGGGGTATTATGCGGCTACCTCAGGCGCGGAGGGTACGCTGGTTTGCGGTGATCTTGGCGATCCCGTCACTGGCTTTGGCTGTTTGGGCCTTTCAAGCACCAAAAAATATGGCGTCTTTTGCGCATGGGCCGCTCTTGAAAGATCATCAAGGGATCACCTGCACGGCCTGCCACATACCAAGTCCGGGCACGACACGGCAACAGATTCAGGCCAAGCTCCATCACCAAATTGGCTTTCGCGATCATCCGGTCGACTTCGGTTTTGGCGAAGTCAGCTCAGACCAATGCCTCGCCTGCCACGCCCGCCCCAACGAGCGCCACCCGATCTATCGATTTCGCGAGCCACGCTTTGCGGAGGCCATCATGCAGGTCGACGCCACAAGCTGTCTCGGATGTCACACAGAACACACCGCCGAGCGCGCCTTTGTTGGACTAGAGTTCTGCAGCGCCTGTCTCAGTGAACTCAGTCTCAAAAGCGATCCGATCTCTCCAAGTCACGTCGATCTGATTGCCGCAAAGGATTGGACCTCTTGCCTGACCTGCCACGATTTCCACGGCAATCACGCCTATCGCACCCCCATCCGTACCTCTGAACGCTTCGATGTCGAGGCCGTCAGATCTTATCTCCTCAGCGGCCCAAGCCCCTATGGCAGCGAGAAAATTTTCGAAGGGAAGAGCGAATGACCCCATTGAAGATCACCCTTGCCGGAGGCTTTACCTGTCTGGCGATCTACCTCTTTGTCACGGCGCCAGAGCCATTGGCGGATGCGAATGCGCAGCAGGCCTCCAGCTGTTCATATGACACGCGCGAGGTCTTTGAAGCGCTCAATACGCTCAATGATGCGGCGCGGTCGATTTACACCAAGCGGATTGTCGGAGGCGGGCTTAGGGCGGGTTTGAAATTTGGCGAGGACTGGGAAGAGCCGGGGGTAGAAAAGGGACCTCTACCTGCACTATTCCTGCGTTTGACAGCGGCACGACTGGAAACGAAACCGGCCGAACTGGGGCTCTATTTGGGATCCGACGCACCAATCAATGCGTCTAACCTGTTTGGCAAAGATCAGATGCAGGTGTTTCAGGGGGTAAAAGCGACGCGGGAACCGGCCTTTTCGGCCACTGAGGATGCGCGACTGGTGGCGATGTATCCTGATATCGCGAGCGTGCAGCCCTGTGTGACCTGCCACAATGAACACCCAGACAGCCCCAAGACCGATTGGAAATTGAATGACGTGATGGGAGCGACGACATGGACCTACCCGACGCCTCAGATTTCGGCCGAAGAAGCCTTGGCGGTCATTGAAACCATGCTCCAATCAGTGGCAGAGGCTTACGGGCAATATCTGGAGAAAACCTCTGGCTTCGCAGAGCCCGTGCCTCTGGGGAGCATGTGGCCTGATACGGACTTGCGCCAATTGCCTGATCTCGAGACGTTCATGCAATCGGTCAGGGCCGCCGCTGCACCCATCGTCACAAGTATTCTAATTTCCCGCAGCCAAGCTTCTGATTTCAATGAGGAGTTTACCCCATGCAAAATTTCATGATCCGCCTCAGACGGACGCCCTATGCGCCGTTTATCTTCCTGGCGCTTTTGCTGATTGCGCTCACGTTCTTGGATTTTTCAGCAGATTGGTTTTCGGTGCGCGGGACGTTTACATGGCAGGTTGTCAGCGGAAGCCTTTTGCTGACCCTGTTGATTTTTCAGTGGGTATTGTTCTTCAAACGCGGCTTTCCCAAGCTCGGGCTTGTCTCGAGTGACCTCAGCCAACATCGCTGGGTCGGCGTGGCCGCGACCTATGTCTTTGCCTTGCATGCGGTGCGTCTAGGGCATGCATGGATGACAGGGCTGAGCGTCTTGTTTTTCCTGCTCGCGCTGACCGGAGTCTTGAACCGGCAAGTCATAGGATATCGGCAGAATTGGCTCTATCTGCTCTGGCTTGTTGCCCACATCGGGATCTCTGCAGCCATGGTGCCGTTGATCGGCGTGCATGTTTGGGTGGCGCTCGCCTATGAGTGATCAGGCATCCGGTTTGATCAGCCCAAGGCCACGCAGGTAAACACCGATCCCAGATTCAAGCAAATCCTCGGGCGCAAAGGGGCTTTGGGTGCCGGGCGAGTTCCGCGCAAAAAGTTCCACAACGCCGTGGCTCATGGCCCAAACATGGGCGGAGAACATGCTGGGCGGCGGGCGTTTCTCTGGCGGGATGTGTTCGGAAAGATCAGCAGCGGCCTTCTCCATCACACCGCGCGCGCGCTGTGCCACGGCGGCGAGTTCTGGGGTGCGGTTGACCGATATCCCGCTTTCAAACATCGCGATATAGTGGCCCGGATAACGACGGGCAAAGGCGAGATAGGCGCGCCCTGTCGCTTCAAAGGACGAGAGCGCCGAAGGTTGGCCCTTGTCATAGGCATATTGCATCAAATCAGCAAATATTTCATAGCCTTGGCGCGCTGCCTCGGCGATCAGATCGTCGCGCCCTTCGAAGTGTCGATAGACCGCAGCCGGGGTCACACCCGCGGTTTTCGCGGCCTCTGAGAGAGTGAAACCGGTCGGCCCCTTCGCCTCGATCAGTTGCAAGGCCGCCTCAACCAGCGCTTGTCGCAGGTTGCCGTGATGATAGCCGCGTTTAGGCATTCCAGATGTCGATGCCTCCGCAGATTTTGTCGTCTTGCGCGCCAATGGCGGCGGCGTCTTTGCGGTCATAGTCGATCTGGCTTAGCACATGCCGGATTGCGGCCAATCGCGCTCGACGCTTGTCGTCAGAGCGGATCACGGTCCAAGGGGCAGGGGCGCTGTCAGAGCGGGTCAGGGTCTCGCCAATCGCGGCAGTATAGTCGTCCCATTTCTTAAGGCCCTCGACGTCGATCCAACTGAGTTTCCACTGTTTCAACGGGTCACTCTCGCGCGACAGAAAACGGCGCAGCTGTTCGGCGCGTCCCACGTTCAGCCAGAACTTGAAAAGCAGGATGCCCTCATCGACCAGCATCTTTTCGAAATCCTGCACCTGAGAGAAGAAATGCTCGCGCTGCGTGTCGTCACAAAAGCCAAAGACCTTCTCGACCACGCCGCGATTATACC
>JABSOU010000137.1 GCA_013215215.1 Cognatishimia sp. | reverse complement strand
CGGCCCTTGAAGTCCCTCTGAGGGACTCTGGCAGAAAACCACCTCAGGGCTCACGGGCGAACAGAGCCCCCAGGGGGGACTACAGCGTTGCGCTTGGGGGGATATGCCTCCGTAAATCGCGGCGCATTTTTTCGATTTCGACCTGACGGCTTGAGGCCGGTCCAAGAGGGCAGCGCAGAGACGTGCCCCTGTTTTTTTGTCCATCCCCCGAGTTCTCCAGCAGGGCCGCCGGGTTTCTTGTACGTAGTTGACCAGACACGCGCAAAGTTTCTTAGCGTGAACGCGCGTGACTGGGATCCAAACTCACAGGAAATCCCACATGCAAATCAGTACATTGCCCCCTGCGCTCTCGCGCGGGGACACAACCCCGTGCGCGCCGACTAGGGCCGAGCTTTTCGTCGATGGCGAGCACACCGCCGGTGACGACACCACCTTCAGGATCGCTCTGCAGCTGCTCGAAGAGATCGGTGTCATCAATGATGCAGCGCCGTTCCTCAGTGCCGGGACCAACAGCCCCAAGCCCAACAAGCGAACTCTGCAAAACCTCGACAAACAGGTCTGCTTCATCGTGTCCTTTTTGCGGGCCGCCACTAAAGTCGATTGGTTCGGCATTCTGATGGATCGTCATCGCTGGACCGGAAAGCCCTGCGGCTATCAAGCTGCTGCAACAATCACCAAAGCGCTGATCCAGTGCGGACTATTACTACGGGCAGTGGCTCCGAAGAAAAGGCGTTGCGCCACGATCTATCGCTGCTCGGACAGCTTCAGGGACCGTCTGGTGGCCTGGAGAGACAGTCTCACCTACAAAAGGGTGGTGTCTGATCTGATTGTGGTACGGGCGGCCAAAGCGGACTATCGCGGCTGCCCAGGCGAACGACAGCTGCCCTTGTCGGACTTTCCGGAGGATGCCATCCAGTTCCAACAAGCTTTGGTACGCCGTATCAATGAACACTTATCATCTCACGTTCTCAAGGACGCAGACGGGCGGAAATGTGACACCACATTACGGCGCATCTACACTGGCAGCCTTGTAGGCGGTGGAAGAACTTATGGCGACTATCAGAACATGTCAGAATCCCAGCGTCTGCGCTGTACGATTGACGGTGAACCGGTCTGCGAGATTGACCTCAAGGCCTCCCATGTGTCGATTCTGGCGGCACTGACAGGATATGCTGAACGGCTGCCGCCGGACCCCTATGCAGCCATCGACTGGGTAAAGACCAAACAGCACCGCAAGGCTGCCAAGATCTTGGTCCAGTGCATCATCCACGCCATTGGTAGCAGTCCCAAAAGGTTCCCGCGTCAGGACGGGAAGCCCTTCAAAGAGAAATACGGTTTGAAAGACCAGAAGATTGAAGACCTACTCCCCGGTATCTATGCGGTCATGCCATTCCTGCGGTCCACGCCCCGCTTAACACTGGAACTTCAGTTCATTGAGGCAGAAATGCTGATGGACGTACTGCAGCGCCTCTGCGACATGGGTATCCCGGCATTCCCCATTCATGACAGCGTCCTAATCAGGAAGTCCGACGAAGAAGTAGTGGTCAGAGTGCTGCAAGAGAAGCTTAGGGATGCTCTGGGACATCAGTGCCCCTGGCTTGATGTATCAGCAGAAACAGAACCACCCCGCCCAATAGCACCGCTAGATGGCCCAGCGACCAAGCAGCCGGAAAACCATCTCAAGTCCCTGATCAAGTATGAAACTCTTCTCGGATACGAAGAGTAAATACTGGTAGGTGACAGAAAACATTCAGGGGACTTATAGGACATAAAGTAGGGGGGATATCAGGTATTCCCCCTCTCCGTATAGGTAAATAGAATACGCGAGATAAAAGACGTTGCCCGCGAAGTCCACGTTCCAAAAATACGGTTCTGGTGACGCAAAGAAAAGCTCTACGCATTCATCTGAAATTGAAAACGAAATCAGAGCTTAGCGCTACAGAGCTCCCACTTCGCTCAAGCAACAAAACTCTTCTAAATCCTAATGCACTGTTTCGCCTGCATCTTTCCGCCCTGGTGCATTGCGCAAAAGCGAGTGACATCACGGTGTCACACGCATCTTTCGCACCCTGCAAATTTTGATCTCAAGCGCTCGCCTGTTCGTATCAATGGCAAATCAGGAGGGATAGATGACTCACGCAATACTTTTTGGATCAATTGGCACTCTGGCAGAAACATCTGGGATCCAGTTGGCAGCCTACAATCAAGCCTTTAGCGAAGCCGGATTGTCGTGGACTTGGACAAAAAGCGAATACCAGAACATGCTAAAGGACTCAGGCGGCCTGAAACGCATTGAGACATATGCCAAAGCAAGAAACACAACCGTAGATGCGCGCGCTATCCATCAGCGTAAGTCGAAAATTTTTCAAGAACATTTGTCCTTGAAACAGATCGAAGCGCGCACGGGCGTAAAAGACACGATCAAACACGCTCGTTCTGAAGGCCTGAAGCTTGGACTGGTTACAACAACTTCTTTGGAAAATATCGAAAGCGTGCTCGACGCAATTGGCATCGGGCTTTCCAATTTTGATGTGTTTACAACCAGCAGTATGGTGAAACACCCGAAACCGGCGGGCGATGCCTATATCAAGGCGCTCCAAGACCTCAATTTGCAACCCGCCCAAGCCATCGCAATCGAGGATAACCCTGACGGCGCGAAAGCAGCGCAGAGAGCTGGCTTGCGTTGCGTCGGGTTGATTGGCGAAATGCATGATGTTGCGGATTTCCCCGAGCTTGTCGCGCGGCAAGTGGAACTCGACCTTTCGGACATCTTGAAGCCACTTCATGTGGCTTAAAATAGAACGCCTCGCGATTAACCGCAGATGGCGTCCGATCACGGTCTCTAGCGGGTCTTGGTTATCCACTCAAGCAGCCCGCTAGAGGTTCCTCTTAGCGATGTTTCAGTGAGGTCCGAAATTTGACGCCCCCTATTCAACAAGCTTGCTTTGGGTTGACCGCTACACAAAGCGAATATTGCAAAGTGCTCGAAAAATGAAACTTCGCCTCGTTCTTGGAGACCAGCTCACCCATACTCTGTCTAGTCTGACTGATGTTGAGGACGACGATTTGATCTTGATGTGCGAAGTCAGGCAAGAAGCGACTTACGTTAAACATCACAAAAAGAAGATTGCTTTTATTTTCAGTGCTATGCGCCATTTCGCGCAAGAGCGACAGGCGCGCGGTAATGAAGTTCGCTACATAAAATACGACGATCCGAACAATAGAGGTACTCTGTTCGGTGAAGTCGAAAAGGCGCTGACACGGCACGGATGTTCAGAGGTCGTTATTACCAAACCCGGCGAATTCAGGCTCTTGAAAGAGTTTGAGACCTGGGCCGAAAGACTCTCTGTGACAGTCTCACTTCGGGAAGATGACCGGTTCCTTTGTTCAGTCGAAGACTTCGCATCTTGGGCGGCGGGTCGAAAACAACTGCGCATGGAGTATTTCTATCGCGAAATGCGACGCAAATACGCCATCCTTATGAGCCAAGATGGACCGATTGGGGGGCAGTGGAACTTTGATACGGAAAATCGCAAACCTCCGTCCAATGGCCTGAAAATTCCCGATACCTATAAGGCAAAACCAGACCCAATAACTCAATCGGTGTTAGACTTGGTTGAGGCTCGGTTTGACGACCATTTCGGCGACCTGCACCCATTCCATTTCGCCGTGACCCGTGATCAGGCGCTCGAGGCATTGGGCGCGTTTGTCGAACGGCGCTTTTGTTTGTTTGGCGACTATCAGGACGCCATGATCCAGGGCGAACCTTGGATGTTTCACAGCCATATTGGGCTGTATTTGAACTGCGGCCTTCTGACCCCGATGGAATGCATCAGGCAGGCCGAGGCGGCCTATCATGACGGTCACGCTCCGCTGAACGCCGTAGAAGGGTTCATTCGCCAGATTTTAGGGTGGCGTGAATATGTACGCGGGATCTATTGGCTTAAGATGCCCGCCTATCAGGCGATGAATTTCTTTGGTGTGGACAGACCCCTCCCCTCGTTGTTCTGGACCGGGGATACGCAGATGAACTGCCTGCGACAGTGTATTTCAGAAACCAAGAGCAACGCCTATGCGCATCATATCCAACGTCTGATGGTACTTGGCAATTTTGCTCTGATCGCGGGGCTGGATCCCGATGAGGTGAACAATTGGTATATGATTGTTTACGCGGACGCCTATGAATGGGTCGAACTGCCCAACGTAACTGGGATGATCTTGTTTGCAGACGGCGGTCAACTTGGGTCCAAGCCATATGCCGCAAGCGGTGCCTACATCAACAAGATGTCCGACTACTGCCGCAATTGCCGATACAAGCCGACTGTCAAAAACGGGCCAAACGCTTGCCCATTCAACTATCTTTATTGGGATTTTCTGTCGCGCAATGAAACAAAGCTGCGTGGCAACCCTCGCATGGGGCTGATCTACAAGACCCTGGACCGAATGAGCGACGAAAAACACGACGCAGTCAGAGACGACAGTCGCAGGTTCTTAAGCGCGATGGATGCAGATGAAAAAGTCTGATTTGCCACAAAAAACATGTGCGGCGTGCGGGCGTCCGTTCACGTGGCGCAAAAAGTGGAAACTCGTCTGGGACGACGTCAGATATTGCTCGGAGCGCTGCAGAAACGACCGCGGGAAGACAATGAAAGCAAAACCGGGGGCATCGCAAAATTGAACACCTTTCAAGACAGCAATTCCGCCCAGTCTCGACCGTCTGATGATGTCGCCTTTGTTCCGACGCGGGCGGCTGGATTGGCGCGACTAGAGGCGTTCCTGCCGCTTGCTGCAAAACACTACGCGACAAGACGGAATTACGCACTCGGACCTTCTGACTATAGCACAGTTTCAGCCCTTTCCCCTTGGATACGCCATCGATTGATTTCCGAAGAAGAGGTTCTAGAGTATACGATTGCACGTCATGGCCCAGAGGCTGCCATGGCATTTATTCAAGAAGTATTCTGGAGAAGCTATTTTAAAGGCTGGCTCGAGCAACACCCGAGCGTTTGGAAAGGTTATCAAGAAGAGCTTCAGCACGCCCGCGATGCATTGGATCAGAACATCCATCGGCGAACGGACTACCAAAGCGCCGTGCGTGGACAAACGGGTATCGCCTGCTTTGATCATTGGTGTCATGAACTGAAACTGACGGGCTATTTGCACAACCATATTCGCATGTGGTTCGCATCTATCTGGATTTTTACCCTACGCTTGCCATGGCATTTGGGCGCTGATTTTTTCATGCGTAACCTGATTGACGGGGATCCGGCCTCAAACACGATCAGTTGGCGGTGGGTGGCTGGGCTGCACACCAAAGGCAAGCATTATCTGGCGCGGCCTGACAACATTGTAAAGTTCACCCAGGGTATGTTTAACCCCGCGGGGCAACTCGCGCGCGACGCTGAGGCCCTGGTAGAGGACTGCGATCACCCCTTCGTCCCGTTGAACGTAACGCCCACGTCGTTGCCATCAGACAGCGTGCATGTTGTGACGGCCGAGGATTGCACGCCGGAACAGGTTCTTAGCGTTACGAATGCAGGCACGATCGGACTGAGATGTTTGACCACAGAGCATCAAAGCGCATTGGTACAGTCCTTTAAACAAGGCGCTGTTCGCGACGCTCTGATGCGCCAGAACAAGCCATATGACATGGTCGAAACAGACACATGGGCAGACGCCATTTTAGAAGCGTCAGAAACGGCTGGCACCTCGCATGTGGCAACTGCGTTTACTACGGTTGGCCCCATTGCGTCCAAATTGGCCGCTGCGCGAGGTCCTCTGTCAAAAGAAGGGGTGACACTCACTCTTGTGCCGCGTCGGTACGACCTTGTTACATGGCCCCATGCGACGAAAGGCTTCTTTAAACTCAAGAAAAAGATTCCGCAGATACTAGCAGATCAAGGACTGTAAATTGTCTAAACCCTCTAGCATCACAACCCTTTCGCCAGACCACATCAGCGGCATCATTGAAATGGCGCTCTCAGATCATGTGAGCTTTGCGGATATCCAAGCCGAATACGGTGTGAGCGACAAACAAGTCAAAACTCTGATGCGCCAACAATTGAATGAGGGGAGTTACAAAGCCTGGCGCAGGCGCGTCCGCAGGTTTGCGGATCGCAGAGAGACTTACAAATAAGGGCGAGCATTATGTCGGGAAAGCCTTGTATTGTTTGGTTCAAACGAGACCTGAGGTTTCACGATCACGCGCCCTTGCTGGCGGCCGCAGAAACAGGCCGCCCGGTGATACCGCTCTACATTGTCGAGCCAGAACTCTGGAAGCAACCGGATGCAGCGCGCCGTCATTGGTACTTTATCCACGACTGTTTAACAGACTTGAATTCAGCACTTACTGACATGGGCCAACCACTCGTTGTCAGGGTGGGCAATGCTGTAGATGTCATCGCCGATATACATCGAGAATTTGGTGCTCGTGACGTATTCAGCCACGAAGAGACGGGCAATGCCTGGACATATGCCCGTGACCTAGCGGTCGCCAAATTGTGTGCAGATCTAGGTATTGGAGTGCATGAATTTCCCTGCAACGGCGTCGTTCGGCGTCTGCACAGCCGTGATGATTGGTCCTTAATCAGAAACGCCCGCATGGCAGAGGCGATAAAACCCAAACCTGTTGCTCTGCAACCTGCTGTGAACTGCCCACTGCAACCGCCACCGGGCAAGGAAGATCCAATGTTTGACGACCCGGTTGAAGGCCGCGTTCAAAAAGGAGGTCGCAAATCCGCCGTTAGCGACTTGCGCAGTTTTTTAGCGCATCGTTCTGAGCGATACCTTTTTCATATCTCAGCGCCTCTGGCGTCCGAAGTCCACTGTTCCCGCCTGTCTGCACATCTTGCTTGGGGAACCCTTTCTGTACGAGAGGTTGCTCAGGCAATTGCAAATCGGCGCAAACAATTGTCGCCAACAGAAAAGCAACGGTTTGGTCGCAACCTTTCTGCCTTTGGAGCGCGACTCGCATGGCGGTGCCATTTCATTCAAAAGCTCGAGGATCAGCCCTCGATTGAGACAACCTGTATGCATCCGGCATTCGAAGGAATCCGCGAAAAAGACCACAACGACGCTTACTTTCACGCTTGGTCCACAGGTCAAACAGGCTATCCGTTTATCGATGCATGCATGCGCAATCTTGTGTCAGAAGGCTGGATCACGTTTTGAATGCGCGCAATGCTCGTGAGTTTTGCAAGTTATCAACTTTGGCTGGATTGGCGTCGAACGGGCCCGCATTTGGCCCGTGTGTTTACCGACTACGAGCCCGGAATCCATTTTAGCCAGCTGCAAATGCAATCGGGCGTAACTGGGATCAATGCGATGCGCGTCTACAACCCCGTAAAACAATCTCAAGACCAAGATCCGCATGGTGAGTTCATTCGAAAATGGGTGCCGGAACTTAGGGACGTTCCAAACGCGCACATTCATACTCCCTGGACGTGGACGCAAACACTGCTGGATGACACGAGGTTCGAACTAGGCCGAGACTACCCAATCCGCATTGTCGATCATGAAATCGCCGCACGCGACGCCAAAAAACGCATCTCGTGTGTGCGTAAATCTGAGAGATTTCGGGCTGACGCAGATGCCGTGTTTAAAAAACTAGGCAGCCGCAAAAGGCCTAGAAAGAAATCGAAGCCGACAATGGATGGGGATCTGAAACAATTATCTTTATTTTGAGTGTGATCGATACGGTGACGACGAATTGTGTCACGGAAAGTCTCAAAAACTGATTGAACCTCCCACCCGCGTTTGAGCACCCTTGCATGGCGTAGGCATAAAGCTCGTGTAGCGGGGCGTGCTGGTATGGTTGAGCAATCATCGATACTCAAATTAAACCAGTCCGCAAAACCCCAAGATGCCCGCCAAGAGTCTCGACAC
>JABSOU010000136.1 GCA_013215215.1 Cognatishimia sp. | reverse complement strand
CCATTGAAAATGAAGCACGCGCGTTGGTTGAGGTCTATCAGGGGCTGCTTGCGGCCGAATAATCCCTAAAATCGCGTTCTTTGATGTCCCACATCACAAGAATGCGGCCCCCTGCCCCTTTTTTCCATGAGGAAAGCTCGGTATGAGAGCGCGTCCGAATTGCTCGGGCACCTAAGTCTTATGGAGAAGAAAATGGGATATCGTGTCGTTGTCGTGGGAGCCACCGGAAACGTGGGCCGCGAAATGCTGAATATCCTCGCGGAGCGTCAGTTCCCCGTGGATGAACTTGCAGTTCTTGCCAGCCGTCGGTCGCTGGGCACAGAAGTCAGCTTTGGCGACAAGACCCTGACCACCCAGGATCTCGATACCTTTGATTTCACCGGCTGGGACATGGCTCTGTTTGCTGTCGGCTCGACCGCGACCAAGGAATACGCGCCAAAGGCAGCGGCGGCGGGCTGTGTCGTGATCGACAACTCTTCGCTCTATCGCTACGACCCGGACGTGCCTCTGATCGTGCCAGAGTGTAACGCAGATGCTATTCATGGCTATTCCAAGAAGAACATCATCGCGAACCCGAATTGTTCGACCGCGCAGATGGTTGTGGCGCTGAAGCCGCTGCACGATCGTGCGAAGATCAAACGCGTGGTTGTAAGCACATATCAGTCCGTCTCTGGCTCTGGCAAAGACGCCATGGACGAGCTGTGGGATCAGACGAAAGCGGTTTATAATCCGACCTCTGATGTGCCGGCCAAGGTCTATACCAAAGAGATCGCATTTAACGTCATCCCGCATATCGATGTGTTCATGGAAGACGGTTCCACCAAAGAAGAGTGGAAGATGGTGGCTGAGACCAAAAAGATCGTGGATCCTGCGATCAAAGTCACGGCGACCTGCGTGCGTGTGCCTGTATTTGTGGGCCATTCCGAGTCAGTGAACATCGAATTCGAAGAGTTCCTAGATGAGGACGAAGCGCGCGAAATCCTGCGTGAAGCGCCGGGCATCATGGTGATCGACAAACGCGAAGACGGTGGCTATGTGACCCCGAAAGAATGCGTCGGTGACTTCGCGACTTTCATTTCGCGGATCCGTCAGGACAGCACTATTGAGAACGGGATCAACCTGTGGTGCGTCTCTGACAACCTGCGCAAGGGTGCTGCGCTGAACGCGGTTCAGATTGCAGAGACGCTGGGCCGTGAGGCCTTGAAGAAGGGCTGATTTCAGGCCTTTTGGAGAGTTAGATAAGCCCTGCCGGTAGGTGGGGCTTTTTTGTTGCGATTTCTTTTAAAGAAATCGACGTCGGAAACTTTCAAAGTTTCCGCGACCTAGAACAGCCCGCGGCGCAGCAAGTTCAGACCCATCACCAGGAACATATAGAGGAACACTTTGCGGAAGGTGTCGCTGGGCCAGCCCATGCGGATGCGTTCTCCGATGGAAAATCCGATTAGCGTTGGTACGATCATGACAGCCCCAATCAGCGCAAATTGCTGGGTTAGAAAGCCTTGCTGAATATAGCCGATGGCCAAAGGTACAGAGCCCGCAAAGATCAAGAGGCCGGTGGCGCGGATGAATTCGTCTTTGTCGACCTGGCTTGCGGTGAGATAGAACACCATCGGCGCGGCCCAGATCCCGCTGAGCCCCCCAAGCACGCCCGCGATGGCCCCCGCAATAAGCTGCGCGGGCTTATCCAGACGCGCGGGCAGTTGCGGCAAGGCGACCAAGAGATTGACGACGCTGAAACTGAGGATCGACACTCCCAGAACGATGAAGATCACGCGGTCGGGCGCAGAGGCCGAGAGGCTGAGCGTCACAAAGAGCACCACTGCGAGCGAGGCGCAAAGCGGGGCATATCTGCGAATGGTGCCCAGTACATCGCCCATGCGCCACACTTGCCAGGCGTTGGAGACCAGCATTGGGATCAGGATCAGGGCAATGGCGGTGCGCGGGGCAATCCAGAGCGTCATTATCCCCGCAGAGGCGGTTGGCAGGCCAAGACCCGCGAGACCTTTGATTGTGCCGGCAATGAGCAGGGAAACGCAGCTGAGTAAAATGAGATCAAAACTGTCCAAAACGGCACCTCTTTGATCCTTAGTTACAGAGACCAAAGCGAGAGTGAAACCCTGCTTTCGCTGGCCTTTCTTCACGGCCGTTTCGTAAGTTCGGAACAAATTGACGCCAATTCGCATCGATTTGACTGCAAATCGCCGACCGATCCTAACGAAATTCAAAACTCGCGCTGGCATCAAGGTCGCGACCGTGGTGGGTCGAGGACGATAGGTGGGCGATGACTCAGATTTCAGTACTGTATTTAGATGAGACGGTTCAGTTTGACCAAAAACAGATCCGGCATTTGTTTAACCTTTTGGGCACCAAAGAAGCGCAAGAGGTGCTGGCCACAGCGATGAAAGAGCTGGCCGAGCGCCTCAGTCGCGCAGATGCACTCTATAAGGCCGGGAATTGGGAGGCCTTTGCCTTGTCGGTCACGGGGCTTGATACCATTGGCGAGCAAATCGGGATGCAGTCGCTTTCTACTGCAAGCCGTGCCGTTTGTGACGCTTTGGAGCGGCGGGATATGGCCGCGACGGCCGCCACGTTCTTTCGGCTTTTGCGCATTGGTGACCGGTCTTTGACCGACTATCGGCTGCTTTGTGATACATCGGGATAAAACCGCTTGATGCCTCATGCGAAGCGGCTAGGCTGGGGCTATCGAGCTTTTACTTCCAGCAAAGACCCAACTATGCCACTTACGTTTGCCGCCCCCTCTTGTGACGCAACACCGCTTTATGCGCTGACATCAGAGGGCGTCGAGGATTGGATCGCTACGCAGCCTGACGCCACACAAGCTTGGATCGCCGCCACGGATTTCAAAGCGGCGCTTGGGTCGGTTGCGTTATTGCCTGGCACTGATGGTGAGATTTCCGCAGCCGTTGTGGGGTTAGGATCGGACAAAGCGCGCGCGCGGTCTCGGTTTGCCTTGGCGGCTTCGGCGAAGTCTTTGCCTGAGGGCAGTTACACATTGGCGAGTGACCTTGCGGGGCTTGATCCAGAGACAGAGGCCCTTGGTTGGCTGCTCGCAGGCTATGCGTTTGATCGTTATGCCAAAGCCTCGGGCGCAAAGGCGCAGTTGGTGTGTCCCGCGGGTGTTGATGCCCAAAAGGTCGAAGCGATCGCCGCGGGCGAAGCCTTGACGCGGGATCTGATCAACACGCCCGCAAGCGACATGGGGCCTGATGAGCTTGAAGCCGCGAGCTGTGACTTGGCCACGCGTTTTGAAGCAGACTTCACCGTCACCAAAGGCGAGGATCTGCTGGAGCAGAATTTCCCGATGATCCATGCGGTCGGCCGGGCCTCGCCGCGTGCGCCACGGCTGATTGATATGCGCTGGGGGTCCTCTGGCCCAACGCTGACTTTGGTAGGCAAGGGCGTGTGCTTTGACACGGGCGGGCTGAACCTTAAGCCCGGTGCCTCTATGGGGTTGATGAAAAAGGACATGGGGGGAGCGGCCACTGTGCTGGGTCTGGCCCATATGATCATGGCGCTGAACCTGCCTTTGCGGCTGCGCGTCCTGATCCCAGCGGTTGAGAATTCCGTCAGCGGCGATGCGTTCCGGCCCGGCGATATTCTGAATTCTCGCAAGGGTCTGACGGTGGAGATCAACAACACCGATGCAGAAGGGCGTTTGGTGCTTGCCGACGCTTTGGCCTTGGCCTCTGAAGAGAATCCTGATCAGATCATCTCGATGGCGACTTTGACAGGCGCGGCCCGGGTGGCTGTGGGGCCGGATCTGTCGCCGTTTTACACCGACGACGACGCGATTGCCTCAGCCCTAAGCGCCGCAGCCGACGCGGTCGCGGATCCCGTCTGGCGCATGCCCTTCTGGGAGCCCTATGAAAAGATGATCGAACCGGGCATCGCCGATTTGGACAATGCCCCCAAGGGAGGATTTGCCGGATCCATCACCGCGGCCCTATTCCTGCGGCGGTTTGCCCAGGGCCAAAGCTATACGCATTTTGACATCTACGGATGGAACCCAAGTGCCGCCCCAGGCCGCCCGAAAGGTGGCGTCGGCATGGGCGCGCGTGCGGTTTTGAACGCTCTGCCCAAGATCCTGAACATATGACGCCAGACCGACGCCTCACCCCCGCCAACGCCCGTGTCGCAGACCCTGCGCTGCGCGACAGTTGGCCCGGGGTGGACTACGTCGATCCTCAGCCGTTTTCTGTGCATTGGCCGCTGGTCGATCTGATGAATGTGCCAGAAGGCCATCGAGAGCGGCAGTTGCTGTTTGGGGACGGCGTGGACGTCTATGAGGTCCACAAAGGCTGGGCTTTTGTGCGCGCGATTAAGGATGGCTATGTGGGCTATGTGCCGAATTCAGCCCTCGCGCAATGCCCCGCGCCGAGCCATCGGGTGACGGCAGCCTCCAGCCACATCTACCGCCGCCCCGACATCAAATCTATGGATTCTGTGCGTCTGAGCCACGGGTGTTTGCTGCATGTCATCCGCGAAGAGAACGGCTTTGCCCAAACCGCAGATGGGTATGTGCCTTTGCAGCATCTGGGGTCTATTCAAGACATGCAAAGCGATCCGGTCACCGAGGCCGAACTCTATCTGGAAACACCCTATCTTTGGGGGGGCAACAGCCGTTTTGGCATCGATTGCTCTGGCCTCGTGCAGGCGTCGCTTTTGGCCTGTGGCATCGCATGTCCCGCAGATAGCGATCTTCAGGAAAGCGATGTGGGCAAGGCTTTGAGCGCGGAGGATCCTCATAAACGCGGCGATCTGATCTTTTGGAAGGGCCATGTCGCAATGGTGGTTGACGCGCAGCGGATGATCCACGCCAATGCCCATGCAATGGCGACCTGCTACGAGGATATCGACGCGGCCATCGCCCGAATAGAACACCAAGGCGGCGGCCCGGTGACGTCTCGCAAGCGTTTTCTGGAGGACCGCAATGAGTGACGGATTTTTTCGCCCAGTCTCGGGCATGGAACTGCCCCGTTTTGCAGGGGTGCCGACCTTTATGCGCCTGCCCTATGTCGGGTTTGAGGACGCGCGGATTGCCGACGTAGATCTCGGCATCATCGGCGTGCCTTGGGACAGTGGCACGACCAACCGTCCGGGGCCGCGTCATGGGCCGCGCCAACTGCGTGATGCCTCCACTATGATCCGTGCACAGAACGGCGCGACGGGTGTCAGGCCGTTTGAGGCACTGAATTGCGCAGACCTTGGCGATGTGGGGCCAAACCCTGCGGATATTCATGACTCTATGGAGCGCATTACTGGGTTTTACAATCAGGCCTTGGATCACGGAATCAAGCCCCTGACGGCCGGAGGAGACCATCTGACCTCGCTCCCGGTTCTACGCTCCGTGGCGCGAAACGGCCCTGTAGGCATGGTGCATTTTGACAGCCACACGGATCTGTTTCACAGCTATTTCGGCGGCACGATGTACACCCATGGCACGCCGTTTCGTCGCGCGGTCGAAGAAGGGTTGCTCGACCCCAAACGCGTGGTTCAGATCGGCATCCGTGGCACCGCCTATGACGACGAAGACATCGATTTCGCACGGGCCGAAGGCATTCGGATCATTCGCATTGAAGAATTCTTTAAGCGTGGCATTCCAGATGTCATGGCCGAAGCCCGCGAGATCGTTGGGGCGGGTGACACCTATGTCAGCTATGACATCGACTTTATCGATCCGACCTTCGCGCCGGGCACAGGTACGCCCGAAGTAGGCGGACCGAACAGTTTTGAAGCGCTGCAGGTTGTGCGCGAGCTTGAGGGTTTGAACATTATCGGTGCGGATATGGTCGAGGTATCGCCGCCATTTGATCAGGCCGGAGGGACTGCGTTCTTGGGCGTTTCGGTGATGTTTGAATTGCTCTGCGTGATGGCTGCAGGTGTAAAATAACAAGTGATAAACCTTTGGGAGGGGTTTTCTATGTCTCATTTTCTACGAAGCAGCGCGGTTGCGCTGACGCTCTTGGCGGCGCCTGTGTCCGCTCAGGACGATCCGTCTGGCAATGTGTTCTTTGGCTTTGATTTCGTCCTTGTCCCCATCGCCATCAAATGGGCCTGCGGTGGCGAGGCCGAAGAGGATCTATCGCGCATCGATGCGGTTGTGACGGCGTTCCCCGAAGACGCCGAGGCCGCACAGATGGAGCGCATCGTGACTGACCTGAAAAAGGCGCAGACCGGTGAAGTGAATCTGGCGCAGATCATGGGGGCTCCGCTGAACAGCGAACAGGAAGAGCGTCTGTGCACGGCGGCGACCAAACTTAATCTGGATCACTTGGAACCAGAGACCTTTGAGATCGGCGGCGACAGTGAGCTGTCACAAGAGCAACAGCTTGCGTGGCGGAACTTCTTCTTTGTGGTGGAGAACCTGAGTTCGTGAGCCCAAATTCGGCAGTCCACCCAGAATATTGAATGCGTCTCAGTCGGTAATTTCCGACTTGCTGTGGGTGACCGCTGATCACTATTCTTCCTTCATTTCATAAGGGTTCGACGATGCGCATTGTTTTAGCTGTTTTGTTCACGCCATTCTTGGCACTATGTGCCTACGCGCAATCAGACGTGCCGGTTGTCATGCGCACGTTCACGGTTGTTTCTCAGTTTTCTCTGCCCCCGTGGAGCGCTCACGACAATATAGGCGAGACGAGTAAGATTTTTCGCGATCAGGGAAAGAGCGAAAGCGGCAACGATTATTTTATCCATGAAATGATCCCAAGCGACGAAAGTTTCGACGCGTGGACCAGGCTCTATGCGATCACTGCAGAGACCCCAATTAGTGGTGATCTTCAAGCCTACGCAAATGGGCAGGTGAATGTCTATGTCCGGCACTGCACCAATGCCGCCAGCCATTTCTTTCCCAACATTCCAGAGCACGCAAAACTGTTTCTCACCTTCTGTGAAGGCTACAAGAACAACCCAACTGTCGGCGAAATTTCGGTGTTCAACATGCAAATCAAGAACGAAACGCTGGTGAAGAATTACATCAATGTTCGGGTTCCAGCGTTCAAGCTGTCGGACGGCGCTTTGCCTCTGAACGATGCAGATTTCCAGACCTACGTGGACTTGGTTTGGGGCTTGCGGCTGATTGACGACTCGCCCGGAGGCTAAAAGCGCTAAGCTATTCGACAGCGCGGATCAATTTACGTTCCAACACGCGCAGTACGGTTTTCAATTCGTGCCCGCGTTTCAGGATCTGCCCGTCCATGCCAACAACGGAATAGAGCCCCTGTTTGTTGCGCAGTTTCGGGCGTTTTTCGATGGTATAGAGCGGGTGTTCGGCGGTGCGTCTGAACACGGAAAACACGGCGACGTCTTTGAGGTTGGAAATCCCATAATCGCGCCATTCTCCGGCGGCGACCATGCGGCCGTAAAGGGATAGGATCACGTTGAGCTCTGTGCGGTGGAAGGCCACCTGCTGGGGCACGGCTTGTCCGTTTTGAAACGGAGTCGGTGTGGTCATGTTCATGAGGTTTAGCGTCGCTCTGTTTGCGCCAGAAATCAACCCTGCCTCGGTTTTGCCCCAAAGAGATACTCAAATTGCCCCTTATGTTCCCCGAATCTGCCCAATCCCAAGAGCATAAAGGCATTGTAGCGAGATCTTCCCGCTCACAACCCCGGTGGCGCAGTTTTCTTGCCCCCACCCGACGCGCCGCCGGGGGCCTTCTTTTCCTGATCAGTTTTGAAACGCAGACCCAAAGCAGGGCCATTGCTGGCCCGACGGGGTGGCGTGGAGCGTCAGTGATTTGCGCTTTATGGTGGCAAAATGTCTGAAACTTCCCTGTATCGTGCGCCGCCAGCAAATCGCCAGCCCGGTGGGTCGGGCCGGCGATGGCCCTGCGTGCGTGCCGCACGCGCTCCGGGCCGGGTGACCTACACAAAGCTCCCGTGACAGAACCACCCCGAGGAAATTGCGCCGCCATGGGCGTAGAATAACCACAGCCGGTCCCCCTCGGCGCAGATGATATCCCAATAATCCCGCGTGCCGCTGCGCCAGTCGGGATCATCCAGCCACCATTC